>JAYSUV010000260.1:0-14591 GCA_043718945.1 Planctomycetota bacterium
ACGGACGCGCGAGACAATCGAACCAGGGAATGGCCGGTCAGCCACCGCTCCGTTGTCGGCCAGACGATTGTCGTAGCCGGTCATGATGTAGTGGGTGCCTCCGCTGTGACCACTATTGGTGTGAGCGAACGAGCGAACAAACGCCATCTTGTCGGCGATCTTCGCCATGCGTTCGAAGTTCCCGCCGAGAGTGACACCCGGCAGCACCGTCTTCACCTCGCCGGTGACGCTGCGGTATTCTGAGGGAGCAGTCATCTTGGGATCGAAGGTCTCGATCTGAGTCGGTCCCCCGCTGAGCCACAGCCAGATCACCGATTTCTGAGGCGTCGCACTGGGTGCCCCCGCTGCTTGAGCCTGCCCCCGCATCAGCTGGGAGAGCGTGACTGCGGACAACCCGAGTCCGCCGACCCGCATGAAGTTGCGTCGAGAGGTGCCTTCGCAGTTTTTGTGCGTGGGGCCGAATCGAAAGTCAATCATGAGAACATCCTGCCAGCAGGTGACGGTTTCTCAAAACGAGGATCATCGAATCACACCTGACATGATCGACAGTCCATCAGCGTAAGTTGATTCATACTATCCCAACTGTCAATGTCGATGCAAGAGATTCCCTGTTCCTCAGCAAAAACATCCGTGAGTATTCTTGACAGTTTCGGAAGCCGAGATGGCCTGCCGTCTCAGCGATTCACGTCCATTCAGTACGATCGGCAGGATCAAACTTAGCGTCAGAGCCTGCCCACGTCGAGGCTCAATCCTTGTTCGGTTCCGTCTCAGTCGTTTCTTTATGGCCGACTGCAGGAGAGACATCGTGTCCGACGAAACTCACCGTGGACTCGCGCGGAAGCAATCAGCACGGGACTGGCCCGTAATCGGTGAGGTTGCTGGTCGATTGTTTCCGTCACTGAAGAGATTGGAGCCTGCCTCCCATGTCACTTGCTGTTCAACTCTCGGATGATCAGGTCGCCATTCTCGGATGTGTGATCGTATTTGGTGGATGTCTGATCATGATGCTGATCAGCCAGAAAATTGGAAACAAAGTGCGGGGATCGAGCCAGCGCTCCTCTCCGCACGTCGTGCCCTTTCCGGCTTCCAGTGCCGAGTCGACCAGTGACCGCAAGGCGGCCTGACACAGGATTTGGTTCATTTGGGTCTGGCATCCGCCGAAGACACGTTGTTACCATCAGTGTTCATCGACCCGTGGAGTGGCTCCCCGGGTGTTCTCCACTCACGAGAGGTTCTCACTCATGAAATACCAGACGCTGGCCTGTGGATTGGCCATGTTGGTGCTTGGCTATTGTTGTGGTTCCGGTTCGCACCCGGGGTCAGTGAGCCTGATCGCTCAAGACGCGGATGGGGGGTTGTCGGAGGGGACCGCATCCAAGGTGCAGGCGGCTCACGAATCGCTGAAAGCCGCCATGGATGCCCTTCAGCAGGATGGGCAATACGAGGGGCTCAGCGAGACTCCGAACGCCTTCCTGATCCTCAGCGGCGGAGGGAACGCCATGGAAGACCTCCAATCCGGGCAGGGAGTGGATCCCGAGTCCTTTGCCGCCCTCTACGCGCGCCGAGTGAAGCCAGAAATCCTCGAAGCATTAACCACCGATGAGCAGGGGCGACTGCTCCACAACGATCAACTGGTGCGGCTCTATTCGCGGACTCGGCTCGAGAAAGTCCTGGCGGAACGAGCGAAACTGTCTCTGTCCGGAGGAAAGTCTCCATTTGGGTCTGTGAAGTAGAGTCTCCATTCGAGACTGTGAAGTAGTCCGAAGAGACCGGGCGTGTCGGTCCTGCCGACAAAGCCGAGGTGATCCGTCCTCGGGACTGCAAATGTGCAAGAATTGGGACGGAATCTGTTTGGGGGTCGGTCGAGTGAGGTGATAGACTCAGTGCTTGGCGCGGATCGTGCCTGCACAGTGCCGTCCTGTCTGATGTTTCAAGTGTCCGGTACGACTGTGGGCGTGCTGGCTGTTCAAGATCAGGGTCTTCCTGAGGAGTTGGAGTATGCGTTCCTTCAAAGTGAATGCGTTCGCTTGGCTAGCTGGTTTGGCTGCCGTGAGTCCCGTGTGGGCCACTGACCCGATCACCGATGCTGCGGTGGTTTACAGTCACCAGGCGCTCGATGGTCACTCCTATTTTGCGGTTTCCCTGAAGGGACCGTCGAGCCAGGCCCCTGCCGTTCCCCATGACCATGTGATCTTGGTGGACACTTCGGCGAGCCAGGTCGGCGAACACCGCACAATGGCGATTGAGGTTCTGGCAGCCTTGCTGGCCGCACTCCCGGAAACAGACCGGGTGCAGGTGTCGGCCATCGACATGCAGTCGACCTCTCTGACAAACGGGTTCGTGTCTCCTCAACAGGCAGCCACCCTGTCGATCACGACCTTGCAAAACCGCCTGCCGGCTGGTGCTACCGATTTGCTGTCGGCACTGAACACGGCGACTGCCCAAATCCAGACTGGCCGTGCCTCTTCGATCGTCTACATTGGCGACGGGATGAGTTCTGCTCAGCTGATCCAACTGGATGAGATGCAGGCACTCGTGACATCACTGCGTGACCGGCAGATCCCGATCCACGGTTTCGCCGTCGGAGCGAATAAAGACCTGCGTCTGGTGGGAAATCTGGCTCAGATGACCGGGGGAATGGCCCTGATCGATCATGAGTCAATCGAAGCAGCAACCATCGGACAACAGTTGGCCACGGCGATCGATCTGCCAGTGATTTACCCGACATCGCTGGCTGTTCACTGGCAGGACGCGGAAGTCGTCCCTCAGCAAGCGCTCCCTTTGCGATCGGATCGCGAGACGTTTTATCTGGCACGGGGACAGTGGGCTGCGGGGGCGTCGCTCTCCGTGCAGACATCCGAGGGTGAGTTGTCCTGGAACGTTCCGGAAGCCAAGTTCCAGAAGGGGAACCAGTACCTGGCCGGTTTCTGGGACGAGGCGACTGCTTCCAACGGATTGACTGTCCCGTTTGCGGGTGTCAAGTTCTTGCAAGCGGCACGGCAGTCCTTCGCAGACCGTGTCGAGCAGCTGGAAATCACAGCTGACAATTTACTCTTCAAGGGGGATATCGCTCAAGCCGATGCCGTGACGGATGAACTCCGCCAGCTGGATCCGGGGAACGTTCACGCCACAGGGATCAAGAACCGTGTGGGCAAGCTGAAAGTGCAAACGGTTGCTCTTCAGGAAGAGGCCGCCGAGAAGACCCCCGCAGATGCTGCGGCCCCGGTTCCGGAAGCTCCGACTCCCGAGCCGCCCGTAGCCGAGGCCGAGTTGCCATTGGGCAATCGATTGAATCCGATCGATCTGTCGCCCATTGCCCAAGAAGAAGCCCGTCGTAAAGCACGCACCCAGAAGTTACAGCAGCAACTGGAAATCGACATCAAGCAAGCCAAGGAAGCTCTCTCGATTTCTCCGGAAGCGGCTGTGACGCTGTTGGAAGGCAGTCGCGGGGCCATTAAATCCAGCATGGACATCGACGCCGATGAGAAAATGCGGTTACTGAAGCAGGCCGATGCAGCCCTGACGGACCTCCGGAACAAGCAGGATGTCCTTCAGATTCGCATCCAAGCCAGCGAGCAACGCCGCGCGGAGCAGGAAGCTCAAGAGCGTGTCATTGATTTCGAGGCCGAACAGGACGAGAAACTGAAACAACTGGTGGACCGCATTCGAGCCTTGATGGATGATGGTTACCATGGAGACGAGAATGCCTTCGAAGAAGCCGAGGCCGTCGCTCGCATCATTGAATCCCTGGCACCCAACTCATCGACCGGGGCTGCCACGGTCTTCGTTTCTGAAGCAGCTGGACAGCTCTCCAAGTCCGAACACTTGCAGTCTCTAAGGTACGACCGGTTCCTGGAGACCCTTTATCAGGTGGAGCTTTCCCACGTTCCGTTTCCTGATGAGCCGCCCGTTCGCTATCCACCCGCTGCGGTTTGGCAACAGCTCACGCTCAAGCGGGAGAAGTGGAAATCGGTGGACCTGCACAAGGACAGCGAAAACGAGCAGAAGATCTCCCGTGCCTTGGACTCCGAGACCTCTCTGGAGTTCCCCGACAACACCTTGAAGGAAGTCGTGGACTTCATCCAACAACTGCACAACATTCCCATCCGCTTGGATGAGCAGGCGTTGACCGATGCGGGTCTCGATGCGGAAACTCGGATTAACCTCGTCATCTCGGGGATTTCCCTGCGGAGTGCCCTGAAGTTGATGCTGGAAAATGTCAACGGCACCCCACTGACCTACGTGATCGAAGACGAAGTGATGAAGATCACGACCGAAGAAAAAGCCTTGGAGAAGTACCAAACCCGAGTCTACCCCGTCGGTGACCTAGTCATCCCCATCCAACCCCTCCAGGGTGGTGGTGGAGTCGGCGGTGGTCAGCAGCAGGGCCAGCAGGGTGGCCAGCAGCAAGGTGGCCAGCAACAAGGCGGCGGTGGTGGCCAAGGGATCTTCAGTGTGCCTCACGCGGCTCGTGCGCCGCTGGCGGATGCTGGAAAAAAAAACCGGCTGAACTGACGGAATCTACGCAATCTGAGGGTCTTGCGCGGGTGACTGCCCCTCGGGGACAAGCCAAACAGCGGAACTCGGGGAATGCCCCGGGGGCCGCTGTTGGCGTTTCCCCTCCCGGTTTGGACAAGCCTGCGGTGAACTCGCCTCCTGTCGTCCGCACCACGGCTCCTGGAACACTCCGCATCACAGGGGCTACCGAGTTAAAGCCCGTGTCTGGTTTTCCGGACTGCAACACCTCCGGTCCCGAGGTCTGGCGTCCTTTTTTCACGAAGACCAAGCCCTCGCTCAGATCGGTCCAGAGGCATGTGACCTACCTCACGGAGCAGCAGCAGCACGAACATGTCATCGCGCTTTTGAATGCCGCCATTATCGAGGGACAAGCCCAGCCGTGGATGTACGAGGTGCTGGCCGTCACGATGGAGATGGCCAAATACCCCAAAGCCGAAGTCGAGCGGGTCGTGCTGTCGATCGCGGACTTCGGCAACGCGACCTATGAATCGATGATGTACTCCGGGGCCTATCTCAGTAATTTCGGGAGAGATGCGTCTGCCCTGCGGATGTATCGGCAGGCCGCACGGATGTCCCCCGATCGTCCCGAACCCTACTCACTCAGCATGAAGCTCGCTGCGAAAACCGAGGTCACTGAGGATGCGATTTGGGCAGCGTGCGGTGTGCTGCGACATGGATGGGGAGTCGACCATCAACGTTTGCATGAGCAGGCCGAAGACCTGCTCATGGAGACGCGAAAAAGACTGCAACTGGCCCAGCGGAAAGACCTCCTCACTCAACTCGATGAACAGGCGACCGAGGCTCGCCGTCGCGACTTGCGAGTGCGTCTCCAGTGGAACGGCACTGGGGATCTCGATCTCTCGGTGACAGACCCCGCCGGGGGAATCTCTTCCTTTGAGATGCGAGAATCTGCGGGGGGCGGCACGCTGCTCAATGATGGTTTCGGTCCCCAGCCGGAAAACTGCCACGAAGACTTCGTCTGTCCTATGGGTTTTAGCGGGGAGTATGCACTGACGGTGAAGAAGGTCTCCGGCAAGATCGTGGGGAACCGGGCGATTCTGACGATCGTGACCCATGCCGGGAGCGCCTCCGAAAAGAAAGTGACACGGACGATTCAGTTCGATGAGACCAACGCAATCGTCGTGAAATTGACTCTTGAAGACGGGCGTCGTGAACAGCGTCGGGCCGCATTACTCGCAGTTCCCCAAGGCGTCGCGCGCGACTGGGAGCGGGTCGCCAGCCAAGCGGGACGACCCGCGCGACGGGTCGTCAACCGCGAGGTCCGCCAAGCCGTCGCTGAAATGCAGCAATCGCGCCAGCAAGGCGTTGTCCCCGCGGGGGGAAGCGGAGCATTCGGCGGGGTCGGGTTCGCTCCGGGGATCAGCATCATCCCGGAAGGGACCAACCTGGCCGTTCAAGCCGTCGTGTCTGCGGACCGCCGCTACGTCCGGATGGCGATCAGCCCGTCCTTCAATCAGATCATCGATGTGGCCGTATTCTCCTTCCAGGGCAGTAACAGCGGCACCACGAACACAACGGGCCGCTGAGTTTTCCACCCATTTCCCATGGCCCTCCTCGTCACAGAATTCTGACGTCCTCCGCGACGAGGGAACGCCTCAATTGCACTCGGCCACCAGCGGACCGGCGAGTTCCTCGAGGAAGAACAACCGCCCGGCTTGTGTCGGCATGTACGTCGACGGAATCCACGAGGTTGGCTTGTGCCTCAGCGTCATCCACAGGCTCAGCCCCTGCCACATCATCCCGCGTCCGAGTGCCCCGTCCGCTCCGCCGATGATATAGTCGGCATTCAGGAACAGACCCGGCCCGATCGTGTTCGCAAAGGCCGGGACCAGCGTCGTCCGGCTCTTGAAACTCGTGATCGCGTTCTGCTCGATCGTCAGCGGGTGCAGCTTCGCCCCCAATCGGTGCGTCTGGGCCTTCCACTCGGCCTCGCTCTTGAACTCAGCTGCGAAGTGCGGTTCCCAGAAGGCGATGTGACAGACGCGGCCAATGCCGAAGGCGACTGACAGCAAGGCCCCATTGGCCTTCAACTCACCGATCCGCTCGGCGTACGTCGGCAGCACTTTCTTGGTCGCGAAGTGCCGCTGCTTCTTCGGCACGGTCAGCTTCCCCAGCGGTCCGTAGAACGCATGCTCCATCGCGTACTGAAACGCTCCGGGGTTGTCAGACGGCAGCGTATTCCCTTGGGCATCGCTCCACTCGTCCATGTTGAAGCCATAGACATGGTCGCACGAGACGCCCCACTCGGTCAGGAAATACACCGCCCAGCGGTACATCCCCATCGGCCCCACCGGCAGGATCATCGCCAGCTTCTGCCCCGCGTCACGTGTGCGGCGGATCAACTGGGCGATCTCGTGTCCCATATAGGTATCGAAGTCGGCCAGCGTCTGACACGGAAACGGCTGGAACTTCGGGTGCCACCACTTCTGTCGTTCCGTGATCGTCGCCGGGTTGGCATCGACACAGGCATCGATCTTGGCCAGATCCCAACCGGCAGGGAAGAACCCTTCCATGAGCGAACCGGAGAGTGTGGTGAGCAGATCCATGAGGTGAATTCCAAACGTGTGAATCAAGGCGTAACGAGCGGATGTCGCCAGCTCTCTGGGGATCGACAGATTGTGCCCATCGTGGCGGAGATAGGCAAATGAGTGCCCGAGGAGTTCCCACCACTCCGCATCGCGCGACAGGGGTTCCGTCAATTCACGAGGATTGAGGGAGAACTTCGACGACATCCCCCACGCTCACTTGCCCCGACTCGATCACTCGCAGATAGATCCCGCGAAGATTCAAGGGCCGAGTCGATGGTTGAGCCACGAGTCGCAAGCCGCCGTCGCCAAATCGAGCTCGGAACTTGCTGCACCCATTATGAGGGAGCGGAGTCACCTCCAGCAGAACGGTGCCCGCGCGCAGTTGGCTCCCAGGTGGCAGGTTGGCAGCTGAGAGGTCGAGGTCGAGCCAGAGATTGTCACCCGCCAATTCCGGGGGCTGGCCATTGGCGATGAGCTGGGCGACACCCTCTTGCATCACGGCTAATTGAGCCTGCGGATCACGCTGGGGGTCGCGGCTCCAGGAGTCGCCGACGAGTCCTCCATCGACCGTCAGCTCAGTCGTTTCCAAGAGCTGGCGCACGCCGCCCTCGTGTCGTACCAGAATTCGTCTGACCACGCCGCAATCCCGCGCGGCGGGGGGCAACTGATGGAGTTGCTCCTCCAGGTGAGCGAGCGTCAGGAAGCAAGCTGGGTCGCCGATCGAGGAGGAATTGATCATCGTTGTGTGTGACCTGTTGTGAGACACTACACGTTCGCATGAGATAAGGACTACGCCTCGAGCGCCGTCCCCTCGGCGAACCCGAACATCAGGTTGAAGTTCTGCACGGCCACGCCGGAGGCTCCCTTGATGAGGTTGTCGAGTGCTCCGAAGACCAACACCTTGTTTCGCACCACCCGCGCCGTGATGTCGCAGTAGTTGGTGTAAGCCACATCCTTGGTCCGCGGCAGATGATCGACCACACGAACGAACGGCTTGCCGGCGTAGTAGCGGCGCATGGCCTCCAGGAGTTGAGTCTGTGTCACCGGGCCGGTCGGGGTGGCGTAGATCGTGGCCAGGATGCCGCGATCCATGGGGACCAGATGCGGGGTGAAGATCACCTCGACCCGCTGACCGCTGACCTCGCTCAGAACCTGCTCGATCTCGGGCGTGTGGCGATGATCGCCGACCGAGTACGCCGAGAAGTTCTCATTGCACTCCGCGTAGAGGATGTTCACCTTGGGGGTGCGTCCCGCTCCCGACACGCCGCTCTTGGCATCAATGATGATCCCCGTCGGCTCGATCAACTTCTCGGCCAGCAACGGAGCCAGCGCGAGGATCGACGTACTCGTATAGCACCCCGGATTCGCGATCAGCGATTGCCCCGGAATGCGGTCAGCAAACAGTTCCGGCAACCCGTACACCGTCGTCCCCAATCGCGTCGGGTCGGTATGCACATGCTTGTACCAGGTCTCATAGACACCCGGATCTTTCAGCCGGTAATCCGCCGACAGATCAATCACCTTCAGCCCCGCCGACAGAAGCTTCGGCACCGTCTCCATACTCGCCACATGCGGCAGACAGCAGAAGACGACATCAGCCCGCTCCGCCAATTCCTCGGGCGATGGGTTCTCCATGCGCAGATCGAGCCGACCGTAGAGCGCCGGATGCACCTGCGAGATGTGCGAGGTCTCCGTTCGACTCGTCACGACGGTGATCTGAGCCTGCGGATGTCGCACCAGCAACCGCATCAGTTCGTAAGCGGTGTATCCCGTGGCTCCGAGGATGGCGACGCGAATCATGAACAATCCTTGAGGTCAACTGGGGTTTCAATCAGAGAGTTTGGGAGAAGAGGGGCACTGGCTGTGTCGCCTTTCGCACCGAGATAGGACGCTCTTTCGCGGAGCGAGAGACGACACACCGCCGATGGTCGCTCACTCTTCGCAACCAGTTGTGCGTTTGTTACGAGTCTGCCCTCCGACGGAATGCGAGTCGCGGAGCGACATCGCCTACGGTTTGGGCGGAGCTTCTGGAGCAGCGGGTGCCAGTGACATCAACTGATTGTCTCCGAATTTCTGCTGGCACTTCGGGCACTTGGCCTTGGCGATCGCCTTGCCGTCTTTGCCGCCGAAGCTGTCCCGCGCGCGGCCCTCTTCACTGAGGGTGAGTTTGCAGGAAGCGCACTGGTAGCCGACCGTGGCGAGTTTGAAACTCGGGTCGGCCTTATAGTACTCCTGTTGGCGAAGCACACGAATCGGCCCCTTCGTCGTGTGGCAGGCGAACTCGTCGAACGCATCCTCCAGTGGTGCCCCGCACGCAGCCCCAAACCCGGTCAGGCCGTACCGATCATGCAGCGCCTTGGCCAAAACGCGGAACTCGGACAGACTAAATGACAGATATTGTGGGAGTGCATTCGGGTCATCGGCATAGGGCAACTGCACGGCGATACGCCCAGTGCCGAAAACCGCAATCCCGGCGAAGAGCGACTCGGCCCGGTTGGCCACGGGCTGAACGACTCTGAGCTGTCGCACTTGGTCGACCGTGAAGACTTGCTTATCGGTGCCGGGTAGCTCCGTGAAGGGCTTGCCGTCTTTCAGGTGCTGCAGCATCGCATCGCGGGCTTCAGTCTTCTTCTTGTCGCCGCCGCCACCGCCGAAGAGCCCGCCCGCTTTCTTGGGGGCGATATTCACGATCAGCATCTGGTCCGCCGCAAATGCCACGTCATACTCCACGAACTCTTTGAGCAGACTGTCGGCTTTGAGTTTCAGCTTGTCAGGGCTGACCGTGTGCAGGTGCAGATCCTTCATCCAGCCCGAGAAGGCTCCCGCAGCGTCCTGCGGGCCAGTCGCCGCAGCACCTGCTGCTGGCCCCTCGGCGGACTTCTTGGCGACCGAATAATCCGGTGGATCGACGGGGACAATAAACGCAGCACGGCACCGGGGACACCGCCCTTGCATCCCGCGATGTGCGTCCTTGACCTCGAACCGGCAACCATAGGGACAGTAGATAATGAACCCGCCGGTCGCGGTGCGGACTCCGCCCGACAAGCTGTTCGGGCGGCGTTTCTTCTTGCGTTGTTCGGACTCGGAGACATCCTGTGTGACCATGTCGAACAGGGCATCGTCCTCGGACTTGGGACGTTCCGACTTGGGGGAAGTGGAACCGAGCGGGCTCAGGGACGGCAACGGAGATGAATCGTCCGCAGCTCCGAAGCCACCCAGTGGCATGAGCGGAGACGGGGCCAATGAGGGCAGATCCGACACATCCTTCGGTGGCTCGATCCGGACTGGGCCCGATGAGGCGGACGGGACCGTAAACGCCGACGACTGCATCATCGGGACCGAGAGTTCGAAGTCGTCGTCATCATCACCGGCCAGCGGCAGCGCTCCCATGTCCTTCTCACTCATCTCCAGATAGGTGAGCGGCTTGGGGTTCAGCTGCATCTGCTGGTATTTGACGGCCATGTCTTTGCGCATGAATCCGCCGCAGTTCCAGCACCGCACCGAGTTCGGGCGGACCATTTCCCCACAGTCGGGACAGGGCTTCTCACCGGTCGGACTTGCCTCATTCGCCATGGCCAGATGCCTTTTCAGATTTGACGGGGATGTGGTGACTCAGAACGAGCCAAGAATGAGAGACAGACGAGGCACCACTCTGCTTAAATTAACCGCTGGCCCCGTCATTACTCCAGTCCCATCCCTGAAAATATCAGAAACGACGAGGTGACGGTCCATTCCTTCGGACTATTGAGCGTCCGGCGAACTCCAGAGGACCAAGCGGGTCTCCGTCACTCCTTCGATTGTTCGACTGACTTTAAGGAGCAGGGGGCCAGTGGAATCGGCGATGATTCGCTCCAGCTCAGCTGGATCCTGGACTGGTTGGCGACCGGCCTCTTCGATCACGTCATACAATTGCAACGCCTCGGCATCATCGGGACGGCCAGAGCGATGTGTCACCAGCACGCCTTGCACTCCCGGACGACAGCCAACTTGCAAGGACAACGACTCATCAAGGGTCACAACAGTCAGCCCGGTTGGTCTGACCCGGCGCTCGGAGAACGAGTTGAGCTGAAAGGGGCCGGGCTGATCGTCCCGCTGGCTGGTGGTACTCGGCTTCCGCTCGGTCAGGCGGACATCCACATTGATCCGTGACCCGCTGCGCAACACTTCCATCCGGACCGTTTTGTTGACCGGCGTCAGGCTCACCAGGTGAATCAGGTGGCTTTGATCCTCAATTTTCTGGCCATCAAACGTCAAGACGACATCGTCGATCTGTAAACCCGCGACCTCGGCCGGTGTGTCGCCATAGATTTGGACGACGCGCGCTCCCTGAACCTTATTGAGTCGCAGTTGACGTGCAGCTGCATCGTCGAACTCTTCATCGAGACGCACACCGAGAAAGGCCCGTTGCACCCGACCATGTTCGAGCAGTTGCTCGACGACTTGTTTGCAGAGGTTACTGGGGATGCTGAAGCCGATCCCTTCGTTGCCGCCGCCTTGTGAGGCGATGGCGGTGTTGATGCCGACGACGCGGCCTTGCAGGTCGACGAGCGGTCCACCGCTATTTCCCGGATTGATGGCGGCATCGGTTTGCAGGAAGTCCTGGTTGATGACATCTTCGCCCTTGTCCCCCAGCACGAGCGATCGCCGCCCCTTGGCACTGATGATCCCCAGTGTGACCGACTGACTCAGCCCGAACGGGCTCCCCATGGCCAGAACCATGTGCCCGATGTCCAGGTTGTCGCTGTCGCCCCACCCGGACGAACTCAGATTCGTCTCGGCCAATAGCAGCACCGCGACATCAGTCGGCGCGTCTTCGATCACCTCGGTCGGGTGAATGATCTGTCCATCTTGCAGCTTGATCTGAATCCGCTTGGGGGTCGAGCCGCGGATGACGTGCCGGTTAGTCACGACAAACAGTTTGGGAGAGCGGACGCTCCGCATGATGATCCCGGAGCCAGTCTCTTCGATCGTACTCCCGCTGCGACCTTCACGTTTACTCTCGATGTGGACCACCGAGCCCTGCACATGGGCGGAGATGCGGGCGAGTTGCTCACCGGCATCGTCGAGTACACCACGCGGCAGCACATCACGCACCCGACTCGCCGAGGGAGTCTGAGCACGAACCGGCGAAGTGGAGATTCCGGGAATGGCCCAAGCCGCCACCACCAGACCCAAGGTCAAAGCGGTTCCGACGATGAGCGACTTGCGGACTTCCATGTTGCCTCTCCCAGTATCGACTTCATCGACCGTGCGACTTGCCGTCCCTGTGTTCGTGTCACACAGTCAGCACATCACCGATCGACGGGGATACTTAAATTCTCAAGTGTCGTCGCCACATCCAGCGCTCGCACCTCATCGCGCCAGGCTGTGGTCCAATTGGTGCGAGCCCCCTTCTTGTGTCCGCCCCGCTCTTCGCTGCGTTGGCAGCCAATGCAGGTCGTCGACTGCGGGAGTGCCTGCAACCGGGCCAGTGGGATGGCCTGCTGACACTCATCACAAGTGCCATAGCGCCCCTGCTGCAAGGCCAGGATCGCAGCCTCAATCTGTTCCAGCTCCCGGCTTTCCAGCGAAGCCAGTTGGGAACTCAATTCGCGTTCGACATCGTCATTGGCCATGTCGGCGGAATCCCCCATCGCGCTGCCGGAGTCTCCGGCATGGGAAATGTCCAAGGCCAATTGGTGTTGCAACTCCTCTCGCTGGGCGAGGAGTTGCCGGTACAGCCGCAGGAGTGCATCTTGACGTGGCATGGCAACCTCAACTTCGTAGAATCAGTCTCCCGTGACAGCGAAGCCACAATCCGTGGCTTCGAGACAAAACTCCGTCTGCTTCCAATGTATGTCTCGCTGTCCGGAACGGGGTGAGTTTGGAACCCCACCCGTGCCGAATTCTACGCATCAAGTCTTGTGTCCATGGACAGCAACGATTCGCCTGCGTGGATTTCGTGAAGTCCTGACGAATCTGAGGATTCGACCCGACGAATCGAACAGTCCGATTGTGCGGACACCGCCCCATCCATGCCGACACTTGGGAATATCCACACTCAGTCCTGATCGGCTGGACCCAGCCATCTTCACTCGCAGGACATGGCGTACCTGGCGAATTCAGTGGGGAGAAAGCCAGCCCGACTGATTGGCTGCGCCATTCGTCAGAAAGCGCACCTTCATTAGGACTCGCGCTGAACGCATCGTCCGGCGATTCGACACTCTGAGACAGCAACCCCTCGGAACGCCTCATCCACGCGTGGGAAGTTGCATCACTCTGCGTAAACATTTCTGGGCCAGGATTCACACGCGGGCAGTCCGTCCGGAGCCAGGCAAAAGCAGTGACTAGTTGAGTCCGTCTCGTGCAGGAAATGACCTTTGTCGATTTCGAGAGATGGCATACAAATCAGTCAGTGATCTGACGTATCCGCCGCCACCTCGAATGCATCGAGCGGGTGGATGTGGGACAGGTGGACCATTCGATGGAGCGACTCCCAATGCCTCAATTACCACCACCCATCTTCGCCCGTTTGGCTCTTGTGGGATTCCTCTGCGGAGCGGCCTGTACTCACGCGCTTGCCGAATCACCGGCGACATATCAGCTGCGATTCAAATTTTCTCCGGGGCAGGAGTTGCACTACGTCACGCAGAATGATGCGGAATATCTGGTGGAGCACTCTCAGGCCAGACAAATGATTCCACACACCTCCATGAATATCCGACATATCAAGGTGCTGAGCCTGAATGGGGATGGTTCTGCTGAGGTCGAATTGATGATTGACCGAGCTCGGATGACTGCTAAAAATGAGGGAGTCGATTCACTGTACGATAGCACAGACGCCGCACATGTTCCTACCGAGTTTGCCGGGGTGCATCAGTCCATCGGGAAGCCTGTGCCCGCCCTGCTGACTGCCTTGGGGAAAGTGAGTCCCTCCACACAGGATCTCACCGCCAATGTCGAGCAGTACGACTTGATGTTCCAGCTCCCGGAACAACCCGTGGCGATTGGGGAAACCTGGAAAGACAATTTCGAGGCCAGCGTGCAGATCGACGCGAAGAGCAAACTCAATCGGACGATCAAATTGCAGAGGAGGTATGAACTCCAGAGTATTGAGCACCAGATCGCGACGATCAAGATGGTCACCGTTTCACTCTCTCCCCTCAGTGACCCCTTCCAAGAGACACAGCTAGTGCAACGTAAGTACAACGGCACCATTAAGTTCGATATCGATAAAGGCTGCCTGATTGATCGCCAGTTCAAGATCGATGAGAAGATCGTCGGAAATGCCGGGCCAGGGACTGCGCTGACGGTTCAGATCATCAAAGTGGATCGACTGGTGCAGGCAGATCAACTGCAGCAGGTGGATTTGACGAAACCACTTGTGCCTGTGAGAGTTGCCAAGCGACCCTAACGGAAGACCTACGAAGATCGAGCGAAATGGAGGCCACGGCTGGCCAGTATGTCACACTGCGGCGAAATGCCATTGAAAGCGGATTCTCACACCAAGGCACCAAGGCACGAAGAGGGGATCAATTCGCTCCA
>JAYSUV010000027.1:0-6621 GCA_043718945.1 Planctomycetota bacterium
CGGGACACCGATGAAGTCTTAGACAACTCCATCATGACCCACAGGACTCCCGGATGACTCTCTCGCTCGACTACTACCACAGATTCTGCGGAAGAACCAAAAAAACGTGAGGCCCACGAGCCAGCCTTCCTCATGATCTTGTCGTCATGATCTTGCGATCCTCTTCTCGTCGACCGCGAACAGCCAGTGATGGCCAGAAGAGGAATCACAAGATCATGAGTACATAATGATGAAGAGGGGCAGCGGTGGTGGGTCGTCGATGACCAAGTTGTGTGCCAATCTCTGTCGCCCCTGACGGGACTAGGGTCGCCCAGGTTCCCCAGTCCCACCGCTGAAGCGGTGGGCTATTGTCAGCTGTCCCTAGTGGGACACAGAGCGGCTGAGGTATCTGCTCGTTCGTTGAATTGATGCAGAGTTGCTGTGTTTCAGACGTTGGAAGCCCTAGCCTGAAGGGCCTGAAGGCAAATTCCTGATGGTCCTTCCCTGATGGGTAAAACTCAATCTGGGACTGAGTCGGCATTAACTTGGCGTTGAAAGAAAGTTCATCAGCTCCGGAATCATCCGTTCGTGGGCGTCCTCGAAGACGTAGTGTCCGGCATCGGTGTAACGGGTGACGGCAGCATTGGGGAAGCGGCGGGTCCACTCGTCGAGGAACTGAGTGGTAAAGCACCAGTCCTTTTCGCCCCAGAAAAGTTTCATCGGGTGGTTCTGGAACTGGGCCAGGCCCTCTTCGATCCTGACCAAGCGATCGTAGCTCGGATGATGGGGATCGAGAGGAATGTCGGTCACGAACCGGTGCGTGGCAATGCGATTGGTCCACGAGTCATACGGGGCGATGAACCCGGCTTTGACCTCGGGAGACATGGGCTTCTCGACCGCCATCCACAATGCGGAACCGGCGAAGAGATTGAGTCCCCGTACACCGATCTCGCCCAGGCCCGGAATACGGCAGGCGGCGATGCGGAGGGGAATCGCCTTCGAGCGAAAGGCCCCGGTGTTCATCAGCACGAACCGCGAGAACCGATCCGGCATCTCGACAGCGGCACCCATCCCGATGCACCCGCCCCAGTCGTGGCCGACCAGCGTGATGTCGCGAAGGTCGAGCGTCTCGATCAACCGGCATAGGTTCGCGACATGCGAGTCGATCGTATAGGCGTACTCCTGCGGCTTGTCGCTGTAGCCACAACCGATGTGATCGACCGCGATCGCCCGATGTTCCGGCGAGAGCGATTTAATAAACCGCCGCCAGGCGAAGCTCCACGTGGGGTTGCCGTGGACGAACAGGACCGGCTTCCCGGCTCCCTCATCGACGTAGTGATAGCGCAGGCCGGACAGGTCGAGCCAGTGGGAGGCGAACGGGTATTCGGTGGGGGAGACGGTCAAGGGGAGTGGGGAGTGGGGAGTGGGGAGTGGGGAGTGGGGAATCAGAAGTTTAGCTGCGACGCGAAGTCTTCGAAGCGGAGCGAGTTTCTTGGCACATCCCCATGCAGACGGGCGGTTCGGAGAGCGCTCGACACGAGGGATTGTTGAGTAGACGCCCACCTCCGGTGGCGACGGGCAGGATTGCCCATCGTACAGAGGACGGACGGGCAGATGTGCCCGTCCCACTCACCACTTCAGTTCCAGCGTGACTTCGGCTTTGCCGTCCTTGAGCGTGACCGGCACGAGCAATTCCTTCCGTCCGTTCGAGTCTCGTACCGTGGCCGCCCCACCAGTGATTTTCACAGTCCAGAGCTTATCGACAACGAAGGTGCTCTCTGGTCCGGGCTCGATCGAGCTACCCGACGCGGCCCGGACATGGAGGCCCTCGACGGGAGTCTCGGCAGAGAGCGTGAGTCGCCGCCGCAGGTTGCCCTCGTCTCCAGCTGCCACGGGCTCGATGAATTCCACCACCGTCACCGACCCGGCGTGGTACTTGAACGACGGTCGTCCCTGAACGTCCAACTCGTAGCCCAGGAACTTGTACCCGCGTTCACGCGGCGGTGAGTTCGGCCACAGAGTGTCCGCTGAGGCGAGAGTTGCCACCGGCGAGCTGTTCTCGATCTTGGTCACATGATCGCCGAGCGGCGACTGGTTCCCCGGACCGCGTCCGACCCAGTGCTTCGAGGCGTCGATGAACTTGCCGTGCCAGACGAGGCCCAGGCCCATCGTGTTGGCATCCCAGCCGATGTTGCAGTGCTCGGGATAACCGACTGCGATGCCGCGTGGCGAGAGCCCCTCGATGAAGTTGCGGTAGATCACCGGCTTGCCATCGGGTTTCAGTTCGATCACTTCGGCCAGTAGTCCATCGGGAATCCCTGCCTTATCGCCGTCCTTTAAGTAGGTCCAGATCGAGGCGATCTGCTTCGCCGGATTGCCACCCAAGGTGTCCTGTACGACCGCCTTTCCCTCGGGATACCCGGTCGGCATGCGAGTGCCGGGGCGGTAGGCTTGCGGATCGAACAGATACCGGCGGAACCAGTCCTCGCGCAGACGCTGCGTCATCTTCCGCATGTCGATGGCTTGAATTCCGGTCGCGCGAATGTCGCCGAAGGTGTGGCACTTCACGCAGGCCAGCGCCTTGTCACCGACCAAGTGGCGACCAGCCGACTTAACTCGCGATTCCGCTTGGTCAAACGCCACGACGGGGGCAGCTGTCTTCTCGTCGAGAGCGATCAGCGTCTCGTGCAACTTGGCCAGCCGACCGTTGCCGTACTTGGGCATCGCGACCCGCATGTAGGGGCGATCGTCAACACCGTTGTTGAGAATGTGGCTAAGGTATTCCTTGCTGATCTTGTCTCCGACCCCATCCAGTGGTGGTGGCAACCGGCCTTCGTCGCCCATCTCGGGGATCGTGGTCGTAAACAGGGCATTCCGCACCGACTCCGGTCCGCCGAGTCCATCGCGGACGTGGCAGGCGAAGCAATTGAATGTCGTCATCGTCTGCCGCACCACCGCTTTGGGGGTGGCCTCGGGGGCTGGAGTCTTGAGGGCCGCGATGACCGCGAGACGTTGGATCGGTGAGAGCGCGAAGTCCGGCACCCGCGTGTCTTTGCCGACCGGCGGTTTCACGGCGAGGCACCCGCGCGTGGGGTCGAGGGCGGCGAACGCCTTGGCGGGCGGGCTGGTCAGTGGCTCGCCGTTGACCTTCATCTCGTGGCACGCCGCACAGCCGACCTGGCTGAACAGTTCGCGCCCCTGCTTGACCAGTTCGTCATTGATGACGAACCCTTCGGGCTTCTTCTCTGGCTCGGGAGTGAGAGCTGATTCGGGGGTCTTGGAGACGTACTTGTGAATCGGCTGGAGGGAGATTCCGGGGCCTTCGATCTCGGCTTCGAGGGTCCACTCGCCGCCGCCCTGGAAGTAGTCCACGCGAATCGGGTGGAACCCCTTCGTCAGTGTGGCCCGACCTTCGCCGAACTGATGCGGATGAGTGCCGTCAGAGTCGGCGACCTTCTTACCATCAATGTAGAGGGCACTGCCGTCATCGGAGCCGACACGGAAGTTGTAGCTACCGTCGCGCTCGATCCGCAGCACCCCTTCGTATCGCATCCCGAAGTTGCCGGTCTGCTTGGCGACTGTCAGATCAAGGCCGCGCGATTCGCCCTCGTGAGTCGGCGTCAGCTTGTCGAAGTCTGGCAGTGTACTCCAGTCGCCCTTGTATGCCTTGAAGGTCATGTTGGGATTCTTCGGCAGCGAGGGCGAGGAGTTCTTCCCGACCTCTTCACCGATCAGATAGTTGGCAATGTCGGTGAACTGCTGGTCGTTAAGCGGCATCGACGGCATGCGACCCGAGGGACGTGCGGCGTGCGGGTTCTTGAGGAACTCGATCAGGCTGGCGATCGTATACTTCTTCTCGATCTTGCCCAGAGGGATCGTGGTCGCGTGCGGGACCGTGGCTGACTCATCGCGCGGGGCATGGCACGCGGTGCAGCCGATCTGATGGAACAGATCCTTGCCCCGCTGGCCCGCTTCCCGGTTGCTCCCCTGTTCAATCGGCGTCCCGGTCGAGGCCATGAAGTGAGCCAGAGCCTGCACAGCCGCATCGCGCTCGGCGGGTTCCCAGCCAGCGAAGATGTGCGGCATTGTGGTGCCGGGCTTGGCGGCCTGCGGATCGGTGAGGAACTTCGTGTACCACTCGGGGCGGACGCGACGACCGATTTCGCTGAGGATCGGGGCCTGCTTGGGGTCGACGCCGAATGTTGACTTCACTTCATTGGCATGGCACTTCGCGCAGCTGAGTTCCCCAATGAGGAGGTGGCCACCCTCGACCGGATCACCGCTGGCGAGGGCATGGAAGCGTTCGAACCCCGGCACAATCGGGCGGCGGGCTTCGCGCTGGGCGTCGCGAGGCACGACCCAGATATTGCGATAGCGGACGGGCGTGCCGTGGTCTTGCAGGTACATCGGCCCCGGCTCGGGTGACTCACCCAGCGGAGCTGCGGTCGTGGTGTTCGGGAGTTCGGTATCGGGCTGGACAACGACGCCGTTGAGGCGGACGGTCAGCCGGGCATTGGCGGTCTTCTTGCCATCGACATAGCGGGCGGCTGTGAAATCGGAGTCGTAGGTCTGCCACGTGAGCGGGGGCAGGCACATATTGAGGTCGGGGTCGCGGATGGTGTAGATGCCGCCAGTCTCGTTGTTCTTGCCTTCGAGGCCGAACGAATCGAGTATCTGCGTCTCGAACCGGCCCTGGTAGTAGAGGCCGCTGTTGCCGCGCCCCTGGCCGCGAGCCTTGGGCATGAAGGGGGTGCGGAACTCGATGTGGACGGTGCAATCCTGGAAGGTGTCAATACTGGTGCAGCCTTGGAGCAACAGCCCATCCGCGAACTTGGCCCCCGGCTTCCAGTGCTTATCGATGGAGGCTGGCGTGCCGTCGAACAGGACCACGGCTCCCTCGGGCGGTTTGGCACCAATCGTGGGGCTGGCTCGTTCGACCCGCTCGACCTTGAGGCCCGCGATGAGAGCCTTGGTCGCGTCGGCGTCTTCTTCCTCAACGACCTGCTTGCCCGTTCCGGTGTAACCCGCTCCGGGAAGTCCGCCGGGGTACTTCACCGCCATGAACTTGCCGTCCCCCAGGGCGACAACTTGCAGCCCCGTCCCCTTTGTGGCGTATTCGCCTTGCAAGTGAAAATCCGGGTCAGCCTTCGCCGTTTCAGGGGAGTCGTACACGTCGGCGGCGCGGGCAGAGATGACAGAGAGGGCGAGTGCCAAGGCCACCATCGGGATCAGTCGCATCGTGTGCTTTCTCGTCATGAGATGTTGCTGTACCCCGAAGGGGTTGTAGAGGATAGCCCAGAGTCGCGACCGAAGGGAGCGCACCCTGGGATTCGTGGCTCTCATTCGACTCAACCCTGAAGGGGTTGTACTCACTTCCCGCTTGTAGAACCCCTTCAGGGTTCAATCTCAGTTGGTCCTGTGACCCAGGGTAGGCTCCCGTTGGTCGCCAACCCTGGGCTATCTTCTATTTACCCCTTCGAGGTACAGAGGGGATAGTCGCCGACACTATCCCGCGAACGACTTCAAATACGGCAGCTTCGCAGCTGTCTCGCGGATCGCGAGCTGGGCGTCGAGGAGTTGGCCCAGGAAGTCCCACTGACCGGTGGTGAGCGACTCGTGGGCACTCTTGGGCATTGTGATCGGGTAGGACTTCGCCCCCACGGTCACGGTCTTGGCCAGCAGATCAACCTTCACGGAGGTCTGCGGGTCAGCTGTGATTGCAGCGGCCATCTGTTCGAGATCGCCGCGCGAGGCACACACTGCGGGGACGCCCAACGAGGTGCAGTTGCCGAAAAAGATCTCGGCGTACGATTCGGCCACGATCGCCTGAATTCCCCAACGCATCAGCGACTGCGGAGCATGCTCGCGGCTCGACCCACAACCAAAGTTGCGACCGGCAACCAGCACGCTGCCGGAGCGGTAGACGGCCTTGTTGAAGGGGTGCGTCGGGTCTTGCTTTCGGTCATCCTCGAAAGCGTATTCGCCGATTCCCTCGAAACTCACGCAGCGCAAGAAACGCGCCGGGATGATCCGGTCGGTATCGATGTCATCTAGCAACAGAGGTACACCGGTTCCCGCCACTTGTTCAATCCGCTTCATGACTCTCTGATCCTTCAAGACCCTCGCCACACGGGCGACGTTTCTGATGGAGAGAGTGTAGCGGAGAAAGTGTCTAAAGCCCAAGGGTTGCACCCCTTGGGCTTTCTGCCCAATGACACGGGCTTTACCAACCCGACGCGTCAGCGAGGGCGGACGCTCTCGGCGTCATGAGGGAGTGTGAACCGCTGAGTGGGACACTCACTGTCCGCTTTCGCAGCGTCTTGGCGGCACGCCTCGCTTCACTCGGCCCCTCGCTGGCGCGCCGGGCGAGTGAGCCGATTGGGCTGACGCCTAGCTCAACTTACGTAAACAGCATGTCGTACCGACGCAGCTCGATCATCAGGAAAATAATCCCGGTGATCACGGCTGCCAGTGACACAAACAGCAGTCCGACGTATACGTCTGGCTGCGGATCCTCAGAGCTTCGTGGTGACATTGTCGCCCTCCTCAATGATGCCGTTCTTGGCGGATTCGACCACTTCGCACACCGCACTATCCGGCTCAATGCTAATGATTCGCACCTTGCCGAGGTACTGGGGGTCT
>JAYSUV010000261.1:0-4882 GCA_043718945.1 Planctomycetota bacterium
TTAGCCACGGATGAACACCGATGAACACGGATTAGGAGGGTTCGGAGTGGTACTGTCGCTTGCGAGATTCGTGCTCGGTGCCACAACCAGCACCGCCCACTTTCCGCGTTCCCCATCCGTGTTTATCGGTGTTCATCTGTGGCTCACTCCTCCTTGAGGGCTGAACGAGGAGCGTCTTTCGCTCAACCCTCAACCCTCATCCCTCAACCCTCATCCCTCATCGCTCAACGTTCCCCCACTCAATCAAACACGTACTCCACGGTGTTTCGCAGCTCCCACTCTTCGCTGGCTGACTGGAGCCAGGCGTAGTATTGGTTGCCGCCGGGGAGGACGCGGAAGCGGAGGGCTGGTTGCCAGTGGAACCCCGCGGGAGGACGGCCCCAGCGCTGGGCGGCTGAGGTGAGTTCTTTCGAGAACGCTGTCTCCAGTGTGAGTGAGGACATCCCCTCTTCGATGGGGATCTCGTGCTGGCCGATCTGAATGTGAGTTGAGTCAATAGTGACCACGACGTACCGTTCCGCCGTAATGCTGTTGGGCGAAGGAGTCGGCAGTGGGCGGGGGAGATGCTGTTCGAGTATGGCGTCGGTCGAGTTCGGCGAACCCGTCGGTGAAGCGGCTTGCCCCCCTGCCCCGCCGGGTTGGACAGGAATCGAGTCCAGAGCTGCGGCGCTACTGGAACCTTCGCCAGAGAAGGTGCCCTTGCCGCCCGCAACGCCGCTTGGCTTCGATTCTCCAGACAGAGCCGGGTCGTCGGTGGTCTCGACAGCTGAGGTGTGATCACCGCCGGGCTGGCCAGGCTGACGAGTCTCTTGGGGTGGGAGTCCGTTGGTGGGGTCATGTGGCTGGAGCGGCTGACGTGCGGTCACCCCACTCTGCAGTTGAGCGGTTTGCGAGGAGAGTAGATCGTTGACCTCTCCGCTGTCGGCGAACTGCGAGGTTGCCTCCCCCGCACTGTCACCCGCTCCGCGTCCAGGCTCGGGCTGATCTCCGGCTTTAGTACTGCCCATTGGTCCTCGGGGGGTTGAGGGTGGGTGCAGGTGCCGGTCCCGCTCTTCAGGAGTCATGCTCAGCAGACGATCGGGATCGACCTCGGTTCCGGGGTACTGCGACTTCCATCCCTGTGGCAGCTTGCGAACGGGCGTCTTTGAACCAGGGTTGAGTGGTCCTGCGGAGTCAGTTGAAGTGACATCACCCGTGCCAGTCCCCGCTCGTGGAGGTGCCTTAAATGGAAAGGGACGGCCCTGCCCGGGCGTGTTCCCCGCCAGCTCATCACGCGTCGGGGGTCGTCGAGCGGGCATGTTCCCCATCTCGTCTTTCAGGTCATCCAGCTTCGGCCCGACAAAGCCCCCGCGATTGGGTGCCGTCGGAGCCTTGTAACTCGGAACTCCGCTACGAGGTCGCTCCTGCCGAGTGATCCGCTGCCCACCGACGAAGGTCTTCTGCTCCGGGTTCCGCAGTTTCTGGACCTCTTCCAAAACAAACTCCCCGTTCTTGCCTTCATACTGCAATTCGTCCGACACCGGAAGGCGGCCTGCGGGCGTCTGAGCGGTCAGGCGGTTGCGAACACCCAGTACCTCGCCGATTGCCTCTTGACAGGCGACCTTGGCGTCGGGCGTCGAGACCGGCCAGACGAGTTCTTGCGACTGCGTCACCAACTCGTATCCCGAATCGACCGGCAGCCCTTCCAGCATCCGCCGCGTGACATAGTACGACACCGTTCCACCAGGCCGAATCACGAACAGCAAGTACGGCTCCGGCTGCATGGCCGCCAGAGAACTGGCCGCTTGCCGCTGAGCCTCCCAGTATTTCAGCAGTGCCTCGGCCCCCGCTCGCACGGGGTTATATTCCGGCGTGAAGCCAGACATGTCGCGGGCCGAAAGAGTGATCTCCTCTGAGGCGAAGCGGATCGTGTTCGCTTCGCACTCGATGATGATCGGCCGTCGGCGAGTCGGCGATGCCCCCACGTACGGCACCAGTTGAAACTTGTCAGCCTGTGCAGCCTTCTCGGTCTTTAATCGTTCGAGTTCGGATTGCAGCTGGGCCAGTTGTTGAGCGAGTGTTTGCTTGGTCGTTTTGGCTTTCTCGGCGTCGGTGGTGAGGTCGCCCTTCTCAACTCGCAGCTTGTCAATCGCCTCTTGCAGGCGGGCGAGTTCAGCAGCGAGATCGGCCTCCTGCTCGGCCTTTGAGATGACGAGAGACTGGGCCTCGCTCAGTCGCTGTTGAAGACGTTCCCAGTTCGCGCGCAGGGCGTCCGTCTTGGCCTCCCACTCACGCCGCAGTTGCTCTTTCTCCCGTGTGCGATCGGGCTCCTGCGGGGGCGGCGGAGGGAGCAGTCGCTTCGACGGGGCCTTGACCGCAATCACGAACTTGGCGGCATTCGACTGGAAGGCCGGGTGGTCCTCGGGCAATGGGAGCGGAGTCTGTTGGCGATCCGCTTCGGCCTCGGCATCGCTCTGGGCCTGGACCAGTGCCTGCTCCGCTTTCGCTCGCGCCACTGCATCGTTATGCAGCTTTCGGGTCGTGACCAATAGCAACAAGATCAGCGCCCCCATCGCACTGATCAGTACGGCCAGAAAGGGAAAGAGGGAAACAGCTTGTCCGGTCTTTCGACGACTCACGTCACGGGGGCTCGCATGGGAGGGGGTCTCATCAAGAAATGGGAGGGACGATCACTAGCCCGAAGCGTCAGCGAGGGTGCTTGGCCTGCACTCCCTCGCTGACGCTTCGGGCTAGTAAAGGATTACGCGGCTCGGGAATGCACACGGGCGGTCAGCAGATGAATCGCGGCGTTCAAGCTGTGGATTGACTCCTCGAATTTCTCGGTGCCGCGTAGCGATTCGAGGTTCTCGTTGAGTCGCAGTTGCAGGCCAGTGAGGTTCTCCTCGTGGCCGACGATGCGAATGAGGTGTTCGCTATGTTGCGAGAGTGCGGCGGTCTGTATCTCACTCGCACTGGCGAGGTGCTGGAAGCTCCCCTGCCAGGTTTCGAGGCGGCTGGCGAACTCGTCGAGCATATTGCGGAGGTGCCACTGTTGCTGACGGGCGGCGGCTCCGATGTCCTCGCGCAGCATGGTGGTCCAGTGTTCCAGTTCCTGCTGCCGCGCGGCGTCGTGGGTGCGGCGGTCCTCTTCGATCTTCTCGATCGTGGACGACACATGCTGCGAGACGAGTTGGCAGGCGGTGAGGAACTCGCTGCGCACCGCTTCGAGTTGTTGAGCATGCGCTGCCATGGCGCTGTCCGTGCCGGAAATTAACGACTCGCTCAGCTGCTGCTGATGAGCGTCGATCGTTTCCGACCAGCGTTCGCGGAGTGTGTCGAGCGACAATTGCCACTGCCCCGACTGCTTCTCGATCAGACTGCCGGTGCTTTCGATCAGCCGACGTGCTGACTCTTGCTCGGCCAGCAGGATCGAGTTATCCGGAGTCGCGGGTCCGTCAATCATGGCCCCGCACAGGCTCAAGGCCGACTCTTCGGCCATCGACAAAATCGTGTCTTCGTTCCGCTTCACGAACAGAGATCCGAAGACCAGTGCGAGCGAGAACAGCAGCGCGATGGCCGTGGTGTCGAAGGCGATCGCCAGTCCGCTGGTCACTTCGGGCAATGAGGTGTCGAGCTTGTCGGGCGTCACGTTCGCGATGGCCAGCGTGATACCCAGCACGGTGCCCAAGAAACCCATAATCGGGATCGCCCAGATGATCGTCTGTAGCAGCGAGTGACTGTCATGCAGCGTGTCAGCTGCCGTTTCGGAGAAGAACTTCAGTTGGTCTTTTAGGCCCGCAGCCGAGACCCGCTCCTTGAGGAACCGACCGATGCCCCGCATCCTTCTGGCCCAGACGGTGTCCTGCTGCGAGTCGGCTAGCTTCGCCAACTCGCCGCGTAGTTGGTCTCGTGCGGCAATGCTTTCGGTGGAGAGGGCTCGAAGCGCCGATGACTGAAAGGCCGCATACTCGGGGCGGAGTGCGAATGCCTTCTGGACAAGGACCACCAGCCCGACAAAGAACAGCCAGACCTCCAGATACTCGACCCAATGACTGCAACAGTACCGCTCGACATCCGCCTTCCACATCGTCATGTGCGGAATCGCGGCGTAAAACCCGAACGTGATGAACGAGCCCCACAACCACGGCGAGCGGACGAGGGCATGGCCCCAGTGGATCGACTCATCGAACTCGATGGCGTCGGTGGCGAGTGGGGCTGCGGGAGTCTGTGGCTGCATGAGGGCGATCCGTTCAACTCGGGGCGCAATGTCCCCGCACATGCGGGACATCCGCTTCTGGTGTTAGAATCGGTTAAGTCACCGGGATCGATCCAGTTCAACACCGGCTGAGCGGTCAGAATCGGGCGTTGTCTGCCGGTTCAAGATCGGGAGAGGCTGATATAGCCTGTGGAGTGAGCATGCGTCCCGCAGAAACTGCCGATCTCGATGCCGATGGATTCCCCAGGGATGTGGACGAGTTGGGACCAGACGCGCGAAAGAGCTGGCTCGACCGCCCGTGGATGTGGCCGCTGTTCGGGCTGATTGGCATCGTGGTCTTCGAGCTGACGACCAGCCCCGGACTGGCCGTGGCGGTGTTCTGCGTGAAGCTCGGCGTGGGGGATGTCCGGCTGGGGCTGTGGCTGGCTCGCCACGATCCGAACTCTCAGCGAGGGACCATTACAGGATTAATGGCCGCCTCGCTGGTCGGACTGAAGATCACGCTCGCCAGCTTGGTCATCTCGATCATACTGGCGGTGTTGTCGCAGACGATGGACCAGAATGCGGGACAGAACCAAGCGGTCATCGGACAGTGTGCCAAGTCGCTGGGCATCACCGCAGCTGTCGCGATGTGTGTCTCACTGTTGATTGCCCGCTGGGGTTTCTTTCAGGCTCGACGAGCGGGGC
>JAYSUV010000262.1:0-4865 GCA_043718945.1 Planctomycetota bacterium
TACCGCGCCTTCAGGTCTGCCGTGAACCCGCACGTCTTGTGGGCTCCATCGCAGAATGGCTTGTTCTGCGAGTGATCGCAGCGACAGAGGGCGTACGTCGCCTTGCCCTGCAAGTCGTAGACGTTCCCCTCATGGTCGCACAGCTTGGCTGGGCCCTGCACGAGAAGGGGGCCGTTCAGACGGGTGGTGATGCTGACTTCGCTCATGGGAGTGTCCTGTGTGGGAGGGGCGACGGCGATGCGATTGTCGATGAAGCTCCAGTCTAAGGCATTGCATCTATGCCGTCGAACGGACAGTGATCATCGTGAGCAAGGAGTATCGCATCCACGCTATCGACCCCGGAGAGGTCACAGCCAATAGCCGGTGGTGAGCGAAGCGATACCACCGGATTACGCTCCGCGAGACAACCTATCCCGCAGGGATTGCAGCCCCTGACTCTCTGTTGCGACAAGCTCGGCTGGAATCCCTGCGGGATAATCTTCGTTCCGGGAGAGCGATATCAACTGTCGAAGCTCAATGTGCCCTCTGGCTGGCCGCCTGAGAGCTTCACTTACCAGCCCCAGAGCAATCCCGGATATTCCTTCTGCAACTGCTGCAAGTCGTGCAGGGCGGAGAGGGCGGCGGGGTTTTCGGTGTAGTAGGTGGCGGAGCCGTTGATCTGGCGGTCGGTGTGAGACTGAAGGGCCGCTTGCATGCGAGGCTGCTGTGCCCAGTGGGGGAGGAGTCCGAGCCACACGACACTCACAACGGCCACGACGGCCAGCAGTCGACCGGCTCTGGCGATGCGAGAGGGTGGTCTCATGGCTTCGCTCCCGACGCGGCGGCCTTCGCGGGCGAGGTCGCAGCCGCCTTGGGCTCATAGGCATCCTTTAAAAGCTTGTCGGCGTCGGCACGGAAGACGACTCCAAACATCAACCACGCCATCGCCAGCGAGAGCCCCAGGTTCAACAACTGGCCACAGACATACAGCACCAGCGGCTTGCCTCCACGCAGATTCCGGCGGACCTCCGCGAAGTCGACATCCAGTCCGATGCAGACGAATGCCATACAGAACAGCCACGACCGCAAGTCCTTCGAGATCGCGGTCGTCGCCTTCACGATGGCCAGTCCCTCGGCGCTTGAACCTGAATAGACCGAGAACAGAATTGAGACGCCGACGAACCCCAGTACAAACTTCGGGAACCGATACCAGATCTCCCACGGATCGGGCCGCTGCCCATCGGTGCGGCGTTCGACCGCCGACACCCAGTAGGTCGCCACGCCAAACGCCACCACTCCGATCAGCACATTCTGGATCATCTTGACCAGTATCGCCGTCTGCTCAGCAGCCTTCCCCACGAGCGTCCCCGCAGCGGCGACGGCTCCGGTGGAGTCGATCGTGCCGCCGAGCCAAGCCCCCGCGACGACCTCATGCATGCCGACCATGCGGATGATAGCGGGCTGTACAACCATCATGAGGGCGGTAAAGACCAGCGAAAGCGTAATCGCCAGAGAGATCTCTTCCTTCTTGGCCCGACACGCCGCCCCCGTCGCAATGGCAGCTGAGACGCCACACACCGACATGTCGGCAGAGATGACCATGTTCAGGGCCGGTGACTCCATCTTCAGCACCTTCTGCCCGAAGATGTAGGTCGTGATCAAGACGACTGGGGTCACCACCCACGACACGCAGATGCCGGGGATGCCGAGCGCGATCAGGTTCGGCAACAACACCTCGACCCCCAGCAGCACCAGACCCGTCTTGATGTAGAACTCCGTGAGCAGTGCGGGCTTCAAGAACGCGGGCTGTCCGACAGTGAAGTTCACCAGCAGCCCCACCGCCAGTCCCCACAGCGGGTATTCGAGGCTGTAATACTTGATGATCTCTTGCTCGGAGAGCAGGTAGGTCAGCAGTGCGAGCAGGAACACGGCCACGAACCCGACCAGAAACTTGATGAGCGACCGCCCCAGTCCCGCTTGTCCCAGCCCGAGTAGCAGTCCCAGCAGAACAGCGACTCCAGCCAGGCCAGTTGCTCCGCGCTGAAAGGCGGCGAGAGTGATCTCTCCTTTGCCGGTCAGCGACTGAATTGGGTTGGCGGTCCACTTCCCGGGCTTCGCGAGATACGGGGCCAAAGCACTGACCGGCGGCTTCCCCTCGGGAGCGGGAAAGAACACGACCGAAGCGACGATCAGCGCCAGCAGCAGCCCGCCGATCCAGATGGCCCACCAATCCTCGGTACTCCGCATTTCGGACCAGAGCGAGGGGCGTGGGGGAGTGACGGGTTGTTCGACGGGCATGCGATCATCCTCGGTGGGCTGTTCGTCGAGGAGGACCAGCCGCGCTGGAGACGGGCCTACGCGTGGACGACTCGAACATCTGGGTCACGGCCATCGAGAAATTGGGCCGTTTGCCAATCTTCAACCACCGCTGATCCAGATCCAAAGCTTGGTGAATTCCTTCACCAGCTTCGGCCACTCCGCATAGGTCGTGATCATGGCAATCGACGTAAAGAACACAAAGCCAATGCCCAGTCCCAGCTTGGGAAGTATCCCGGGCTGCAATGGCTTCGGCAGCAACCGAGTGTTCACCATCAGAGAGTGCAGGCAGCTGAAGCCCAAGGCATAGTTGTACATCATGGTTGAAAGAACCAGTAGCGCGTCCCCCTTCAGGAACCACAGCGTGAACGCACCCATCGCCATGTAGACGCACAGCACGCCGAAGTAGAGCTTGCCGATATCCTTGGTGTCCCACTTCCGCAGTCGGGGACTGGCAGTCCAGAACACATCCACCCAGCGGCGGAGCACTCCGTCTGCGGTGCTGGCCATACTGGTGGCGAGGACCAGGAAGCCGCAGAACAGGGTGAAGTGCCAGAACAGATTTCCGGTCGCTACACCAAACCGGCCTCCGACGGCGTCCGAGACTCCCTGAGCGGTCATGGCCGCCACGAGGGACTTGTCACCGGGGATGTCCTTTGTCTGCAGGAACTGCAGGGAGAGCATGCTGGGGAATGCCAAGCCGACGAAACACGCCGGAGCCCACAGGCACCACTGTTCGCGCCGTACATGCTTGATCCACCGCTTCCAGCGCGGCAGGGCTTCTTCGGTCACATTAAACACACAGCCTTCATGCGAGAGGGTAATCTCATGCCCGCCGACGATGCTTGGAATCGCCCCGACATGCGAACCCATGCCCCAACCCTGTTCGCGGGTGTAGTTGCTGACCGGGGTGTTCGTCAGCCCACCGTTCCCGGCCAAGGCTGCCATGGCTGCCAAGAACCCGACCAGCGACATATCGATCGTGCCCATCGAGCGGCCTTCCCACAAAGCCACAAAGATGTTGTCCAAGTTCGAGCCTTTTGCCAGGGCGGAACCATCTGCGTTCTTGATCGGAAATGTTCCAAACTTGAAGAACCCGGTAATGATCCCCTGCCAGGTGTCAGCTGTCGAAAAGAACACGGCGAGAAACAGCAGGAATCCGAACACGACAAACAGCTTGAACGTCATCAACGCCCGCATCGAGTTGTAGATCTTGCCCCCGAACAGTAGCGGGAGAAAGATTAAGAAGAAGATCACCAGCCCCGTCACCTTGACGAACTCGGCATCGGACATGCCCATGATGGTGATCACGTCCGCGGCTTCCGGGGTCGTGACTGGCATTCGCCTCAAAATCATCGAGCACAGGGGGACGGCAGCCCCCGAGGCCAAATACGGCAGAAACGATCCGAAGTCGAGAATCAAGTACAGAAACACCCAGAACCACGGGCCGGGCGGAATGCGGAACTTCCCGGTGAAGATCGGCTCGCCCGTGTAGAGCGTGTAACGGCAAATCTCCACGTTGTAGATCGCCTGACACAGGATGCTGATCGTCGCCAGCCAGAAGATCGCTGCGCCGTACTTCGCCGTATTCATCGGTCCGGTCAGCCACTCTCCGCCGCCGATGGCCGCCGCCGCCATGACGACTCCTGGTCCGATGAAGGCGGCAAGCTTCCTCCATTCAAACACGGGCGCATCGGGCAATTCACCCACGGTCCATTTCGGCATCGAAGCCACACCGGGCTGGTGCTCGACGACCGGCTTCTGATCGGAATTGGAGGATTCGTGCAGCTGTGCCATGTGGCCAGATTCCCAGAGTCGTTCAGGGAGGGGGCGATCGCCCCCGGATGTCTCACAATCAAAGTGGAGCCCATGCTCCTCCTGCGTCGTGAGCTTCAGTCTACGGACACGCATTGTCCCGCAGGCGATACATCAACGCGAATCTAAACGATGGAGCCACTGCTCGCAACGAGCCGGGAGAGAAAGCACTGATCGAGGCAGAAGGGGGCCGGGTTTGCTCCTGCGGAGATTATCGGAATCGTCCGACTGCATGCGGGATGGCCCAGGTTTCCGCTTTGGGCCACCTGGGTGCCAACGGCACAGGAGGTTCGCGGTGGGGCGACTCTCGATGACAGAACCGCTTCTGACTCCGCCAGCCCGCAGGTTGTTCACTGGCTGGTTGCCGGAATGAGAAGGGTGAGCCCCGAAATGGCGCCTGTCAATGGGCCATGCTCAATCGGGCAGGCGAGTTTCCCCGTGAAATACTGGCACGGTACGGACCGTTTGCTCGGAGTCGTTTGAATGCGTGCCGACACTCAGAACATGGTCCACAATCACATCCCGATTAGTACTGAAGGGCGCATCGGGTTCAATTCCAAGGGGCTTTGCGCCCTTCTGTTCAGAATCAAATCAGAAAGTGGTTTGGGGTCAGTTCCTGAGAACGCGAATCCACGTCTCCCCAACACGGCGGACTTACCGGCCTGTTGTTTTAATTCTCCTCTCGATTACCATTCTGCCCGTCTAGGGAGGCTGGCGGCACAGGGAGGGGTGGGTGATGGAGTATTGGGCGCAGG
>JAYSUV010000263.1:0-4855 GCA_043718945.1 Planctomycetota bacterium
AAGAACTCCACTGCCCACTCGCAGTCACTCTTTGTATTCGGACCGTTGCCTTGGGAATCTTTGGCAAATCCGTCATTTTCGCGCCAACATGAAAACTCCATCGACACTCGTGCTGTCCTGCTCCATCCTCTTGATCGGGATCGGCTGGGCAGGAATACGCACCGTTCAAGCCTTGCAGGACACTCCCGCAGCTGCCGAAAAGGCCGTTGACGAAAAGAGTTCCGACGCAGCCCCCGGCGACAAGCCCGCTACGGAATCGACTCCGGAAGACAAGGCAGGAGCCGATCAGCTGCTCTCGGAGGCCCGCAGTCAGCTGCTCAACCGGCAATCTTTGCAGGCTGACATGCAGCAGCAGATTATTCTGGGGGACCGCCGCCTCGAAGCGAAGGGGACGTATCTTTCTGGCTCGTTCCCCAAGCTGCGGTTGGAGTACAAGATCCGCGTCGGCTCGATGCAGGGGGCCCTGACGGAAATCTGCGACGGGACCATTCTGCACACGGAAAAAGCCATCGGCAAAGTCGGAGCCAAGGATCCCGATGTCGTCTACACACGCCGGGATGTCCAAAAGATTCTCGCCGCGACCGAGAACTCTCAGAATCTCCCGGTCGCCAGTCTGGGTGCTGAAATGGGGATCGGCGGGCTGCCTGCCATTCTCGCGTCGATCGACCGCTGCATGATCGGCCAGCGAGTCACCGACGAAGAGTTCGAGGGGCAGAAATGCCGCGTCTATTACGGCAATTGGGATCCCGTGGTGTTCCAGAAATACAAAGCAGGACTCGGCGAAAACGCGGAGCAGGTTCTCGCAAATCTCGTCCCCTTTTTCCCCGATTCCGTACGGGTCTTCTTCACAGCGGACACAAATCTTCCGGTCAAAATTGTCTACCTGAAAAATGAACTGAACGAATCCGGAGAGGTTGTCGGGGAGCGGGCGATGATGCTCTTGGCGTTTCGGAACGTGAAGCTTGATCAACCCCTCTCGCCGACAGTCTTTCAATTCGTCCTCCCCACGGGACGCGAAGAGTTAGATACCACCAAAGATTTTCTCAAGCTGATTGAGCAGGCGAATGCTTCCATGAAGGCATCTTCTGCACCAGGAGGGAAGCCGTAATCTCGTTTAGCGATCCCCGTAAAAGCGAGTGAAGAACCAGGCCGACAGCACAATCGCTAGCGCCATTGTTCCAAAGTCGGTCGGCGTGGCACTTGACCAATGCCCCGAGATCGTTCGCATGACCGAATTCAGTAGCCCATCCATGAAGCTCTCCCGCAGTGCATGAAACGTGGAATCAGATGCCTCAAACCTATGTCCAGTTTTGGGGGATGATGCGAATTCACCACACTTCACGAGTTTCTTTTCGAAAAACTGGCGAATAGTCTGAATGTGGCAGGCGGCACGGAGGAATATGAGCCAGCAGGTCAGCGCTGCGATTTCGGCGAACACCCGAAGCGGAGTCGGTTCACGGGGCGACGCGGTCGGGCTCGAACACCCCGGTTCACGCCGCGCGAGGTATCACATGCGATTGGTTCGAAGTCGCGACTGATTGCTACCGATTTGCTCCCGGAACCCACTTCACATCGGCTCGCCCGTCTGCATTGGCGATGCGGGCCATCACGAACAGGAGATCCGAGAGCCGGTTCAGATAGATCACGCACTGCGCGTGCGCCCCGCCGACTGTCTGTGTGAACTCGATCACTCCAATTTCCACTCGCCGGCAAACCGTCCGGGCTTGGTGCAAATGCCCCGCTGCCAAACTCCCCCCGGGAAGAATGAAGCTGTTCAGTGGCTGCAATCGATCGTTGAAGCCGTCGATCAACTGCTCCAGATGAGTCACCTGGGCCTCGGTGACCCGCAGTGGAGGATACTCTGGAGGTGTCTCACTGACCGGGACACACAGGTCAGCCCCCAGATCAAATAGGTCGTTCTGAATCCGCCGAAGAGGAGTCGCCAGTTCCTCCGGCATCCCAGCTGCGATACCCAACCCGATGACTGAATTGAGTTCATCGACCCCGCCGTATGCGGAAATCCGCAGATGAGTCTTCGGCACACGGCTCCCATCCCCGAGGGAGGTTTCTCCGGTGTCGCCGGTTTTGGTGTAGATGCGGCTGAGGTAGACCATGGGGAGTGGGGAGTGGGGAGTGGGGAGTGGGGAGTGGGGAGTGGGGAGTGGGGAGTCGGGCAGCATTCCCTCTGGCCATCAGCCATCAGCCATCAGCCAGAAAAGCCCACCGGTGCAACCGGTGGGCTTTGTTCAACTGGACCACTGTCGGGGGGCTCTTGATCGACTGGTCTTGACCCCCGAGGCACGCTCGTCATGTAATCCCCGCGAATCATCTCCCCTCGGGAGAGATCGTCAAGGCCAGTGAGTCGGAAGACGGGGGTCGGGAGTCGGGAGCCAGAGTCTCCTCTCCTCCTCCACGCTCCGCTCTCTCCTCCTCCCCTCCGGACCCCCTCCCCCTGTGTGGACCACCTTCGATCAATATCTGTTCGGACGTTACGTCTATGTCTTCGTGGTGTTTTTTGCCGCGACGATGGGGTTATTTGCCGTGGTCGATGGGTTCATGAATCTCGATGCCTTTCAGCAGAAAGACGAGGGAACCCTCGTCATGCTGTTTCGCATGGGCATGCATTACGTCTATCAAAGCAGCCTCATTTTCGACTTGGTGGGGCCGACGCTGTCGGTCATCTCGGTCTTGGTGGTGCTGGCCATGCTCCTCAAGCACAACGAGTTCTACCCGGTGCTGTCGACGGGAGTTCCCACCTACCGCATCTCGTGGCCACTGGTGTTTGGGGTCTTGAGTGTGGCCGTGTTGCTGCTCGCGAACCAAGAGTTCATCATCCCCAACGTCGCGCAGCATCTTCAGGGCACTCACGGAACCACAGCTGAGGATGCCCAACTGTTTGACCCGCAATACGACACGAAGACTTGGATTTTCATCTCGGGACAGGAGTTACTGCCGGCCAAGCGTCAGATCATCGAGCCTTCGTTCGTGCTGCCCGCCCCGCACATCGTCTCCGAATATGAGCCGGAACTGCATGGAGAAACTGCCAGCTATCTGCCGGCTCGTGGACGCATTCCGGCGGGTTGGTTGCTGAAAAAAGTCTCGCCGCCATTTGATTTCAACAAACTGACGCCTGCGGGACGCCGGATCGTCATCCCTCAGAAGAATGGCCAAGACTGGTTTGTGGCCATCGGACTGACGTTTGATGAACTGCAGAATCGCAATACGGGTTTTCGCTATCTCTCGACTCGCGATCTGATTCACCGGATTCAGCACCCCTCCGCCCACGCCAGCTCCACACGGGCGCAGGTCATGCACCTGCATGGTCGCTTCACCCGCCCGGTGATCTGCCTGATCGGAGTGTTCCTGGTGATCCCACTCATTCTCCGGAAAGAGAAAGATAACCTTGTGACCAACATCGCGACGTGTACACTGGTACTCGGTCTGGTGTTCGGCATTGGACAAGGAATGGACTTCCTTGGCCAATCCTCACTCGTCCAGCCGGAAATCGCCGCCTGGACCCCCATCTTCATCGGTGGCACCCTCGCGAGCTGGCTGACGGGATCCGTCAGGACGTAGGCCAGTCGGGTGACGGGGGTCGGGAGCAAGTCCAATGAACACGCATCGACACTCGCCCTTCTGGGGGCCATTTCTCGTCTCCCGCCCTCCGACTCAGAGGCTTTCCTTGCTCACTCGACTCTGTTTGGCACTTGCTGTCCTCTGCCTCGCGGGCTGCGAGGACGCCCAGCCTCCGGTCGTGCCGCCCGACCCGATCCCCGCCGGAGTGGTGCTGCCCGCTGGGATGCCGAACGACAAGTGGTTCTACGAGAATGTGGTGCAAAGCAAGGTGCCGGTGCTGGTCGACTTCACGGCGACCTGGTGCGGGCCTTGCAAAGCCATGAAACCGGCAATCCATGAGATCGAAACCGCCTACGGCGCACGAATTCAAGTCGTCGAGGTCGATATTGATGATCGCCCGTATCTGGCGAGCCACTTTCAAATCAGGGGCGTCCCTCGACTGATGGTCATCAAGGATGGCCAGATTCAAGCAGACGAAGTCGGCCTGAAGAGCTATTACGAAATCATCTCCCTGCTGAAATCCTCCGCTGGCAGCCCCTGAGTAATCCGTGCCTCCTCCAGTGGGAGGATGGAATCCCACCCAGTCCGGTTGCTATCCTGCGGGCTGGTTGTGAAGGTCGTCCCCGGTGGCCGACTGGTTTTGCGATCCCCATTCGACACCGTGCCATGCCCCTGCTGCAAGCTCTGCTAAACCTGTTCTCCGCACTCCTCGAAGTCCTCGTGGCGACGGGCGGTCTGATCCTCCCTTGGTTGCCGCTCATCGCCTGGACGGTCTTCTGGGCGCTGGCCGTCAACTGGGAAAAACTCGCAGCTGTGATTCGCTCGGGGGCATTTCTCGGAATCGTGATGATTGCACTGCTGGCGGTGCTAGTCTGGGGCTGCGTCTCCCCACCGATCGATGGACACCACTATTTCGAGATGCTCGGCGTCTGGCTGTCGGTCTCGAACTTCACCGGCAAGCTGGTCTATGTGGTTGGTCTGGTCGTCATCATGTTCGCAGCGGGGTCAGCCCAGCTGTCGGGAATGTTTGACGGGCTGGTCTGTTTTGCGGGAGAAGAAGAGGCTGCCGACGATCACGGTCACGATGACCACGGCGATCACTGAAGCTCTGAGACTTCCGAAGTCTCAGAAGACTTCGGAAGTCAGGATACGAACGTGGTCCCCGATCGAGATCGCCTACGCCCACCTTCTGGCTGCCTCGACGCCCCACACGATCAGACCTCCGTCGGAATTCGCGTATCCGGAGAGCGCAACAGCAAGTGACTTCCGGTCATCCCTG
>JAYSUV010000264.1:0-44406 GCA_043718945.1 Planctomycetota bacterium
CTTCCAGCATCGTGGAGTCAAGATGCTGTGTGTCACCGGCGGTCCCGCTGTGGCCCGCGCTGCGATGGCCAGCCGCAAGAAGGCTGTCGTCGCTGGACCCGGCAACCCACCCGTCGTCGTCGACGAGACAGCTGACATCGACAACGCCGCCAAGTCGATCATCTCCGGAGCTGCGTTCGACAACAACCTGCTGTGCATCGGCGAAAAGGAAGTCTTCGCCGTGCAGCCGATCTTCGATTCCCTGATGGAGTCGATGGGGCGGCAGGGAGCCTACCGGCTGAATGCCCAGCAGATCGAAGCCCTGACCAAGATCGCCTTCGCCCCCCCCCCCAAGCCCGGCGATCACTGGGTGCTGAACCGCGATCTGGTCGGCAAGGACCCCGCCGTTCTCGCCGAGAAGATCGGCCTGCGTGTTCCCGCCGGAACCCAGCTGCTGTACGGCGAGACCGACACGAACAACCCCTTCGTTCCCGAAGAGCAAATGATGCCGTTCGTCCCGTTCGTGCGGGCGAAGAACTTCCAGCACGCCGTCGACATGGCTGTGGAGTTCGAACACGGATTCCGCCACACCGCAATCATCCACAGCCGCAACGTGCGGAACATGAGCCTCATGGCCCACGCGATGGACACCACGCTGTTCATCAAGAACGGGGCGTCACCCGCTGGGCTCGGCCTGGGCGGTGAAGGCTACCTCTCATTCAGCATCGCGACGCCCACGGGCGAAGGGGTGACCAACCCGCTGACGTTCACTCGCGTGAGAAGGTGTTGCATGGTGGATGACCTGCGGATCGTCTAACCGCCGTAGCTACGTTCGCCAGAACGTGGGCGACTTGGAACCAACGTCCGACGAACGGGTCAGACTTCCGAAGTCTTCGGAGACTTCGGAAGTCAGCTGGCCACCTCGACCGTCGATCGACTGTGCCCACCTTCTGGCGAAGGTAGCTACCACACAGAGACTCATCCCTCACCCTGAACCCTTCCCCCATGCAATTGGCCTCCGTCATCGGTCGCACGAACGCCACGATCAAGCATCCCGCCCTCAACGGCTGGAAGCTGATGATCGTGCAGCCGCTCGATCTGGCCGGGGGCGACGATGGTGACCCGCAGATTGCCATCGACCACCTCGGCAGCTCGATGGGGGACACTGTGATGATCACTGCCGATGGAGCGGCCATCCGAGACTACATGGGCCGCGTCGACACTCCGGTGCGGTTCGCCGTGATTGGTTTGGTGGATTGATGTAGCTACGTTCGCCAGAACGTGGGCACCCAGAACCCGTGTCCGACGAACGGGACAGACTTCCGAAGTCTTCGGAGACTTCGGAAGTCTGTTGGCAACCTGGAACTCCGATCACATCCGCCCACCTTCTGGCGAAGGTGGCTACGGGAATTCCCTTCACCACGCACCTCTTCCCCATGCTCGACTCGACCGCCGTAGACCAGATCGTCGCCAACGTGCTGAGGCAACTCAGCGCGGCGGGGACGCCTGCGGCGAAAGAGGAGAGCCGTCAGCCTTCAGCCGTCAGCCTTCAGCCCGTTGGGCGGGCCATACTGCCTGCTGCTCTGGTCGCTCAACCCTCAACTCTCAACCCTCAACGATTTCCTTCAGTGACTCACCTCACCGAGAAGGTCATCACTGGCGACCTCCTGGCCGAGAAGGCGAAGGGGGCGACGCAGATTGTGATCCCGGATAGGGCGATCCTCACTCCGACCGCTCATGACTTCCTCAAGGTGAGTAAGGCTCAACTCATCCGGGCCAGCGCCGCTGGACCGAAGTCCGGAGTTGTGAAGACGGATGCCGCGATCACTTCCTGGAAGCTCATCACTGTGACCAGCACTCCGGCGGTGATTCGACTGAGCGGCGAACTGGGAGCCGGTTGGAGCCGCGAGATTCTCGGTTGTCCGGACGATGCGGCCGCGCTGGCCATCAGCGCGATCTGCCGTGGCGAGTCGGGCGGCGTGGTCATCCTCTCGAAGCAGCACTTCCGTGCCGCCTGTCGCGCCAACCGCAATGACAAGGTCCGAGCTGTCCCGGTCGGCAACCCGGCCGAGGTGAAAGCGGCTCGCGAACAACTGCGACTGAATGTCATCGCCATCGATCCGACCGGTCGCAGCTACTTCGAACTCAAGAACACAATCACCGCTTTCACGGGGGCGAAATAGCCATGCGTATCGCCCAGGTGATTGGCAAAGTAACACTGTTGCGGGCTCATGACTCCCTGCGTGGGGCTTCGTACAAGTTGGTAGTCCCACTGTCTCGCGAAGGGCTTGCGGGCGACGATGCGGGCCGGGGCGAACCGCTGGTGATGTTTGATTCTCTGGGAGCGGGCGAGGGGAGCTTCGTGGCGATGAGCGAATCGGCAGAAGCTGCCGCCCCGTTTCATCCCGACACAAAGCCTGTCGATGCGTATAATGCGGCGATCCTCGATTCCATCAATTTGGAGGGACGCCATGCCGGTGCATGATCTGACACGTTTGGTGACCTTGGGTGAGTTCCACGACTTTCACCTTGGGCTGATTGCGACTCTGCGTGACGCGCTCAATCGTCACCTCCTACCAGAGGGGTATTACGCAGCTGCGGAAGGCCGCATCATGGGGTTCGAGCCAGACGTGTCGGCATTTGAGCGTGTTCATCCGCCTCGCCAGCGAGAGCCTGCACCAAGCGGCGCAGTTGCCGTTCGCGGTGACGTTCTTCTGACCCAGCAGGCCAGCCCACGTGCTAGCTACATCGACGAAGCGGATCACTGGAGCGCACTTCGCGAAAGTCGAATCGCGATCTACAACAAGCGGGGCGACCGCGTGATCTCGATCATTGAGGTCGTTTCTCCAAGAAACAAAGACCGCGCGGAAGCGGTCTCCTTCTTCGGAAACAAACTGGAGACTGCGCTCTTTGCGGGTTGCAATGCCCTTGTCATCGATTTTCTTCCGCCTGGAGCATTCGATCCCCAAGGGATGCATTACGCCTTTTGGTCTCGTTTCTCGGAATCACCCCACGGGGTCACGGAGTCCAAATCACTGGCGATGTCCAGCTATCACGCACCAATGCAGAACTGCACACTCGAACCACTGGCCTACTTTGAGCCGGTTGCGGTCGGACAGACACTCGTCCAAATGCCGCTATTTTTGGCACTTGGTGAATACATCAATTTGCCCATGCAGCAGTTGTACGACGAATCGGTCGCGTCGCTACCCGGTCCTTATCGCGAAGATCTGGAGGGACGCGATGCCGGTGCATGATTGGAGCCTCGCACTTCCCAGTGATTTCCAGGAGTTTCACTCTCTGTGGATCGGGGAGGTGAAGCACGCACTTAACAAGGGTCTGCTGCCCGCGGACTACTACGCAGTTTCCGAAGCGCGGATTATGGGGTACATCCCGGACGTGCTGACGTATGAAAAAGCGGAAGCTCGAAGGAATCCTTCTCCGGGCCACGGCGGATCGCAGACTCATGGCGGGACAGCGCTCCTGACGGATGAAGTGGCTCCTCGGGTCCGCTACCTTGACCTGCCCGATCACTGGAACACAGTGCGCGAGTATCGAGTCTCGATTCGAAATCAGCATAGCGAACGGCTGGTGGCTTTCATCGAACTGGTTTCGAATGGAAACAAGGATCGAGTCGACGCGGTCAATCAGTTCAATGACAAGCTCGAAGCGGCCATACGCAATGGCTGCAATGTGATGGTGGTCGATGTCCATCAACCGGGAACTTTCGATCCTCTCGGCATGCACAAGGCATTCTGGTCCCGTTTTGCCGAAGCCCCACATGGGGTGACTGACGAAGAGCCGCTCGGGGTCGCCAGCTATCACGCTCCACTCCAGAACGGAACCCTCGAACCAATGGCATACTTTGAAACAGTGGCGATCGGCAAGAATCTCCCCGACATGCCGCTGTTCTTGGAGGGTCGCCGATACATCAACGTTCCACTACAGAGTCTCTACGACAATGCCTGGGACGACTTTCCCGCCCACTGGAAGACTGTGCTGGAAGCTCCGAAAACTCCGTAGTTGCCGCACCTGAACAGCCGATCAAACACCCACAAGCCTCTCTCTCGGAACTCAAAACCGCCATGTCCTACCACCCGCTCTTCAACAACCCCCGCATCAAAGAACAGATCTGCGAGATCGGTCGCCGGGTCTATAACAAGGGCTTCGCAGCTGCCAACGACGGGAACATCTCCTATCGCGTCGGCGAGAACGAAGTCCTCTGCTCTCCGACATACATCTGCAAGGGGTTCATGACCCCTGATGATATTTGCATGGTCGACTTGGACGGCAACCAGCTGGCGGGCAAGCGGAAACGGACCAGCGAGATTCTGCTGCACCTGACGATCATGAAGCACCGTCCGGATGTGAAGGCTGTGGTGCATTGCCACCCTCCTCACGCCACGGCGTTTGCCGTGACCCGCGAGGCGATTCCGCAATGCGTGCTGCCGGAAATCGAAGTCTTCATGGGCGAAGTCCCCCTCGCTCCGTACGAGACTCCGGGAGCCCAGTCGTTCGCCGAGACGGTGGTCCCGTTCCTCAAGTCGTCGAACACGATCATCCTCGCCAATCACGGGACCGTGACCTTCGGCAAGGAGCTGGAAGAGGCGTACTGGAAGACCGAGATCCTCGACGCCTACTGCCGCATCCTGATCCTCTCGCAACAGCTGGGTGGCATCACCTACCTGAACGAGAAGAAGTCGCGCGAGCTGCTCGACCTGAAGAAGCGTCTCGGCTTCGACGATCCCCGCTTCCACGACGAGAATTGCGACCTGTGCAGCAACACGGCGTTCCGCGATGGGTATAAGGAAGGGACCGCCCCGAAGGTCTCCGCCTTCGAACCGCCGCCAGCGTTCCCCGGCTACCTGCAAAAGCCCGCGTATGAGAGCGGGTCCGCTTCTAGCGGAACGGGCAATATCGACATGGAGATGCTTGTCAAGATGATCACCGAGCAGGTGATGGCCGCTCTCAAATAGATCAGCAAGTGACCACGACAGAACAGCGAGCGGCGGACATCAGTCCGCCGTGTTCGTTGGGCGGCAAGCCCAGTGTAAAACCCATCCGCTTGCTGGACTCTTCACCGCGAAAGCGGCGGCAGCAGATAGCCGTGGGCGCAGCCCACGGACTGCGAGTCAAGCATTGCCTCAGCCGCGAAAGCGGTGGCAGGGGGACTCGACGGGACATCGCTGTCGCCGCTCTCGCGGTTGGGTCGCACTCGGCATCCGTTCCGTGGGCTGGCGGCCAATGGGACTTACTTTACCAACCCGAAGCGTCAGCGAGGGCGAGCGAAAGCGACTTTCTCTAGGGAATCCCTCGCTGACGCGTCGGGCTAGTGAACTAAACTAAGTGCCATTGAGCTGGCGGCTGACGCCGCTGCGCCCACGGCTACATGCTGTCGCCGCTCTCGCGGCGACAGCACTCGTCGGGCACGCCCGATAATTAACAATGACAGGCTGGAAGCCTATCCCAAGGTCTGATCCGATCACTACTCCCGACCCGCCTGGGGCAGACCGGGCCAGACTCCACCAAGTATCGGCTCTGTCTTGAGCTGGGCGGGGTCAATCACGATGTGTTTGACCTTCTCTCGACGCCAGGTGTAGAGCACATGGACCATGCCATCGTGCGTCTGGATGACAGCGGGATAGGAGTACTCGTGCGGACTGTTCTCCAGCACGAGGGCGGCTTTCCAGTGTTCTCCATCCTCGGTGAGAGCCACATTCAGCAGCCCACGTCCGCGCGGCTGGCCGACGTTCCGCTGGGTATGGTTGTAAACCAGCAAATGCCCGCCGCCGGACAGGCTGACCGCATCGATCCCCGAATTCGGATTGGGCAGTTCCGTCCGCTGCATCGGGGTCCAGGTCTGGCCGTGATCCTGGGATGTCGTGGTCGTGACACATCCCTCGCGGCTGCGGCAGAGGGCTTGCAACCGGCCATCGGCATGTTGCAGGATCGTCGGCTGGATGGCTCCGAACTCGGTCTTTGTATTCACGGGGCCGATGCGTTCCCAGCTGCGACCTTGATCGCGAGTGATCTCGAAATGGACGAGCCAGCCGTAATTCTCCGTCGATGAGCCGCACAGCAACGCCCCGTCCGGGAGCAGCACCGGTTTGTTTTTGACAGGACCATCAATCGCCTGGGGCAGACGGACCGGGTGACTCCAAGTCGTTCCGTGATCTGCCGACTCGGTGAGCATGCCCCACCACGAACTCGGGGTCGGCCCCACCTTGTAGTACAGCTGGAGCGGGCCGTTCACAGGCTGAAACAACACGGGATTCCAGCAGGGATACCTCAGCGTCTTGTGCTGAATGCCGTTGGCCACTTCGACGGGGGCTGACCAGATTCCGTTCCGCTGACGAGTCAACCAGATGCCGACATCGGTGTGACTCTCCTCCGTGCCACCGAAGAACGAACAGACGAGCCCGCTCGGCGTTTCGGCAATCGTCGAGGCATGGACCTCGGGGAAGGGGGCCTTCTCGTAGAGAAACTCGGACTTCAGCACAGCAGCGGAGTTGGCAGCGTTGAGCGGTGACAATGCCGCGAAGCTTTCCACGGGGCCTGCGGGTGTCTCGGCACGGCATTCCAGTCCCCCCAGAACTGCGAACCCGAGGTAAAAAACAGCGGTGATCTGTCCTCGACTGATCTGCATGGAGACCTGCTTTCCAATCCACTGGGGGGCTTCATTCCAGTGGCGATCATACGAAACGTTCTGGTGCCTGTCAGTGGTCGGGCTGCCGAGTGGCATCGCATCCCGAAACCCGGATAGAATCCCCGCGAACGGTCCGGGTCGCGACATTCGCATTCTGTCATTCATTTCCGCTTCAGACTGGCGTCCCGCGGACCGTCTCCCCTCGGAACCACTGCATGTGCAACCCCCAGACCGGCGACTTCGCTCGTGCGAAGCCCCGGCCACTGATGATTTTCGGACTGATCAGTGCGATGTGGGGTCTGCTCTTCGGAGCGTCCCCAGTCACAGCTGCGGACGCCCCAGCTCGCATCGAGTCGGTACATGTCGGGTTTCGCGGGGTGGTCGAAGTCGGTCGCTGGAGCCCGATTTCGGTTCGAGTCACTGGAACAGCAGGGACCGAGATCACGCTGCGAGTCACCTCGGCAGACTCGGAGGGGCGACCCGTTCGCCAATCGGGAACCCCGGTCGCGATGAGTGCGACCTCCACCGTTCTGTCGCTGGTCTATCAACATGGCCCGATCAAGAGCCCGGTCGTTGTGGAATTGCTGAATGGGAATGAAGTCATCACCCAACTAACCTTGCGTCACGGAGCAGAGGGCGGCGGGTTGCACACAGTCTCTCAGCTGACCGATTTCGTCCTCTGCCTGGGCGAGCCGGTGCTGGGGTTTGCACATGCCGCTGAGATCGCTCAGGAGATACGTCAATCGCGCCCAGACCGCGTCGCGCCCCTGCTGGTGCAGCACTATTCCCCCGAACAACTGCCCGAGCTGCCACCCGACCCGCGTGGCTGGGAAGCGGTCGATGTCATTGTGATTTCGTCCCGGTGCGAGATTCCCGATGCACTCGGACAGCAGTTGAAGGAGTGGGTTCGGCAAGGTGGTCGAGTGGTACTGACTGGGGGAGAAGCAGCGATTTCGGCAAACTCGCCCGGCCTCAACACCTGGTTACCGATCAAGCCCGATGGCGGCATCACACACCACGACATTACGTCGCTGAATGCCTCGATTCCGGGGAGCGCCACTCTCCGCCTGAGAGAGGGGAGCTTGCGCACAGTGCGCTGGGTCTCGGAGTCTGGAGCGATACTCACCCGGAGCCAGGACGGCCCATTGGTGATCCGGGCGGGAGAATCATTGGGGACTGTGACCGCGATCGCCATGGACCTCAACGACCTTCCTTTCGTGAGAGTCACTGGAGAGAGGCAATCACTGGTCTGGGAGTCACTGCCAGACCTCTGTCGCTGGCTGGCGGGGCTGCCACTGATTCCCACAGTCGTCGAAGACTCGCAGCGCCCTCAGTCCGACCTCAATCCGACAGGGGTGTCGGATCTGCAGACGCAACTGGTTAACACGCTCGATCAGTTTCCCGAGGTCATACGGCCCAGCTACTGGGTTGTTCTGGGGTCAACGCTCCTGTTCCTATTGATTGTCGGGCCACTGGACTACTGGTTAGTTCATCGATTGCTCAAGAGGCCGCAATGGACGTGGCTCTCATTGCCTGTCTGGATCTTGCTGGGTGGACTGGTCGGGCTCTCCGTGGCGAATCGCACGGGAGGGACTCAGGTTCTGACTCGGCAACTTGATCTGGTCACGTGGGATGCCACTGAGGGAGCAGCCCGGCTCGACAGTTGGTTGGCCATCTACAGTCCAGAGCATCATCGATACGAAGTCAATTGTGTTCCAGGTCCGATGAATTCAGCCGCTGCTTCGAACGCTCATCTCCGCTGGGCAGGACGACCGGAGGCCGGTTTTCGTGGGCTTTACCGGGAGACAGACATCGTCGGCGGTGCTCCTCTGGAGTTCGCTCCCGAGGGCCGGGGGGTGATCGCACTTCCCATTCGACATGGGGCATCCAGCGTGGTGGAAGCCAAGACGCGTTGGGAGCAACAGCTACCCGTGAATACCGCTTTGTATGACGAAGGCGATGGACACCTGAAAGGGACATTTTCTCACCAACTCGAGGGAGAACTGCTCGACTGGGTACTGGTCTATGGAAGCTTTGCGTATCTGCCACCGCGAAATGATGCGGGGATTGAGATCGCGTGGCGCGCGGGGGAGACATTGCGAGCAGACCGGATTCCTTCACGCTTGGTGGCAGACTACCTGGTTCGCATGAGTACCCGATCTGTCAGCCGCAAAGACGGGAATACACTGGACTACTCCATGTCTCGCCAAGCGTACGACCCCCTCAGCCGAGAGATGCTCACCTTGCTGCAGACGGTCTCGTTCAATCAGCTGGCCGGGGGCACCTCCTACACGGGGCTGACAAATTCGACACTGCAAACCGAGGATCTCTCCCGACTGGTCGACGCGCACCGAGCGGTGGTCTTCGGTCGGTGGCGGAACTCGGCGTATCAAGATGCCGAGACGCCGGTCATGGACGGAGTCACTGAGCCGCTCGCGGCACAGTACAGCCTGGACGGCCAGCCCGTGACGCCCCGCTATCGCGAGTGCTTCGTCCGCTGGGTGCTGCCGGTGAAACAGGCTGCGGATTCATCCACTCGTCCCTGACATGCTTTGTGCGTGCTGATTCACTCTCTTCTTCCGCGTTCTGTTGTGAGCATTCCCCGTGATCGAGACCAAGAAACTCACCAAGCGTTACGGCGATCTGGTGGCTGCCAATGAGATCACCATCAGCCTCAAGGAGGGGGACGTGTTCGGCTTCATCGGTCCCAACGGGTCGGGCAAGACGACCACGATGCGGATGATCGCCACGCTGCTCAACCCCGATTACGGCGAGTGTTATGTCTGCGGCAAGTCGATCTACACCGACCCGCAGGAGATCCGCCGCCTGGTCGGGTACATGCCCGACCGGTTCGGGGTCTACGACGATATGACGATTATCGAGTATCTCGAATTCTTCGCGGCCACCTATCGCATCAACGGCCCGGCCCGCCGCAAAGTGTGTGAAGAGAAGCTCGAACTCGTCGACATGGCCTTCAAACGCGACGCGATGGTCAACCAACTCTCGCTCGGCCAGACCCAGCGTGTCGGCCTCGCGCGAACCCTGCTGCATGACCCCCAGGTGCTGCTCCTCGATGAACCCGCCGGCGGCCTCGACCCCCGCGCCCGGATCGAGATGCGGCAACTGCTCAAACGCCTCGGCGATATGAAGAAGACGGTCATCGTCTCCAGCCACATCCTGCCCGAGCTGGCCGATGTCTGCACCCGCGTCGGCATGATCGAGAAGGGGATCATGCTCGTCGACGACTATGTCGCCGACGTGATGAAGAAGTCCCGCGAGGCGATCATCCTGCAAATCGAAGTCACCGCCGACCACGAGAAAGCCGCCGCGTTGCTTGAGCAATTGGGCGATGTCGCCAAGGTCGAAATGGTCGGCAAGCGGATTGATGTCACCCTCAAGAAGGGCATCGAAGACTACAGCTCGATCCCGTCCGCGATCATCGAGCGTGGGTTCAAACTCAAACTCTTCCGCGAAGAAGAACTGAACCTGGAAACCGCGTTCATGATGCTGACGAAGGGGAAGCAGCAGTAGGAAGTTTTCAGTGGTCAGTCATCAGTTGTCAGTGGCTTCCCTCGGTCCCAAGCTCTGGTTGAAATCACATCCCCAAGCACTTGACAAGGGATCAAGCTACCCGCTAGAAATGTCAAGATGGGCCAACTGGGTTGTCCAGTAGGCCAATTAAGTGTCAGTGTGTATGCGGGGGATCAAAATGGTTCAGTTGTTGAAGAGTCGACTGTTGTCTGCTGCGGTGATCTGTGTCACCATGTTCGGGATGCTGGCGTCGCCAGTCGCCGCCCAACTCGTGACTGGGCGTTCGATGGATTTCGAACCAGGGGTCAGCGCTACAGGAACTCAGGATTTCGTAGAAGGGGATGTCTGTGAGCACCGGGATTTCAAGTACACTCGCCTCAGAATCATCGTGACTCTGGTCAGAGGCCGAGTGACCAACCGGTCGGGTCGCCCCGCAGTGTTCCGGAATCCAGGGCAATTGCGAATTACTGATCCCCAGACTGGTGTTCAACAGGGTGCAATTCAAGACCTCTACGTCTACTCGCGGAATGCGGGGCCGGGCGCATGTCTCGTTGTCGCCAACGGCTGGCGTCCAGAGTAATTCATGAATCCCAGGCTGCGATGCTTTGGAAAGACTGGCCTTCAGTCAATTCTGCGGCATTGTGGCTGACCGCAAGGAGTGATCTGTGAGGATGCGTGGGAGTGGATTCACGTTGGTGGAGTTGCTGGTGGTGTTCGCCATCATCGGCATACTGACATCGCTGGCTTTGCCTGCGGTGCAGCAAGCTCGTGAATCCGCCCGTCGCGCCCAATGCCGGAATCAGCTGAAACAACTCGCGCTGGCTCTGCATAACTATCACTCCAATGGACAGATTCTGCCTTCTGGGGCGATCATCATGGGCCCCTCATTCCCCACGTTATCTGGCTGGGGATGGGGGGCGATGATCCTGCCTTATGTCGATCAATCGCCGTTATACAATACACTTGATTTTCATGTCGGGACGACAATGAATGGGAACGAGCCCCTGGTGGCGACTTCGATCCCGCTGTGGCGCTGTGCGTCAGACTCCGCCGCTTCGACAGTTCCCGTCGCGTTCCCGTCCGGCAACTCTGTGCAAGCTGCCACAGGGAATTACAGCGGAGTCGGTGGGATGCTCTCTGGGATATCGTCAGTCCGATTTGCCCACGTGTCCGATGGTTTGTCGCAAACCTTGATGCTGGGAGAGCGCGTCACGAATCCACCTTCGCCAGCGAGTCTCTCTTTTACATCCGGCTGGTATGGATTTTTAGCAGCTCCGAATGAATATGTCTTTGACTCAACACCCTACACGGATGCCGTGAATGCCCATCCCATCAATTCCTCCCTTGGATCTCCCGGAAACTTTTCGAGTCGTCATGTGGGAGGCGCGCACTTCGCGTTGGGAGATGGATCGGTGCGTTTTGTCGGCGACCAAATTGATGGTTACTTGTTCGAGGCCATGGGGACGCCAGCGGGCGGAGAAGTCGTGGAGTTCTGACACATGAGTGGAACCTGTTTTCTCAATCTGCGAAGGTTCTCTTGGACACCGTTGTGCCTGGCCCTCGCTGTCGCGTCATGTTCGGGATGCGGGAGTTCGGCAGTCAGTGATGCTGCTACTCTCGACCAGCAAATCGAGGAAAAATGGATGGCCAACCGGGAAGTGGTTGATGCCATTCCGTTTTTCGAAGGCGGAGGCCTTTTCGAGAACCTCGGGGACGCCGGCGAAGTTCCGGTCGACACGACTTATGTTCTCCCCTTGCTGAAGCGAGTCCGTGACGAATTGGCACTGAAGCCAGTGGCCATACTGGAGGGCCCCCAGCGGGCGTTAGCCATTTTGGTCGAGTTGCCGAGTTCTCCCGCCCAGCGAAAACGGCTGGGAGGAATCCTTCAGGAGGCGGACCAAGCTTACCCCGGTCTGTTGATGGACCACTGGGGCGATAAATGGCTGTCCCTGGATTTCCTGGACGAGGGAGAGACCAAAGCCTTCGAAAGTTCTGGGGTACTGGAATTGATGCAGAAAGAACACGAGTTCCAGCGCCGACAAGAAGGTTGATGCTCCTCTCGATTGTTCCTTCGGCCTTCGGTCCCGGCCGGGGAAGTCATCTCCCCGAAGCTCTGCTTTGCCTGCGAGCCTGAACACTATCTCTCGCAATTGGCAGGGTGGCCCAGACCTCGCTTTGGATGTCTGGATGACGCAGGCACAAAAGGGATTGAAAGGCGGCGTGCCCCCTGCTCCCTCTGGTTGTTGTACAACCCAGACGTTCAAAGCAGCGTCTGGGCCACCCGGCGTAAACGGTCCTGCACTTGCCGACTGAATCTAGCCCTGACATGCTGAGCGTAAGTCCTGTGTCGCTCGGAGAAGCAGAGCTTCGAAGACGGGCGTGACCAAGCTGGAGCTTGGTCACGAGTGTCGAACCTGATGCATATGGGTTGAGCTGAAGCGACACCACGAGTGACGGATCCCGTATCATGAATCTGGCTTTCTGATGGGATATCAGAACTGCTCCGATGCTCGATAAACATTGGTGGAGAATCACAGTGGTGAACAATAGTGATGAACAAAACGTGTCCGGAAACACACCGATATTGAAGCCACGATGGCCGAAACGGTTGGCAATCCTGGCGGGCCTGATCGCCATCATTGCCATTGTGATCGAGACTCGAGCCAGACGATGGCGACTGATCCTTGATGATGGGCGGACCCTCACCCTGGTTCATGCGTCCTGGGTGCAACCGGGAGGGAATCATACGCTGGGGAATCCTGCCAATAATCGAGTGACCCGCGCCTGGGGGGAGTTGGTCGGGAAGCCGCTCACGAATTCTTCCAGTTCGGTCGGTTTTGATCGCGACTATCGAGCGCTCGGGCTCTGGTTTCATCTCCCCGGAGGCTGGACGACGACAGACGCCAATTCGAAATATCCCCTCCTGACGGATGCCAACGGCTGGAAGCATCAGGGGATATTCTTTCATTCGGTCGGCGGCGGGGCGACGCCGCAAGTCCTGTGTGAAATTCCCACGGTCCAGCGGGCCAATGAACAGTGCCGGATTGATGTGGTCACCCGTGACGGAACAATCGTGGGCGGCATGAACTACACCATGCCCCATGACACCAAACCTTTTTTTCTGTGGACAGCTTCTCCGCTCCCGATCATCAGTCAGGACGGGGAGCTGGCTGTCACCTTGAAGCAATTGACCATCGCCCATCCCAGTAGCTCGGATTCGACACTGTTCACAGCCACCGCATTCTCCCCATCGTATGGAATTCAGCCCGAGTTTTCGGTTCAAGAGAACGGCCAGCCATCGAGCGATTGGCAACTCTGTGATGATGACTGGTGGCAGTCGAGGAAACGCGCTGCTCCGGTACGGAACACCTCTGGAGAACGGTCGTCGCTGGCGAGTTGCACATTGTCACCGTATGACGATGTGTGGCGTCTCGACTTGGCCTTGGTGAAGAAGAATGCGGCCCTTCCCCCAGAGCAGCGGATCGAGTTTCAATGCAAGATCCCTTCGGCGAATCTCTCTCTGATCGTCAACGAGGAACAGAAAATCGGAACGGTCAGCGTCAAACTTCTCGGTGTGGCAGGGACCGGGAGTTCGTCCATCACGGCGTCTGGTCCACGGTTCTATATGGGGGGCCATTCTTTCCCCTTGATGAATACCCCGCAACGAAAGATCACGGTGAGTTGGCAAGAGTTGCCCGGGAGTGCGAATGCCGCGATGGCGTTTTCGCCACCAACGCAAGGCGACTCCAATATTTACGATTCGATGCTCCGCCCTTCGCAGCTGTCTTTCATGTTCGAGAATTCGGTGCAGGCCATTGTATTCAATGCGGAACCTTGGAAGTCGGAACACTTGCAGGTGGAAGTGTTCGACGACCAAGGCCGCCAGATCGCAGGACAGAAGCAGCGATTCATGGAAGTGGCCTTATGGACGCCACAATTTCCGCTGCCCCCAGAGATTCAGACCGTCACCATTCGGATCAGCTTTCAGGAACCTCGCCGTTGGGAACTGTTTGTCGCTCCCCCGCGCCAAGCGATTCTCGATCACCTCGCTGGACGGGGCGGTGCGGCCGAAAAAACAGGACTATCGCAGTCTTCAAGATGATCTCAAAAAAGCCAGCGTCTCATGGCGGAGTGGCCAAGTCCTCGCTTTGACGCATGCACAAAAGGGATTGAAAGGCGGCGTGCCACCTGCTCCCTCTGGTTGTTGCACAACCCAGACGCTCAAAGCAGCGTCTGGGCCACCCGACTCGTCACAAAATATTCATGCCCACGCTCAACGGTGAACGTGTACTCCCCCGGTGCCAGATCGACCGCGAACGGATGAGCCGACAACGTGACATGCTGCTCGCGGCACGTCTCCGACCGCTTCACGTCGTAGACGACAGCTGTGCCCTTGGGGTCAGCTGAGCGGGCAAAGTGGAACGTGCCCGGCGGCCCTTCGATATAGAGCCTGCCCGCCACCGGGAAGCCGTTCTCGACGACAGTTCCGGTGACCCGGCGAGGCTCAGCGGACCGAACCGGAATTGAGAGCGAGGCGAGAATCAGTCCCATGCCCAGACAGCGGATCAGACGGAACACCATCGCGGAACTCCTGGGACATCCGTGGGATAGGCTTCCAGCCTGTCGGGGCACGTCGAGAAGACAGGCTGGAAGCCTATCCCACGAGGAGCCTACCCCTTCTTCGGCTCCTTCTCCCGATCCGCCTGCGGGATGTATGCCTCCAGCTTCTGACTGGCAAAGATCGGCTTCATGCGGGCCAGTCGCAGGCGGCCATTGATGATCGGCAGACTCACCATGTCGTCGCCAATCAGCGGGCGGGCGTACTTGATGAAGTCATCGGTCACGTCGGTCCCGCACTTCGTGATCCAGTGATCCGGGAACTTGCGGTCCTTCTCGGCGACCTCGGCTAGCGGGGCTTTGTCGTACTTCACTTGGTAGTTGTCCCAGTCCGTCCGGAGGATCGTGGCCATGTAGCCATGTTCTCCCGCAGCTGCGAGGAGAGCGGCTTTCTGGCCGACGTAGTACGACTCATCGAGGTCGACGGTCGAGGCGTAGGCCATGCTGTGCCGCTGTTCGGTGCCGGGGACGTTGCAGCGGGCGGCTCCCTTGGCGGCGAGCTTGAAGAGCTTCTTGTTGTTGAGGGCATTGGTCAGCAATTGAGCCACAGTCGTGCCGCTGGCTCCAAAGCTGGCGTGGCCGAAGGCGTCGCGGACGATGAACTCCTCGGGAATCGGCAGGCCCTCGATCTCCAGCCCCTCGCTGACGACCACCATACAGCGACCATTCTTCTTCAGTGAGTCGTTCACGTTCTCGAAAATCTGGTCGATGTGAACCTTCCGCTCGGCGAGATAGATTTGCAGAGGCAGTTCGCGGTTCGGGTCGGCCAGCCGAGCTGCTGCCGGGATGTAGCCGATGGCGCGGCCCATCGCCTGCATGACGAGGACCGGGTCGGCGGGGCAGGAGCCGTTGTTTTCTTCGTTGGCCATCTGGACGTAGTGCGCCCAGTAGCGAGCCGTCGAGCCGTAGCCCGGCGTGTGGTCGACCAGCTTGAACTCGCTGTCGCCGACATCATTGTCGATCGTCTTCGGCCCGCCGATGCCGACGATATCGAGCCCCCGCTTGCGGGCCAGTTCGGCCACGGTGTGCGCGGTATGCATCGAGTCATTGCCCCCGATGTAGCAGAAGTAGCCGACGTTGTGGGCCTTGAAGATCTCCATGATCCGGTCGAAGTCCTGGTTCTGCCAGTCCTTCAATTTGTACCGGCACGTCCCGATCGACCCCGCTCCCGGAGTGGTGCGGAGCAGCGCGATCTCGTCTGGGCACTGCGCCGACAGGTCGATCAATTCCTCCTTGAGGATCCCCTCGATCCCGTGCCAGCCGCCGTACACGGTGCCGATCTCGGACATCTGCCGAGCCGTTTCGACGATCCCCCGCAGAGTGTTGTTGATGACAGGAGACGGACCGCCCGATTGGGCGACGATCATGTTTCTGGCCATGGGTGCAAGCTGGTCTGAGAACTCGGGAGCGACGCAAATCACGCCTGCCGGACAAACCACCGGGGCCAGTCGCCGCCGGGGCGGATGATAACCGATGATGCTGGACAGACAAAACGCTGCCATCGATGGGGGTGGGGGTTCATCCGACTCTGGGGGCGAACGGTCAGACGTGTCTGCCCCGTGGGATCGGCTTCCAGCCTATCAGGGATCATGAGGACGACAGGCTGGAAGCCGATCCCATGGGTCCGAAGTTTGGGGCTTGTCGGCCACCGGATCGCCGGGGCAGGGTCTCGTTTCAGGGACCGGTGGACACCCCTCGGTAGTTTGGCACTCGGCACTGGTTGCCCCCAGCGACCGCTAAAGAGGCTCGGCAGTCGTCCTCCTCTTTCGCTCGCGTCTCGAACTCTTTTCGGCCACGCGGAAGCTCTGCGGGCGAAAGTTCAAGATCCTGCAGGGGCTGTCTCCGCCGCCCAACGATTGAACTCAGCCTCGCGCGGAGGCCGCAGGCAGGAGCGAGTCGGCTGAAGTGAGGGGTTAGTTAGGCCTCTGCTGCACGGCGAGCTATAGCTTTTGGTCCAAGGCTTCGGCGATCCTGATCACCGGTACGGCCAAGTCCAGCAATTGTTCAATAGTTATCTGAACGCGTTCGCCAGCGACAACTTTCAGGTGCTTCAGGACTGCAATTGCGCTGGCATCGACGAGGCCAGCGCGGTGTGCAAGAACATTTCGAAGCATGTACACGTCGTCTAGGTAACTCAGCCGAGCCGCTATGGACTTGATCTTTGCTGGTGCAAGTTCGCCGAACTTCAATATCCTCTGTCCAAGACCCCGAACCTTGTTAACTTCGCCGTAGAATTTGTCTCCCACCGGTGTGCGTGCCGAAGTTGCCTTGTCCCAGAATTTCGGCTTGGCCATAATGAACGCGTCGAGGAAGTTGGATAGATACGTCTCGAACGACGCCGAGAGAACAACCAATCGATTTGTTATCACCGCCTGGCGATAGAGCGGCACTCTTGCTAGGTAGGTGTCGCGTCTGAGGTCTTCCAACCTACCTCTCAATTTGGGCACGTAGAAAATATCAGTGAGAAGGCGATCTCCTGGTATCGCCGTGTAATTTGAGACGACGTAAGTTTCGGCTATGGACAACGCAAGCAACTCTGCCCACATGGATTGGCACGAGTCGCCCCATACGGCCTTGAAGTCCTTCAGGTGTTCGGAATCTGCCATGCGTGCTCCAGTTGACGGTTCAGAGACTCTGCTAGAGTTAGGCAGAATCGAGTTCCGCCTATCGAAACTTATGTTTCCGTTGATTGCCTGAAGGCTCGTCGGGAGGCATCTTCCAAGGATTTGAGACATTCTCGACTTGTGGTCAATCTGTCAGTGTGGGGCCAGATATCAACAGGGATATGGGGGGTTTCTCCGGGGAGAGACGGGACCATTCCGGTCCGCAGCATCCGCTCGTTAGGCACGCCGTTCGAGCGGAAGTGGAAACCGGCCCGCCACAATGCCCGGCACGGTAATGTCCTCGTCCAGTTCTTCCCAACGCAGTGCATAACCTTCCAGCTCCAGCGTAACGTTTCGCAGTTGGTCAGCTGAGGCCTGCCTGAGCCGCTGAAATCGACTGGACGGGAATCCGATGATCCGTCCGTCGGTCAACTCCAGAAACACCATGCGATCGTCCACCCAGACGCGAACCGCAGCGGGCTCCGCAACTCCAGCAGACTCAGCGATTGTGGTACTCATGAAATCGTTGGACCAACAGGAGGAGATGCTCAAAGACCAAACGCTCAATCACTCGCAGGTCGTGAACCGCAATTCCACGGTTCCGGGCCAACCGGACCGGCTCCAGCCAGAACTTACATTCGCCATCGGGTGAACGGACATGGATGTGGGACGGCTCGTTGGATTCATCCGAGTAGAAATGAAACCGGAAAGGACCGATCCGCAATACGGTGGGCATGATCAATCCAACGACCAACAAGTCAGTCAGTGCGGCTTCGGACTGACGCACTACGGACGAACATTGCTCGTTGGCAGGACAGCCCTGCGTCACTGCCCCGGAAAGCTCGTTGGGGGACATCTCCCAAGGATTCGAGACATTCACGACTTGTGATCATTGTGCCAGTGTTCGGAGGGATGTCAACAGGGAGAATGGGAGATTACTCCAGGATGAACGTGGCTACGGAGACCTACTCGAGCGCCGCATCGCTACTCGGGCCGCCCTGGATGTCTTCCAGCCGCTTGGTCGTGTCCTTGAAGTCGTAGTCCACGACCACCACGTCACCGTAGTGCTTCTCGGCTCCGGCCTTGTCTCCCAGTTGTTCCAACACGCGCCCCAGCCAATAGTGGCATTCCTTATACGAATCGGGATCGTTGTTGTGGTCCATGTCGGGAGCAGCACGTTCCAGCTGACCTCGGGCGAGCGGCAGTTTCTTGTCATAGATGAAGCACATGCCCAGCTTGAGGAGTGCTTTGCCCTTCAGGCGGGGATCCTGGCTGGCGCGCTGGAGGAGCGGAATCGCCAGCGACCACTTCTGCAGCCGCATCAAGCGCGTGGCCAACTCGTACTTGCGGTTCATGTCCTGCGGGTAGCGTTCGACGCGGGCACTGAAGATTTCGATCTCGCGCTTCAGCATGTCCTGCGCGAGGGCGGCGATGTTCTCGCGCATTGTCGGGTCGTTCGACTTGGCCGCTTTCGCCTTGCCGAGGTCGATGTTGAGCTTCATCTTGTCGAGTTCCACATCCTCCAGCAGCTCGCGGACATCAGGGGAGTTGCCCGAGATCTGCAGCGCGGTGGTGAGAGTCTCGAACGCTTCATCCAGCTGCTTGTTCTTGTGGTAGAAGGTGGCCAGCTTGGAGTAATTGGCGACGTTGTTGGGCTCCTTGCGGATCGCCTGCTTGAGGTCGTTCTCCAGCGATTCACCGGGGGCCAAGCCCTTCGATTGGGACAGGCCACCCGTTGCGTAGTCGTCGTAGGCGGTCTTGTTCTTCTTCTCGTCCTTGTTGACCGACACATCGAGGGTCGAGGTTGCATCCTCATACCCCCCACGATGGGTCGTCTTGAGGGTGTGCATCGCCGTGATCATGTTGCGGGCTTCGCCGTCCAGCGGGTCGAGCTTGTAGACCTGCTCCCACGCACTGGCCGCTTCGTCGTATTCGCCCTTGTCCTTGAGGATCGCGCCCAACTTGCGCCACAGATCCTTATTGGTCTTGTCCACCATGCAGGCCAGCTTGTACGACTCCTTGGCAATATCGAGATTGTTCAGGTTCTTATGCGCCTCGCCCAACTCCGAGAGCAGCTGAGCATCCCACGGGTTGATCAACAGCCCCTCTTCCGCCGCCTTATCGACATCGGCCCAGTCGCTCTTCTTTTTCGAGGCCGTAATGCGGCTGCGAATGCCCATCAGCTTGGTCTTGGCCAGCATCCCGGCGCCGGTGCCGTTGTCGTTGAACTTCTTGCGGGTGGCTGTTCGCAGTAGTTGGCGATAGACGAGATTGCCGCTCACGATCAGTGAGGCTATCCGGAAGTTCTCGATGGCGAGATCCCAATTCTTCTTTTCCAGCGCCTCGACGCCCCGCCGGTAGTTTTGGGCCACTCGCTTGTCGTGCTCACCGTCTCCGGCACCTGTTGCGACAGCTGACATCTGGTTGATCCTGAAATGGGCGGCCCCGGCAGGGCCAACTCGCTTCGAGTTCTCACGCCTGAATTCTACGTCAGGAGAGAGGAGTCAATGCGGAAGAACACACCACGCCTGGGCCGTTTTCTCAAACGCCCCGGCTGCGTTGCGGAGGATACCAGAACCCGGAGTGGGACGGCGAGCGTCCGGCGTGAGCCGGATGGTAAGTATGGTGGATCGAGAATTCGCCAAGTGTTCGGCGTCATCGGGGTCTCGCCTCGGAGCCTCGGGGCGGCCACGCAGCGGAAGACTCTGGGGGCAACGCCGTGATGAATCTCTCAGGGGCCACGTCCACAAGGTCGCCAACACGCTTCCAGCCCCCTCTCCCCCGCGATCGACGTGTCTTTCAGTGAGTGCTGGTGGCGGGGGAGAGGGTGGGGGTGAGGGGGCCACATCGCTCGCTCCAGCCCCCTCACCCCGGCCCTCTCCCCCACAGTGGAGTCCTCCCCGAAAGTCGAATCGAGCGTGGGGGAGAGGGGGCAGAACCTTGGGAAACGCCTGACGCAAATCCTTCACGGCGTTGCCCTGGGGGATGAGCTGGAATTCGGATCAACCCTACCGGGCAACGACGTTTGCGAGGCACACACGATGGTGACTTGTCATTGCGATTCACCATCCGGCTCACGCCGGACGCTCGCCTGTGGCTTCGCGTCCTTGACGCCGTACCGCGATCTCCGACAATCTGTCACCCCCGAGCGACCTCAACACGCCGTCGGGGCTCGACCGAAAACACGTTCCCCGAGTGGTGTCATGAACTTCCGACTCTCCCCCGCTGTGAAGACGCTTCAGCCCTCCGCCACGATCGCAGCTGCGGCCAAGGCGAAGGCGCTCAAAGCGAGCGGGGTGAAGGTGTTCGATTTCACTCTCGGCGAGCCAGACTTCAACACCCCTTCGCATATCCGTGCGGCGGCGACGGCGGCCATGGACGCGGGGCACACGCATTACACCCCCTCGGGCGGCATCCCGGAGCTGAAGAGTGCGATCATCCACGCCTACCAACGCGACTACGGACTGAAGTTCGAGGCGAACCAGATCATCGTCTCGAACGGGGCCAAGCATGCGATTCATAACGTCATCGCCGCGCTCTGCGGGCCGGGGGATGAGGTCATCATCCCGACACCGTACTGGGTCAGCTACAGCGCCCTCGTCGAGTTGACCGGGGCCAAGGCAGTGCTGGTCGCGACCACGCCGGAGTCGGGATATGTCCTGACGCCGGAGCAGTTCGAGCAGGCGATCACCCCCAACACCCGCCTGCTGATGCTCAACAGCCCGAGCAACCCGACCGGGGCCGTTTACCCGGTCGCGGCTCTGGAGGCGCTCGCGAAGGTCGCGGTCAAGCACCAGATCCCGGTCCTCTCCGATGAGATTTACGAGAAGCTGATCTACGACGGAGCGGAATTCCGGTCGTTCGCCTCGTTCGGCGACGAGGTCCGTCAGCTCACCATCATTGTCAGCGGCGTGAGCAAGGCGTACGCCATGACCGGCTGGCGGATCGGCTGGTCGATCGCCCCGGCAGAGCTAACCAAGGTGATCGACAACCTGCAAAGCCAGCAGACCTCGAACCCCTGCAGCATTAGCCAGCACGCGGCGATTGCGGGCCTCACCGGTTCACAAGACAGTGTCGCAGCCATGCACGCCGAGTTCGTGAAGCGACGCGCGTACGTGATGGACCGCTTCCGCCAGATCCCAAATGTCAGCTTCGTCGAGCCGGGTGGGGCGTTCTATATCTTCTTCGAAGTGAGCCACTATTTCGGGAAGACTCTGCAAGGTGGCAAGGTCGTCAAGAACGCGACCGAGTTCTGCACTGCACTGCTGGAGGTCGCTCATGTCGCCCTCGTGACCGGAGACGCCTTCGGAGCCGAGGGGTACGTCCGACTCTCGTTCGCGACCAACATCGAGACCTTGGCGCAGGGGATGGACCGGCTGGCGGAGTTCCTGAACCCCTCGGCGGCATGATCTTGTCGAGCGCGACTGAGGGTTTTCTGTGGGTGATCTCGTCTTTCCCCACTCCCCGGTTCTTCGATATAGTCTGCCCCGACGAGATGGCAGGGCGAGGATGGCCCCCAGCCGCTGTGGAGACATGGAGTTCTGGCGATGCGCACAATTGCAGTGATGAATCAAAAAGGCGGGGTCGGCAAGACGACGACCAGCGTCAACCTGGCTGCGGGACTGGCCCGGCAAGGGAAGAAGGTGTGCCTGATCGATCTCGATCCGCAGGCCCACGCGTCGATCCATGTCGGCGTCGACCTGCATGGTGGGACTGATACGATCTACCAAGTGCTGACCGGCAGTAAGTCGTTTAACGACATCCGCCAACTGGTCGGGCACAACTTGTGGCTGGCACCCTCCAACCTGGATCTGGCCGCCACGGAACTGGAGTTGCTGGACGCTCCTGGCAGAGAGTTTGTCTTGCGGAAGGCACTCGAAGCGGCCCAGGCCAGCGAGCAGTTCGACTACATCGTGATGGACTGCCCTCCCTCGCTGGGGGTACTCACGATCAATGCTCTGACGGCGGCGAGCGAAGTCTTCATCCCACTTCAGCCGCACTTCTTTGCGCTGCAAGGTTTGTCGAAACTGTTCGAGACGACGGCACTCGTGACCCGCCGACTGAATCGCCAACTGAAGGTATCGGGCATAGTGCTCTGTCTGTTCGAGACCGGGACACGCCTCGCCACTGACGTAACTGACGACCTGATGCGGTTCCTCCAAGGGAGCGACCCGCAGGCTCCGTGGGCGGGGGCCCGTGTCTTTGGCAGTAAGATCCGCCGGAACATCAAGCTGGCCGAGGCCCCGAGTTTTGGGCAGTCGATCTTTGACTACTCACCCGGGTCAGCTGGGGCGATGGACTACACCGGGTTGTGCCAGGAAGTGATCCAGGGAGAAGTCGCCCTGTCGAAGGTCGCCTAGCAGTGGTAGCGGCGTTCGCCAGAACGCGGGTCTTCCGCACATGAGTGGAGACTTCCGAAGGAGTGTGGTCGCGATTGTACGCAGGGTCTCGGTCCTCAACCCATCGGGCTTCAGGGTGTGGGACACAAGAAACCCGCATCCCGCCCCAGAGCGAGAGGCCACGGTCGCCCCTCTTTGTCCCGCAGGGACACCCGATAATAGCCCACCGCTTCAGCGGTGGGACCACAAGTCGCTCTTGGTCCACAGCCCCGGCAGGGGCGACAGAATCTCGCACTGAGGCTTAAAAATAACTGCCACGCGGCCACGGCATTCGCAGGCTTCTGCCGTCCCTGGCGGGACTCGGTGGGTCGTTGGGATCGCATTCCCACCGTTGAAACGGTGGGCTACTGTCGGGTGTCCCTGACAGGACAAGGCAGAGCGTTTCTGCGGGAAACACTCGACTGGGAAGCTATGGACCGGCGGGGTTCGGGGGCGACTCGAGTCCGAGAGGCGACAACGTCGAATGACGACCACACTCCTTCGGAAGTCTGCTGGCACCGGCGAATATCGAGAGCGAGTGCCCACGTTCTGGCGAACGTGGCTACAGGAGCCGCCCGAGCAGTTCCCGCACCTTGGCCCCGATGTCGGGCGACTTCATCAGCGTCTCGCCGACCAGCATGGCATGCACGTTTCCGGCGATCAGTCGTTCGACATGTTCGCGAGCGTGAATGCCACTCTCACCGACGAACAGGACGCTGTCCGGAACTCGCGAACGCAAATCGATGCAGTGCTGGAGATTCGTCTTCATCACCTTCAAATCGCGATTATTCACGCCCAGCATCACCGGGGCGAGTCGCAGCACCCGCTCCAGATTCACTGCATCGTGTAGCTCCACCAGAACCTGCATCCCCAGCCCCGTGGCTGTCTGATACAGGTCGGCCAGCTGGGCGTCGTCGAGGCACTCAGCGATCAGTAACACGCAGTCGGCCCCCGCCGCGCGGGCTTCGATAATCTGGTACTGATCGAGGATGAAGTCCTTCCGCAACAGCGGGATCTCCACGACGGCTCGAATCTGCCGCAGGTAGTCCAGGTGCCCCTGAAAGTATTTCTCATCGGTCAGGACGCTGAGGCAAGCCGCTCCGTTCTCCGCATAGGTTTGAGCGATCTCGGTGGCGGAAAAGTCCTCTCGAATCAACCCCGCTGACGGTGAAGCCCGTTTCACCTCGGCGATCAAACCCATCGGGTGGCTGCGACGAAGGGCAGCTGCAAAGTCGCGGACAGGAGGGGCAACCGGGATTTGCCGTCGGAGTTCCGTCTCGGAGACGCGAGTCCGCGCTGCGGCGACTTCGGTCCGTTTGTGAGTCATGATCTGCTGAAGAATGTCTGCCATCACCAATTCCGTGTGAGTCGTTCAGGTTGTGGGTACTCACGATAGCATCTCGGGTCCTGTCCCGTGTAGGCGATGTCGCTCCGCGACTCGCATTTCGCCGGAGGAAGAACCGTTCGATTCGGGCGTCCTCTTCGGTGTGTGCCAGATGAAATGGCGATTGCACCATGCCCGAAGAGTGAACCTCTAGGGATCCCTGCCACAATTCACGAGGTCAGTCTCCTCGCCTCTCCTCTCCTGCCGGGTAACTCACAGTGACTCCTCCTCATCCCGAATCGCGACTGCCAAACCTCTGGAATCTGTGCATCTGTGTACAAATTCTTCACTCTGAAGAAGTTCTCCCAAAGAGGGATTGGTACACAGATTTCACAGATTTTCACAGATTGATTCCTCTGACAATCATACGTTTTCTGGTCGTGGGTAGAGTGAGGTTGACTCACAAAAAGGCAGTCAGCAAGAGGCCCGAGGCTGCCTAGTGTTTGCTCGTTTCATCAGGCGTCCTCCTGAAGTGTGTGCGAGTGATTGGTCGACGGAATCTCAGTCGCGGAGCGACATGAGCTACGGTCGGTGACGAATGTTTCACCTTCCATACATAGTCACGGAAGGACCGGAAAGAAATCCGTTCTCCGGCGCAGCGGTTGCTTAACACGCTGTTCGGGCTTCCGGACGCGCCTCCCCTGTGGGAGTGCGCGTCTCGGAATCGGCCTTGGCCGGGAGACTGTTTCATGTCCCAGATTGATCCCTTGATGCTGGTCCTGATCGGGGCGGCAACGAGTGGACTCTTGATCCTGCTGGCGGTGGGGATGGCCTACCGACTCGGGCGGGATCGAGGGCTGCGCAGCCGGTCCGATCGGTTCGATCGGTTGTATGTCGAAGCGGCCTTTGGTGACACCCATTGGACGGTGTGCGATACGAGTGATGCCGTCACCGCCAAGGTTGTTGGCACCATGAGTTTGTATCAATCGGGCACTCGCGTCTTGGCCGAGGGTTTCGACTGCCAAGACCGACGCTGGTCTGCTGAGGGAGTCGCCTTCCGGCGGGGGGTGCATCTGCTGTTTGTCGAGCGTCGCGAGCGGGGTCACGCCGTCGGGTCTCTGCACTTGGCGCTCGATCAAAGTGGGCTGTTGATGACTGGGATGAAGAGTACTTGGGAAGGGGACAATACCGGGGGGGCGATCCAGACCGTGGTTTGGCATCGAACCCCCTCCAGAGCCACTCTCCCGACGGATGCGGATGTTGACATTGAGCAACATGCGCTCGCCACAGTGGCGAATCGGCAACAGCGGGTCAACGTGTTTCGTCCCGTTGACAGGCTGGCAATGGATGTTGTCAACGTGTCTCCAAACCCTTCCCACAGCGGTTTTTGACCGGATAACCGGAACCACCGCTTCCACCCGCTCGCCTCGGCAATCTCCGCCCCCGAATCCATCGGAATCTGTTGAGCCCGTACGCCAGTTGCAATTCAAGTCCGTTGGCCAGTGGTCACTCCTCGTTGGACGACCGCGCGGCCAGTTCAGTGATCTAGGAAACAGAAGGAAGGCACCATGTTCGGAAACAAAACTCCACAAGGGAAAAACGCTCCAATGGCCACACCAGCACTCGCACCTGCCCCTGTCGCTCATGTCGAAGAGCGAGCCCCCAAGGCTCCCAAGAACTACATCTCTGCTGGCACGGTCATTGAGGGGAACATCATCTCCCACGAAGACCTGCGGATGGATGGCACCGTCAAGGGAGACATCAAGACGACCGGCTGCCTGATCCTCGGTAAGGACTCGAACGTCGAGGGGAACATCCTCGCCGCCGAAGCCGAAGTCGCCGGACTCATTACCGGGACCGTCGAGTCCAAGGGTTCACTGACCATTCGCGCCACCTGCAAGATCTTCGGGGACATCGTCACTCGCAGCTTGAACGTCGAGTCTGGATCGTCCTTCAACGGACGGTGCAAGGTCGGCGGCGAAGCGGAAGAACGACCCGCAGCTCGTGTCGCTCCAGAAGCCGCTCGTGCAGCGGCTCCGGCGGCTGCTCCAATGGCCGCCGCCGTTCGGCTCAAGGTGTAGTCGTTGATGAACTGACGAGGGTATCCGCTAAGCGGAACACTCCTGCCAGAAACATCTGCGCCCGACCAAGAGGGGCCTCGCCCGTTCTCCATGCCTTCCAGAGAGGCGGGCGAGCTGGCCCCGGTCGTGCCCCGGCACCGTGAATACGTGATTCAGAGGAGTGGCCCGTGCATCGGGATCTCGTGGAACTCGAAGAGCATTTTCACAGGCTGAAAAGCTCACGGTCCGCGCTGTCTGCGGAGATGCTCGCCACTGCTACGAAGCTTCGCGACACGGGGGAAGTGCCGACCGAGAATCTTGATCGAGCGTTCGAAGACTATCGAGAATCGTTTGTTCATCTCCGAGCGAGTTTGGGCATCACCTCACACGAGGCGGACTCGGAGACAGAGCCGTCTTGGGATGCATTTCACGATCGCCTCAGTGTCTGTCGTGAAGCGGCAGAGGCAAAAGAGAGATTGCGATCCGTCGACCATTTGAGGGTTCCCTTCGGGTTTGAAGCGACCTTAGAGCCGGTTCGCCAAGCGTCCCGCGAGGCGATCAATCGTCTGGCGATAGCGCCTTGGAACGAGATGAACCTCATGCAAGAGGTCCGGGAAGGTCGTCATCCCTTGTGCCGTCTCGTCTCGCTCGTTGAGCGTCTGGACGCTCTCACCGATGACGAGTGGACGAGTGAAATGACAGCTGTGCAGCAGAATTATGGCGTTCCACTCTCGACGGCGATTGCCCGAGGGAAGGTGGTGCTGTCAGAGTCTGGTCCTGCAAATCAAATTGAGATGTGAAGTCTGGGCACTGCTGAGAGTGCCTCATTCAGCGAAAGGTGTGCAACATGAGTAGTGGACAATATCGACGGCTGCTGACCAACCTTCCCTCGATGGCGGCGGTGGTCAACACGTTCCAGTCACCCGATGTGCAGCTGGCGGTCTACCGCACGCTGATCGATTCGCTGTTGGAAGCGACTGCGGATGAGAGCAGCATCGCCGGGGCCTCCCGAGTTGTTAAGAACCGGGCGCGGCCCGGTGAACTGGACTTGGTCGAAGGGGACAACATCCACTCGATCGCGACTGAGTAACTCGCGCCCCACTGGCGTCGTCGATGTCCTCGTCACGAGTGACCAGATAGACCCCGCTAGACAGGAACTCTGACATGTACATGGAAACCCAGACACTCCGCGCACGACTGCATCAGCTACGTCAGACGGGACTCAGTCTGGCCGACCTGTTGATGTTGGATGCGGATCGTCTCGACGCCCAAGGCTGGCCACCCTCACGAGTTTTGTCGGATGACCTCCGCAGTTTTCGGGAGCAGATATCGAGCTTGACCTCTCTGCTGCATGAGGGGTTGGATGAGCAGGCATCTCCTCGCTATGAGTCGTTGACTGCGATGGCCGCCGAGTTGGATTACCGCGATATCGCGACACGGGCCACGGCGGTAGCCCGTCAGCTGGTGCTTGTCCAATGTTCTGAGGGACAACAACCCGCCGGTCTGAAAGAGATTCAAGACTCTGCCGCCGAGCTGATCGCGACGCAGGGGCTGGACTCGCCTCGCGAGTTGATCCACTCTCTGGCGGACGGTCGCCATGCGTGGTGTGATCTGCTCCGCATGATTCGCGAGGGAGACACTCTTTCCGACTCTGAATGGACCTTGCTGAACACGTCGATCGAGACGGCGTTCGGTAGACCTCTGGCGGTCTCTGCGGCGCGGGGACGTTTGGTTTCACCGCCACTCGCGGAGCTGGAGTTGTCACCGGTTCTCGATCGGGTCTCGCCTGCGGTCGAAGAATCGGCCGCGCTCGATATCGCTGCACTCGATACCCGAGGTGCGGACCTCTCTAGCCAGTTTCTCAGAGATGAGCCACTGTTGAGTCCAGTGTCCGAGTCGCCTGCCAATCCCATCGAGCCGGCGATGTCTGCGCAGCGTCCCTCACTGCGCAGTTCCGTGCTGGAACGAGCCGTAGCCAAGTCGCGTTCCGAGAGCAGTGTGATCCGCGAGATCGCTCCCGATGTTTTCGAGGCCATCTCGGAGGCACCGCTCACTCCGGTGGCCGAAATCGACTTTGTTCACTCCGCAGTGGTTCACGCAGAGCCATCGATCCCAGTGTTCGACACGCAGTTTCCACTGCCGACGAAACATCTTCCGACCGACCCCGTCGAAGAGTCGAACCACTCCGTGTTTGATGAAATCGAGTTGGTCTCACTGCCGCACAAGTACGATTCCCCTAAACCGGTTGCGAATGAGGCCGAGGCGAAGGCGAAGGCCAAGCCCGAGCGGATGGCCGCTCCCAAGCATGTTTCTTCAGCCAGCATTTTCGAAGACGATGCGGACGAAGCCGATGAACTGATCAGTCATCGGATCGAAGTCCTGCCGGGAACTCAGATCCGCGAGTCCGATTCCCTGAGCCGCCCCCTCGCATTAGTTCCGTCCCCCCTGGCCGAACAACTTCTGGCACAAGCCCGATTCGTCGATGCCACGGGAGCATCCGCTCGGCTGGCGACCACGATCCTCAACGGGCCAGAATCCGACCGGGCGCAGCTGATTCCCGATCTGATCTTCCACCTGATTCACGAAGGACGACCCGGGCTGGCCTACCACTTGGCTCGCAGTCTGGAATCGCGGTCTGCGAACCCCCGTCCGTTTGTTCCGTCCTGGCTGATTCGGACCTGGACTTTGGGGCACGCACTGGTGTTTCCCAAGGGCCAACTCGCTGGGCAACTGCAGGATGACCTGCAAGGTCGAACCACCTCTGGCCCCCGAGATGCCTCGCCAGACTGGAACCTGGCACTCTCGTTTATGGTTCGCGCAGCCACGTTGCGGCCAGCCATCATTGCACCGTCCACGCGGGCCGCGTCGGTCCTGCGAGACTTCGATCTCCAGCCGGGTTGTGTGCAGCTCTACAACTACTGCTCCCGTATCGGAGCCTCCGGGGAACGCATCCAAGGGGTCTTCCCGGGCTTGTTCAAGCAGACCACCGCCAGTGTTCCGTACTCCGACCAGCTCTCGACACTGCGAGCGGATATCGCCCACTGGCGTGACAGTCATGAAGTCCTGACGAAGAAGTTCCAGATTACGACCCAGCTGTTCCAGAAGACGGGATGGAGCCTGCGAGCGGGGATGAGTCAGCGACATCCGGACGCGGCCTTTGACTGGATGAACTGGCAGATCGCACTTCGCATGGGTGAGTCGCTGGTGGCTCCCGTCACGGAAGACCGCCGCACGGAACTCTCGCGGGTGAGAGCGATGGTCGAAGAGATCTCGACGAAGCTGACCGCCGATGAGTCGGGCGAGAGCCGTCGGCGCTTGTCTCAACCGGAGATTCGAGCGTACCTGCGGCAAGCCACGACGTTCGCTCAGCGCTGGATCGGGCTGCACTCGGGGGCGGCCACGAACGAGGTCCAGAATTACTTACCGCAAGCTGCCGTCGAGTTGCGGTCCGACATCCTGAACCGGCACTCACAGGTGATGGAGGAATTGCAGACACTGGCCGCCGAGCACACGTCGTTTGAGGTCCGGATGGCTGTGTCCTGTCTGATGCTGTCGGTGCAGGAGATTCACGACCTGGTTGATCCCAGTGTCGTGACCGACACTCGAGAGCCCGACCCGCGTCATCTGCTGCACGCGGAACTGCTCAAGATTCCAGATCTCACTTTGACAGCCAACTGGGAGCCCGAGACCGATTTCCACACATTTGAAAACGAGATCCTCAACTTCCTGAGCCAACCCCAACCTGACTGGACCACGGCCTTCCAGATGCAGTTGGCGCAGGGCCATCACCAGATTGCCGAGCGGATTCTTTCCCTGACGATCTGGACCCCTGAAGAACGTGACGCATTGCAAATCGTACTGGAGCGAGATCGAGGTCGTCAGCGGACCGACTTTGTGCAAGAGCTTCAGGACGTTCAGAAGCTGTTGAATGAGTCGGTGCATCTTGACATCCTGCAGGAGACCGAACGTGCAGGGTTCGAGACTCGCCTGACCCGGCTCCAGCGTATTCTGTCGACCGACAGTGACATCTCTTCGGGCATTCTGGAACTGGAACGAGTCAAGGACTCGCTCGTCAAACGACGAGAGCGTGAGGCCGATCGCATCCGCACCCGGCTCAGGCGTCTGAGTGGTCCACCGGACGAGGTCTCACCTCCATTGCAGAGCGGAGCGACTGCTCCAGGTACGACTTACCCGGGCGAGTGGGTGATGGACTTCGATCGCTCGTCCTCCTGAAAGTCACTGCGACGTAGAGGCACGAACTGCAACTGGTTGACCAGATCCCGAAAGACCGGAAATGACACTCCCGACACCCGCCGACGACGCCTGGAAACCGAGTTCACTCCTCGGTCGTGAAGCGTTGCTGCGCTCACTCGGGACGCGGCTCTCAATCGAGACTCGTCTCTTAATGGGAGTCGACCCCGCGCTTCAATGCCGGGTGGGCGTGGGCCGTACTCAGCTGATCTCGGAACTTGTCAGGCGTGTGACTCCGCAATACACCCATGTGGTCACGTTGTGCGGTTCGTCGCCCGCCACCTGGCACTCGTCCTTGATGCAGGCCACTCGTCAGCTTCAAGTTCGGCAGACCTCGTTCCGTCGAGCGACTGATCTGACGGCAGCGATTCGTGGCTGGCTGGGCAGTCACGAGAATTGGCTGCTCGTCGTCGACAACGTCACCGATCTCGATGACCTGAAAGAGATCACGGAAGGCGTCCGCTCGGGCCATCTGATTGCGATCCTGAGCGATCTCGCACCGGCCTCCTCGGGGGACTGGCCCACGGCAATTCCACTCGGTTCTCTCTCCACTGAAGACGCCTTGCAAGTCCTGCAAGCGGCCATCGGTCGAAACTGGAAAAACACCGAAGAGGTCGTCGCCGCGACACACATCGTCCACCGACTGGAGCGAAATCCGCTCTGTGTGGAATTGGCCGGTCGAGCCCTCTGGCTGGCAGACCTCGACCCACTGGAGTATTGGCAACAACTCAGCTCCGCATCGGGAAGTACGCCGCTCCGATTGGTTCTGGCACTGCTGCTGGCGATGATTGAGGATCATCAGCCAGCGGCGCTCACTCTCTTGGCCGCCGGTGTCGCACTGGGACCAGCGCCGATTCCCGCTGCGATCATGCAGGCCACCGCTGATCGGCTCTCCGATGCGAACACCTCGTTGCAGCTATTAAAAGATTGCGGCCTCTTCCGACTGACGCACGAGGGACAGTTCGTCACGATCCCCGCCGTGGCCGAAATCGCGACGTTACTTTCCTCGTCGACTCAACGACTGGGGACAACGCTCGTCCGGTCCACACTGCCGACACGAGTGGTCAGGAACCGGCTGCGGGAACATGTCTGCGGCGAGCCAGACATCGAGCCAGATTCACTGGCTGTCCAGCGAATCTGGCTGGGGCAAGCCACCACGGCTGCGGCGACTCTCGGTCTCGATCAGGTTTCCACGATCCGTCAGGCAGCGGATGCGGCACTGGATCTGCTGTTGCCGAAGGTCGCTGCCAAGCTGCTGGTACGCACGCTGGACCACGCCCTTCAATCTGCCGACAGCGATGCGGCACTGTTGGAGCCATTGGTCGATCTCGGGGCGGCCTATGTCCTGAGCGACCAGTTCCAGCTGGGGCGCAAACGCTGGCGACAGGCGATGGAACTCTGTCCGGTGGAATACCCGTTGCAGACCGAATTGCTGCTGGCGATCGCCGAGATCGATGTCAACGAGAATCGTCTGGACCGCGCCGACGGTCGGCTCAGCCTGGCATCCTCGAACTGTAAATCGCAATCGGCTTCTCCACTCAATCAGTTGCTGGCGGGGCAGCTGAAGTTCCTGAAGGCGGGGGTCTCCTTGGGGCAGGGCGAAGTTGAGACAGCCCGCGACCAATTTCGTGCGGCACTGGAGCTGCGATCGTGTCTGTTGCCCGTCGATCACACACTGTTGATGCGCAATCGATTGATGCTCGCGCGCACGGAGTTCCTGCTCAAGAACTATGGAGAGAGTGAGCGACTGCTCATTGATGAGGTCTCCATTCGCGAACAGTCTCCACGAGTCTCCGAGACGGAGTTGGGCGTTGCCTGCAACTTCCTGTCGGAGCAGTATTACCTGAGCGGTCGGCTGTCCGATGCGGAGCCGGTGTATGATCGCACGCTGGAATTACGACGGACCACGCTTCCTCGGGGGCACCGGCTGATTGGCGAGATGACCAATCGCTTGGCTGTGATTAAGTCAGCTCGTGGTGCGTACAAGGAAGCCGATGTTTTGTTTCGCGAGTCGCTGTCCATCTTGGAGCAGACTTACGGAGCCGATCATCCGGAGGTGGCACGGGTTCTCAACGATCTCGCCGAAAGTCTGTTCTCTCAGAACAAGGTCGAGCCTGCCCGGCGGTTGCTGGAACGAGCCCTGAACATCCAGGAGCGCGCTCTGCGAGCCAATGATGCCCGGCTTGGTCGGACCCGCTGCAATCTCGCAGCTGTCTACGTGGCCCGTGGTCGATTCGTCGAGGCGGTCCGTCTCTACGAACGAGACGTGGCGGAACGTCAATCTCACAAGACGACAGACCAGGCCTCACTGGCGACAGCACTGAACAATCTGGCGGAGGCATTGCGGTCACTCGGGCGTTACGGGGAAGCGGAAGCGAAGCTCCGGCAGTCGCTGGCCATTCGTGAAACGATGGTCGGCCTCGATCATCCACAGGTGGCGCAGATCCTGAACAACCTCGGATATCTGTACCTGCAACAGCACCAGTTCGACCAGGCTCGTGAGTGCTTGCTCAGAGCCCTGAAGATTCGCGAGACCAGTCTGTCCCCTGTACATCCCCATGTCGCCACCACACTCGGGACACTGGCCGAGGTCTACTTCACAGAGGGGCAATACGCCGCCGCCCGTCCGCTCTATGCCCGCGCCATTGAGATCTACATTGCAGCCCATGGTGAACGTCATCCCCACACCGCCTCGCTGCAGATCTGCTCCGCTCGCAATGAGCTGAGACTCGGGCATGTGGGGCGTGCGGAGCTGATGCTCCTGCGAGGGCAGGGGACGATCTCCGACTTGCTCGGGACCGATCACCGCATGACCGCCAAGGTTCTGCTCGGGCTGGCCGAACTGGCCCATGCCGAGAAGCGATACGAGCCGGCCTTTCCATTGCTGGAGCGGAGCCTGTCCATCCAGTACGGCACGATGTCCTCGCAGCGATTGGAGATTGCCGAAACGCTGGGGCTGATCGCCTGGAATCTGGTCACGCGCGGTCTGCACGCTGAAGCTCTGCCTCGAATCACCGAGGCTTTGGAGATTCAACAGACGACGCTGGGAGCCCAGCACCCCGAGTCGATTCCGAATCTGCTCTTGCTGGGGCGGATTCAACAGCAAGTCGGCAACGCCCCTCAAGCCGAAGAGGCTCTGCGTGCCGTGATCGAGTACGCGGACCCGGACACGCAGTCCGCTCTCATCGACGAAGCCCGCCAGGCTCTGCCCGACGTACTCATTCAGTCCCAGCGGTATGACGAAGCCGTCGTGCTGCTGGAAGCACAGGTCCACTCCATCGAATCACTGGCACCGACGACCGACCACCTGAACACTCTCAGCCAACTCGCCGGTGTCCACTATCTGCGGCAGTCCCCCGCAGAGGCTGCACCACTCATGGAACGCTGCGTCGAACTCAGCGAACAGCTCCACGGGGCCGAATCTGCCGAGACCGCCAAGCACCTCGACAATCTGGCGGGGGTGCGGTTTCTCCTCGGCGACTACGAGCGAGCCGAGCCCGCCATTCGTCGAGCCATCGGAATCCTGGAGCAGGAACGTCCGGTGAGGAACGCCGCACTGGTCAAGGCTCGTGAGAATTACGTGCAGTTGCTGCTTCAGACCAATCGAGCGGGGGAAGCCGAGCAACTCGCCTCGCTGGTGACTGCCGGTCAAGCGGCCACCGTACCGCAGATTCAATCCGGCCACGTTCTGGATGACCTCTAAGGAAGACACACATGTCCGCCATCGCACATGGGGATCTCGTTCGCGTTCACTACACCTCACGCTCGCTGGAAGGCAGCGTGATCGAGACCACGGACCGCCGTAACCCTCTGGAGTTCCGCGTCGGTTCGGAGGAGTTCATCTCGGGCTTGAGCCTCGGTCTGCTGGGGATGCAACTGGGCGAAACCCGCACGATCACCGCCCCGCCGGAACGCGCCTTTGGTCGGCATAGCCCGGATCTCATTCAGATGACGCCCTTGTCTGTGATCCCCGAGGAAGCCCAGGTCGGAGAGCAACTCTCCGCGTCCGTGGGTAGTGTGAATCTCGATGTCTGGATTCAGAAGCTGACCGCCACGGAAGCGGTGGTGGATGCCAATCACCCCTTGGCCGGAGAGACACTCGTTATTGATGTGAAGGTCGTGGGCCATGAACCAGTCTCGTGAATGGATCATGACGGATGTGATGCGTGTCCCGATCCGTCAACGCGGGAATCGGGCCGAGATTTCCTCCCCCGAATGGTCCAAGGTCGAATCATTTCGTACAAGGATGTTGGCAGGGACTCACCATGCGGAGCGTGGTGCAGTTCTCTCGGCGCTAGGCGGGCGGGCAGGGATAGCAGCAAGTGTCGAGTGGCAGCGTACGATCCGGGGATCGCTCACTGCGGGTGAATCAATTCGGAAGTTTGGCATTCGCCCGACTTCCCGATGTGTCTGGTGCAGGACGAACTAACTATGTCCCTCAAACTGACTGCGGAATCGTTCCTCACGGGGATCAAGCAAAGTGGCTTGGCGGACCCGCAGGCGATCGAAACCCTCATCAAAACCCTACGCGGGGAAGGGGTCGACATCGGCAACTCCGCAGCAGTCGCCGCAGCCATGATCGCCAAGGGAACCATTACCCCTTGGCAATCGGAGAAGCTGCTGCAAGGGAAGTTCAAGGGCTTCATCCTCGGGCGGTACAAGTTGCTCAATCTGCTGGGTAAGGGCGAGATGAGCTCGATCTACCTGGCAGAGCATACCCGCATGAAGCGGCGCTGCGCGATCAAGGTGCTGCCCGCAAACAAGGTGCGAGACACGTCATATCTGGGCCGGTTCCATCGCGAGGCCCAGGCCGTGGCATCGCTCGACCACAACAACATCGTCCGGGCCTACGATGTCGATACCGAAACCGAAGGCGGGGTCGAAATCCACTTCCTGGTCATGGAGTACGTCGAAGGCAAAGACATCGAGAAGCTCCTCGAAGTCCGGAAGCAGTTCACCGTGATCGAAGCGGCAGACTTCATCCGCCAAGCTGCGGAAGGTCTCTCTCATGCCCACGAGAACGGACTCGTCCACCGTGACATCAAGCCCGGCAATCTGCTCGTCGATACCAAGGGGGTGGTCAAACTGCTCGACCTCGGCCTCGCCCGCTTCTTCCGCGACACCGAGACCGAATCGCTGACGATCAAGCATGACGAGAAGGTTCTAGGCACCGCTGACTACCTTGCTCCGGAACAAGCCGTCGACAGCCATGCGGTCGATGAGCGGGCCGATATCTATAGCCTCGGCTGCACGTTGTACTTCGCGTTGACCGGGCATCCCCCATTCACGGATGGAACGCTCGTGCAGCGACTGCTGGCTCACCAGACCAAGGCTCCCCCCTCGATCCGCAAGCAACGCTCGGACGTTCCCGAGAGCCTGGTCGCCATCGTCGAGAAGATGATGCAGAAGCGCAAAGACGACCGCTATCAATCCGCAGCGGAAGTCGCAGCTGCGCTGTCGAAGTGGCTGGTGGAGAATGGCGGCGAGACATGGCGGCACGCTCACCCCGCTCTGGTCGCGCGATTCGCGGGACTGGAAGCGGTGCAGCGACGGCGTCCGGAGTCAGACTCGAATATCGACCGCCGCACGCCCGAGGTCGGTGCGGTTCCAGCTCAACCAGCCACGACCGTGGAACGCCCCAGTCAGGCCGGGAAATTCAAGAACTCTAAGGGACCAAGACGGCCAGAGACTGTACCGGCTCAGCCCCTGACCTTGGCCGAGAAGCGGGAACAGCCCGCCACGCCTGCGACCGCAGGCTCGCTGGCGATGCAAGATCTCGAGAAGTCCCATCCCAAGCGGATCGCCGCGCCACCTTCGGCCCCTCTGGTGGCACCACCGCTACCGACGGTGGTCCGAACGTCACCCCACAACCGCATCGACCGTCGCTTCATTTATGTCGCGGCTCTGGTCCTCGGAGCTGTGCTGCTGGTTGCGGGGGTGGGTTATAAACTGATCGCCGATTCCGATGAGGGGCAACCAGACCCCCAGAATGCAGTCGCCCCCGAAGGGGCGGGTGGACTCATCAAACCGTAGCACTCGCCGGTCGCGACGAGGACAAGTGTGGCGGCGGCGCTGATGACATCGCACGCAGCCTACGACGACTCAGCGTGCGTCGCGGCGTGCTTCCCAAACGACGTGGGTGGCGGGGTCAGAAGGCTTTGCGCATGGCCCCGGCCCAGGGGAGACGCAGCTTCAAAATTCGATCAAGCAAACGAGGGACTCACTCGTCCCGAATAAACCTTTCGAGGCAGCTGTCGGAAATCGGGCGAGCGAACGCTTCCCCTGCATCGGGGCCATCCGCAAAGCCTCCTGACCCCGCCACCCGGCCACTGTCCTCTGACGACTTCAGTGACTCTCCGCCGCACAGAACTTCGCATACGCCGCCGCATCGAGCAGCTGATCGACTTCCGACGGGTCGGCGAGTTCGACCTGGATCATCCAGCCTTGGCCGAAGGGGTCGGTGGAGAGGACGCTCAGGTCGGACTCCAGGGCGGTGTTGACCTTGGTCACTTTGCCAGAGACCGGAGCGTAGAGGTCACTCGCCGCCTTGACGCTCTCGACCACGCCGAAGACCTGCTTGGCCTTGAGCACTTTCCCAACAGCAGGTAACTCGACATAGGTCAGGTCGGTCAGTTCCTTGACCGCGAATTCACTGATCCCGATCGTGGCGGTGTTCCCCTCGACACGGACCCATTCATGGGATTCCGCGAATCGAAGATCGGTCGGGTTGGACATGGAGGGCATCCTCAGTGGTGGGCGTCTCCGCCCAGAGTTTATGGGGTGTCGCACGAGCAACAAGAGCTTCAGCGAGCGGGACAGTACGGAAGTTCGGGCAAGAATTTCGGAACACTGATCGACACGAATAAACGCTAATCATCTCTGGATTAGCGTCGATTAGCGGAAATTAGTGTTCCTGTCGGGTTTGTCTTCTTTCGCTCGGCGAAAGAACGTCCTTTCGCGGAGCGAAAGGCGACACTCTTCCTCACCCGCAGCACGAGCCGCCTTCCGGAGAGGTGCCCTGTTCCTTTTCGATCTCGCTGATCTGATCGAGACGTCGCTGGTGGCGACCGCCTTCGAATTCCGTCCGAATCCAGAGTTCGACAATCCGGTTCAGCAGCCGCTCACCCAGCATGTCCGCCGACAAACACATGATGTTGGCGTTGTTGTGCCGACGACTGGTCTCGGCGGTCACGTCGTCGTGACAGGTGACCGCTCGCACACCGCGAAACTTGTTCGCGGTGATGCTCATCCCCATGCCGGTCCCGCAGATCAGGATGCCGCGATCCACAGTCCCCTGCGACACCGCACCGGCCACCTTCGAGGCATACACCGGGTAATCCACGGGCCCCGACTCATCCGGTCCCATGTCAATCGCCTCATGGCCCAAGCCACGCAGCTGTTCCAGGATGAGGCCCTTCACATGGACCCCTCGATGATCACTCGCCACGGCGATACGCATGTCCCACCCGATTCATCTGTCTTCAGAATTCACACAATCCAACCAGTGTTCCAGACACTGCCGGATCTGATCACGACACTCCACATACACCGAGTAATCCCCGCCGATGGGATCGGCGATGTCATACCCGTCGACGCAGATTTGTTCCACCTTGGACACACACTGCGGGAACGCCCCCGTGAGTGCCGAATGATGACGCGAAGTCATCGCCAAGATCAAGTCGGCCCACGCCACCAGTTGATCCGTCACCGGCTGGCTGGTGTGATCGGAGAGGTCGATCCCCTCCTCGCGCAGAATCTCCAGCGTCTCCGGACTAGCCGGAGCCCCCGGAGTCGACGCCACCCCCGCCGAGGCCACCATGAACCCCCGCTGGACCAATTCGGCCTCGCTGCATTCTAGTCGCTGGCACAGCAGACTGCGAAACAGTCCCTCGGCCAGCGGGCTGCGACAGGTGTTCCCGGTGCAGACGAACAGCACCAGCTTGGCCATCAATCGGGTGATCTGCGGCTCGGAGTACACTCCCGGTTGCGAGATCGACCACGCGGCAGTCTGGCTGAAGTGAACTCCCGTCGCCCCTTGCGGACACGAGACGAACCCGGCGTTCACGATCAGCCCGATCCGTTCGCCCCACTCCTGCGCGAGCTCTAACCCATCCGCCGAAGCCCAGCTGCCACCTGCCGGAGCCGGCATTTCAACGACCACCAGCGGCTCGCGTTGCGACCGGGCCAGTCCCACATGCAGTGGGTGTCCGAAGCTCGCAAATCGCAGCGGGTGACGTTCGAGATAAGAAGTCAGCGTCGGAGCCAGCGGAGGCCCCGACCACTTCCCCGTCGCCTCAAACTCGAGAACCACTGGCCCGGGCCAGCTGCGCTGAGCAAGCCTGATGGCCCGAGGCGAGACCAACTCGACATAGTCCACGATCTGCCCGGCATGAGACAGGCACAAACACGGAGATCGCCCGACCGCGCTGGCCACTTCCAACAGGTGCGACACCGCCGCTGCGTTCCGCGACGATGTGGCGAGCAGATACCCACTCTCACTAGGCAGCCCGACCAACTGCGGCTCCCGACTGGCATCGAGAGCCGCCTGCACGACCGCGCGGTGGTCGCCGGGAGCGGAGTAGTCGATCACTCGGGTCATTGGCCGTCAATCCGTTGGGCCCTCCGCCCGACAATTCAGTCGAGCGAAGGGACACATTCCAAACGATCTCAAGCCTCGAAACCGGCGGGCGGATTCGTGGCAGTATCGGCAGACAGTTCGACCGCCTTGTATCCCCCCTTGGACTTAAAGTAAGCCCAGATCAAGACGTAGCAGACAAGCATGATGGTTGGGAACGCGGCCATGCTGCCCAATGCGGAGAACTGACCCGCCTTCTTGGCTTCCGCGATGGCGGTCTTCTCGGCGGGGGCTGTGATCTTCTCTTCCTGAACTGGATCGATTCCGGTGTACTTGCCGAGGACATAAGACTTCTCGGCACCGACCTGTTGCATCACTGCGGGGGCCGACTTCGCGAGTACGTCGGTCGAGGTCTTCTCTTGCAGATATCCAATGAACGGGAATCCGAGGATCCCCACGGCCAGCATACCGACACCGGAGATGGCGTTGAGGGTCAATGCTCCCCCCTTCGGACTTTGTTCCGCAGTGATCCCCAACATCGTCGGCCAGAAGAAGGTCTTGCCAAAGCCGTACAGCGTCGCAGCTGCGAAGATCATCCCCAGTCCCGAGTTTCCGGTCTTCGACAGAGCGGTAAGCCCCGCGATCGCCAAAATCGAACTCACGATCAGCAATCCAATCGGCGACAGATTGTGAACAATCGGACCGGCGAAGAACCGCAGCACCATCATGATGGCCGAGGTGTAAATCAGCACCCAAGCGGCATTGAACCCCGCAGCCTTCATCGGTTCTTCCATCAGGCCGTTGATCCAGCCGTCTGTTCCGATCTCGGTCGTGGCCAGCGGACACATGATCAGAATCAGGAAGATCAGTAGCGGACGTCCGAAGCTCCGTGTCGCGACACCGAACAGGACCGTCACAATACCCGTCAACACCCAAGGGATATACTTGCCCCAATCATCATTGATCTTGCTGAGTCCTAACGAATTCGACAGCTCCGTAAAGATCAGTCCGAAGGCCAGCAAGGCCCCAATCGCGCCGAACTCCTTCAGCATGTCGAGGTATCCCACTCCAGCTGCCTCGCGCTCGTTCACCGGGAACTTGGCCCCGATCAGCATCGAGACGTAAATGATTCCGGGCACGAGAACCAAGCCGAGTACAAGCCGCCAATCGCCGCTCGCGGCGACACTGGCCAAAGCAATTGTCGCCAGTCCACCGATCACCAGACCACCCGGCCATCCGGCATGGAGGATGTTCAGCCACTTGGTCTTTTGCTTACTGAACATGGTGGCGACGACGGGATTGATGAACGCCTCCACCGTGCCGTTGCCCAACCCCAAGATCACGCTGCCCCAGTACATCAGCCGGAAGCCTTGCGCTTGTGCCGCCGGGAGAGCGTCCCCAGTCACACCATTCACTGCCCCGTACGCCATGAACCCGAAGATGGCATAGATCACGTAGCAGCAGAATGAAAACAGCATCGCGATCTTGTAGCCGATGCGGTCAATGATCAGGCTGAACAGAATGATCGAGATCGCAAAGGGCCAGATCCCGGCCCCCTTCAGAGTCCCAATCGCCACCTTGTCGACACCGAATTCCGTACCAAAACGGACATCGCACAGATACATGCGGGAAAAGAACGCGTATGCGGTCGTGATCAGGGCGATGAAACACCCCCAGAACAGGAACATTGCTGGCTTCTCGCCGCTTGTCGGAGTTTGCGCTTCACTCATGTTCGAAGGACCGTCTTGGTGTGAGGAGGGGAACCGAGGCCAAATTCATTTGGACCAAGTGATCGATCACCCGCACCAGAGTTGGGCAGCGGCGACCAGTCAAAGTTCTGCGATCGTAACCGGGCGCTGGACAGTTTTCCACGGAAGGCCCTCCGCCATGGGGAAAATGATGACCGTGTGATACTGAGCACGAGGCGAAAGAACGGGGGAACTCTCGGAATCTGGTCGTGCAGGCTTTGAAATTCCAGCTGGACGATTCTGCTTCGCTCGCACACCAGCTTCCGTGAGATTGCGAAACGCACAGAGTGGTTCCGTGGGGCACATTTGAAAGTCACCCGACGCGTCAGCGAGGGCGGGCGCAGAGGGGACTGGTTCAGTCTGCCACAGCCTCGCTCGGACCAGAAACTCGGTTCCGCACCCTGCCAAACCTGGGCGACAAGTTGAATCCCCGCTCGCCCTCGCTCACGCTTCGGGTTGGTGGGGGCTGCGCCCCGTGGGCTGCGCGAAGTGCGACTCGCACTTCTTCTGTGGCTGCCCTACCAAATCGCTCTTCTCCTCGGGCGATTCGTGAGCTATGAAACCTGAGTTCGTGCCGTTTCGGCGTTGAGTCCCGAACGTCATCCCCCCACAGAGTTTCCCATATGAACACCATCCTCGTCACCGGCGGCTGCGGTTTTATTGGTTCGAACTTCATTCGGATGGAGTTGGCCCAGCATCCCGAGCTAACGGTCATCAACGTCGACAAGCTGACCTACGCCGGGAATCCAGAGAACCTGGCCGACCTCGAAGGGAACCCGCGCTACCGTTTCGAAAAAGTCGACATCTGCGACCGGGCCGAGGTCGAGCGCGTCCTCGCCAGTGCTCAGATCGACGCCGTCCTCAACTTCGCAGCTGAGAGCCATGTCGACCGCAGCATCCTCGACAGCGGGCCGTTCATCACGACCAACATCATCGGCACGCAGACGCTGCTCGATGCCTGCCGCAAGTTCAACATCCCCCGCTATGTTCAGGTCTCGACCGATGAGGTCTACGGCTCCCTCGGCGAGACTGGCCTGTTCACCGAAGAGACCCCGCTGGCTCCCAACAGCCCCTACTCCGCGTCGAAGACCTCAGCTGATCTGCTCGTGCGGGCGTACTACCACACGTACCACTTCCCGTGCATCACGACCCGCTGCTCGAACAACTACGGGCCGTATCAGTTCCCCGAGAAGCTGATCCCGCTGTTCATCTCGAATCTGGTCGCTGGGCAGCAGGTTCCGGTCTACGGAGCAGGAACGAACGTCCGCGACTGGATTCACGTCCTCGATCACTGCCGAGGCATCGACGCTGCCCTCCGCAAAGGGCGCGTCGGCGAGGTCTACAACTTCGGCGGTCGCTGCGAGATGACGAACATCGCCCTCACGAAGCTGCTGATCAAGCTGCTCGGTAAGACGGAGAGTTCGATCCGTTACGTGGCCGACCGTCCGGGGCATGACTTGCGGTACGCCATCGATTGCAGCAAGGCCGAGGCCGAACTCGGCTGGTCCCCGCAGTACACGTTCGACCGGGGAATCCAGGAAACCATCGACTGGTATCTGTCGCACCAAGACTGGGTCGCCCGCATCCGCTCGGGCGACTACCTAAAGTATTACGCCGAGCAGTATGGCAAGCGGCTGGGGTGAGCGAACTTTCCCGAGCCGTAAGCGTCAGGGCCCGGAGTCCGCCCTCTCACGTCTGTGACCATTAACGTTTCCCAGCACCGTTGCGTGTCCCCGAGTCTCATCAGCCGCAGCCAAGCCTCTTCAATCTGTACGACTCACCTCAAAAACGTGCGCACGCTGCGCAAATTTCTGAGGTGGCCTCGAACACCAACAGACCCCGGTAGGGGTCACAGCCATTAGCCGGTGGTTGAGCACAGCGACACCACCGGACGCCAGTCACCCACCGATTCTCCATCCCGAAGGGGTGGCAGCCCACCGCTGATATGGGGGTGAATTCCTCCCCAAGGCGACGCCCTCTGGCATCCCTCCGGGATGCAGAAACATGGCGAGGCCCTGTTCCGGTGGTGTCGCTGCGCTCGACCACCGGCGAATGGCTGGCATCCCCTCGGGATGGAAGAGGACTGATGGCTCCTCCCCTTGATTGCGGCTAGGCCGCGCTGGGTGAATCTGCGCAATCTGTGGACAAACTCCCCGCTCTGAAAAGGCTCGGTCGAAGAGGGTTGGGGTCCACAGATTGCGCAGATCGGCACAGATTGAAGCACTCCACAATCGCGAGGTGAGAGGTCGCGGGACGAGGGAGAGTGACTCACAAAACGGCATTCACCGAATCACCCCAAGCTGAGCCTGGGCCTCGCCCCCGACGATCAGGGAAACGCAGACGACGATGAGCGATTTGAGGCAAGTGAAACGCATCGTCAACTCCGGCGAGGGGGGGATTTCAGAACGGGCCGAACGACGGCAGTCACCGGGCTGCCGCCAAGCGGTTGGGCTTACAAATCGCGTCATCGGTGGCTCCGGTTGACCGCCTTGTTATCCGCCGTTCTCCACTTCAAGCTGCCGTTGATGCGCCGCGATGTGGATGAACGCCTGAATGTCGAAACACGCGTACATCGCGGCCACTAAACATGCGAAACGACCGAGAACAGTTGTCGTCAGGGATGTATCTGCAAATGACGGATACCCGTTTGTGCCACCACATTGACATTGACGATCCCCTATTGATGCCGCGAATGACCAAGCCGAGCCGTCCATCGTAGTCCATCCGACATCTTCCGGGGCGTAGTCATTGCGCCAAGACCAAACGTTCAGCAAATCAAGTGCGTCGCGGAACGCTTCGATACGCTCGGATGCCGCTGGGATGCGTTGGTTAACCAGCTGGGCGAATTGGCGAGACCCTCGAAATCGAATCTCAGAGTCCTTGAGCCGCCAAGTGTATTCGCCACCAAGCGAGAACCGTTCAGTCAGTGTGAAAGATGCTTCCATTTGCGGCGTCGGACTTTAACGGACAACCAGCGCTAGGACAGAATTGGCTTCGGCCGATCACCCTCGCGTACTCTGCCTCTCACGGAATGCTCATCGGAAGGCGTCTTCCAAGGAATCGAGACATTCTGGCTGGCGTTGATTATGTCACGCCAGGATCGGATGTCAATACGAATCGAATCGGCGATCACTGAGGATGAACGCCCGGCGGCAGCCAGGTCGGATCGTCTCGGGTCACTCACGCTGTCTTCGACACCTGACGCGGAGTCGAAGGAGACATTTCGTAGGACGGACGTCCTCGTCCGTCCGTATGGAACACTTCGAAGAGCGACAGACTCGGAAGTCCGTCGTACGCCTCATGTTGTCCCGCGTCGAACATCGCCACCGCACCGGGGCCATTCGCCAAGCCTCCTGACCCCGCCACCCGTCCGCCATGCGAGAGGAAGCGTTCTGGCACGCGGCGAAGCGGAGCTTCGGGGGGATGCGGTCCCGTAGGATGGGCACTCTTGCCCGTCCCCGAGCAACGCTCGCATGCCAGAGCCGGTGACATGGGAGGTGAACGACTTTCGGCAGTCCATGTGGACTCGAAGGGGCGGGCCACGCCCAGCAGAGACGGGCAGGATGGCCCATCCGACTGATCGACCGCGAGCGGGCGGACTGACCGGCCTGTTGTTTTAATTCTCCTCTCGATTACCATTCTGCCCGTCTAGGGAGGCTGGCGGCACAGGGAGGGGTGGGTGATGGAGTATTGG
>JAYSUV010000265.1:0-14478 GCA_043718945.1 Planctomycetota bacterium
ACTGGAACGACAGGTAAGCTGAAATCTAGGACGCCAGCCAGGAGATTGTCATGAGCCAGAAGACCGTATTTTCCGATGTTCTCGAAGCCGCCGAGCAACTCGACATGGACTCCCAAGCCGAGTTGCTTTCCGTCTTATCCCGCCGTCTCGCGGAGCGTGGACGGGAGCGCGTGGTCGATGCAGTCGCTCAAGCTCGCCGAGAGTTCGCAGCCGGACAATGCCAGCCAATGACCGCAGCCGAGATGGTTCGCGAGGCTCAGCCGTGAGGCGAATCCTACTTCGCACGCCAGCCTTCGCTCGTGATTTGTGGAATCGCTTGAAATCGCATCCTGAAGAGGATGCGCCCATAGAGGTCGCTCTGGAACTCTTGTCGTCCGATGCTGCACATTCCTCACTGCGTACGCACAAGTTGCGAGGTCCACTGGCTGGTTGTCGAGCATGTAGTTTGGGCTACGACTTGCGAGTGGTGTTCGAGTTTATTGAACACGAAGGAGCAGAGGCAATCCTCCTGCTGGCGTTGGGCACGCATGACGAAGTCTATTGAGACCGAACTCGCCTATATCCGGACTTTTGGAGCATTGAGACGATGTTTCTCGATCAGGAAGAGACTTGGCCAGCACCGTTGCTTGAGTACCTATCCATACAGTCCAAAATGTTTGAGAATCACGCTCACCATGAAATCGAGCGTTTCAAGGCAGACCGAGACCAAGAGGGTGAGTACATCCCGTGGGCACTCAGACCCACGAATCCCATTGCTGACGATTTTTATCGATCCACACAGATAGTTCGGGAGTTAGTGCAACCCGCCGCTCTTCGAGGGTGGCACTGTACACGACTGACCGAACACGAGGTGCAGTTCATCCAAAGGCACGGAATGCAATTGCCCAACCTTGAGGTACTGACACAGAGGATCCGTCGATTACACGCCGACGGAGTGATCGACAACGGTATTGCCGAACAGTTGATCGCCAGGAACCAAGCCAGCGATAGCAACCGTGAGGACCGTCTCTTTTTTTGCTTTTTGGAGCCTGGGACCGCCGGTCATTCGGGAATTGTGTTTCTTTCGATTTTGGGGAGGCGAAGCGCTCTCCAACTCACATGAATGTGATCCAATTACGGGTCAAACGCTGCGAATGATAGGTCGACCGTGTTTGATTCAGGCAGATGTCCCAATCTCATCGTTACGAGTGAACGCCAATTTAGGTGAAACGATCATCAAACAGTACTTATGCAACCGTGGTGGAGACAAAGCAGTGGAGGAACCAGACAGTCATGTGTTTGACCCGATTCCAGCAGCCAGTATCGTACGGTTTGTTTTTCATGGTGATCCGGAATTCGCGGCACTCACTGGCTGTGACGACTGGAAGCCTCCTCTCTGAACCCGGAGTACATGTTCCCCTGTGCTTCGGTCGTCGAATGTCCGCAGGATGAGATGCTCAAACGAATCGGCCAGACCCTCGTTTGTACCGCCATCACCAAGAACGAAAAGTGGGCCAGCCAACTCGTCGACGCCACCCACATCGACCGCCTCAACATCGGGGCCATCCGCACCAACCAGTTGCACTGGATGCAGCCGCACGAGGGGAACATCATCGACTTTCTGTTCCGCGCGCGGGCCTACCAGAACAGCCCGCCACCGGCACACTGATCGCCATGCGAAAGCTCAGGGGTTGCCACCCCTGGGCTTTTTTTGCATCACGCCTTCCAGGGTGAGAAGCGATGTAGAAGCTCGTGACGATCGCGAGTGTGTGTCGTATACTCCCCCGCTCGACGAAGCTCACACACGCCACTGAAGAAGGACCACACGATGGCCGCTCTGACAATCACTCCCGGACAGACTCGCATTGGCTGGATCGGCACCGGCGTGATGGGGAACAGCATGTGCGGCCATCTGATGAAGGCCGGATTTGCCGCGACGATCTACTCCCGCACGAAGGAGAAGTCGCAGGCACTGCTCGACCAAGGGGCCGCGTGGGCCGCCTCACCGAAAGAAGTGGCCGAGAAGTCGGACGTGATCTTCGCGATCGTGGGCTTCCCGCGCGATGTGCGAGACGTGTTCCTCGGGACGCAGGGTGCGCTCGCCGGTTCGAAGGCGGGGAACGTCCTCGTCGACATGACGACGAGTGACCCCAGTCTGGCGGTCGAGATCTACAACACTGCGAAGGCCAAGGGTGTTCACGCTGTCGACGCTCCCGTCTCAGGAGGCGACATCGGAGCCAAGAACGCCGCTCTCTCCATCATGATCGGTGGCGACAAAGAGACCATTGACGCCTTGAATCCCTGCTGGAATGCGATGGGCAAGACGATCATTCATCAAGGAGCCGCCGGGGCCGGGCAACACACGAAGATGGTCAATCAGATCCTGATCTCGACCACCATGATCGGCGTCTGCGAGGCTCTACTCTATGGCTACAAGGCCGGACTCAATCTCGAAACAGTTTTTAAGTCGGTCTCCACCGGAGCAGCGGGCAGCAAGTCGCTCGACAACCTCGGGCCACGCATCTTGGCCAATAACTTCGACCCCGGTTTCTATGTCGAGCACTTCGTGAAGGACATGGGGATCGCCCTCTCTGAAGCGAAACGGATGGGGCTTTCATTACCGGGTCTGGCTCTCGCGGAACAGCTGTATCTCTCGGTGCAGGCCAAGGGCTGGGGCCGCAACGGGACGCATGCACTCATGCTGGCCCTCGGGGAAATGTCCGGCATCGACTGGAAATCTCGGTAGCCGAACGTCAATACCGTTTAGCCGCGACGCGAAGTCTTCGGAGCGCGGTCATCGCAACGATCGCTCCGCTGCGAAGACCTCGCGTCGCGGCTAAACATTCGGAAGTCGATACGAGACAAGAAGGAATCACAGATGCCACGACCGGAATTCGCCAACTGGAACGGCACCGAGATGCTCCTCTCCGAGGTGCGGGTCTCCGTCCTCGACCGGGCGTTCATGTTCGGCGACGGCGTCTACGAGGTCTTCCGTGTCTACGGCGGGAAGATGTTCCTCGACCGCCCGCACTTTGACCGGCTTCAGGACTCGCTCGGCCAACTCCGAATCGTGACCGATGTGGCGAGGCTCGAGCAGCGGGTCCGCGACACCCTGGCCCACAGTGGGGTGAGAGAGGGGCAGGTCTACCTGCAAGTCTCGCGGGGGGAGGCTCCGCGCTCCCACCCGTTCCCCAATCCACCGGTCACTCCCAATGAACTGATCTTCGTGCGCGAGTACGACAGCGATCCGTACGCAGCCTCTCGCGAGTCAGGCATCCGCGCGCTGTTGGTGCCGGATGTGCGGTGGAAACGCTGCGACATTAAGTCGCTGAACCTGCTGGGCAACGTCTTAGCATCGCAGGCCGCCACGGAAGCGGGCTGTGGCGAAGCCATCATGGCCACCGCCGATGGCACCATTACGGAAGGCTCGCATTCAACCGTCTTCGGAGTGCGGAACGGAGCACTGGTGACCGCTCCGCTCGACTCCAACATCTTGCCGGGCATCACGCGGAAACTCGTGTTGGAACTGGCAGACACCTGCGGGATACGTGTCGAAGAACAGCCCTTTACAATCACCTCACTGAACTCACTCGACGAAGTATTCGTGACCAGCACGATTGCTGAGGTGCTACCGGTGATCGGTATCGAGGGGCACACGTGGCCAGCTCGCCCCCCAGGGTCAATCACTCGCCAGTTGCAGACTGCATATCGCGAGTACGTCGGCCAAACCTGCGGCGGGTGAACGACTCAAGATTCGCCTGTCGGCCTCGGGCGAATCCTTGGGCAGACTCGGGGAACTTCGTGAATTGACGACAAAATAAAAGACACTCCTCGCGCAAGCCGACAGCCTCTCACTGAGCACATGACAGATCGAGTGAGAGCCCATCGCCTGTTCCCTGAAACCTCTCGCCCAAGAGTGGATTGGTACACAGATTTCGCAGATTGGCACAGATACAGATTCAGAGGGGGGAGAGGAGAGATCTCCTGCCACCAATCACCGCCCCCGTTGGCGCTGAATCTGTGAAAATCTGTGGAATCTGTGTACCACAACCTGCCTCTGCCACCGTAATTGAATTGCGGTGTGCGCGGGCATTGGCGGGGAACACTCGGGAGGCTCTGTCGGCTTCAGCGAGAAGTTTCACAATTAATAGCTTGACAAGATTTAGAATCTGCTATCTTACACGGGTAAGCATACTGCGGTCCGCTTGTTTGAACGTGCTCTTGGGGAGAGATTCCGATGACCTCACACACTACACATCGCTCGTTCGCGAGTACTCTGTTGGCACTCACCGGTTTGGTTGCCCTGCTTCTCGTTGTCGGAGTCAACGCCTGGGCGGAGGAGTTGCGGACCTGGACTGACTCCACCGGCAAGCACAAGATGGAAGGCAAATTCGCCGGGATGGCGGGCACCAAGGTGAAGCTGGAACTCAAGACCGGCAAGAAGATGGAAATCGACCTCAAAAAGCTGAGTGAAGCCGACCAAAAATATGTCGAGTCGCTCGATGCCGACAACCCGTTCAAGACAGAGGATGATCCGTTCAAGCCCGAAGGGGAGGGCGGCGAAGCGATGGCCCCCGGTCAGGCGCGGACCGTGACAGTCGACTGGACAGCTGTCGAAGCAGTCCTGCTGGAAGCTCCGGCTGAGTGGCAGGCGGAAGTCGCCGCGAACCCCGGTTTCGCAGCGAAGCCCAAGACGGTCGTGCTGCCTCCGAAGATTGACTTCTTCGAAGGCATGACCGGGATGGTTGCGAATCAGGTGGCCCAGAAGGCCGTCGTCTGCTTCCGGCTGGGACGCGATGAGAAGGACTCCAAGGTGCGGCTGGTGACATGCGACTTGCAAACCGGGAAGACCACCGGCATTGCCGAGGCTCAGGCTCTGATGTCGCCCATCGCTTTGCACGACGACGGGAAGCAAATCTTGATGCGGCATGACGGCTTCGGGTCGGGCAATCAGGAGATGCTGGAGATCTGGACAATCAAGGGCAAGACCATTCAGAAGGGACTCTCCTGGATGCCCTATGACGATGGCTGGAAGCCGAACCGCGATGTGGCCTGGGCCGAATTCGTCGACGCCGACCACTTACTGACCAGTAGCCGTAACGGCAAAGTCGCCCTCTGGGATTTGGCGACGGCAAAGCCGCTCTGGTACTTTGAGACAGCCAACGGAGCGGCCCCCTGCCTCAGTGGGGATCGCAAGATGATCGGGTTCTGTAACGGCGAGAAGGTCGGCATCTTCGACATTGCCAGCCGCAAGGTGATCGGGATGGCTGCGACTCCCGGCACACTGACGTGGCCGATCACGGCGTTCAGTCCCTCGGGGAAGCGGATCGCCTGCATCGCTCAGAACCGCATTCTGGTCTGGGACACAGCGACCGGAAAAATGCTCAACGACTTCGAGGCGACGGGACTGCATCTGACGGGAGCCATTGCTTTTCCGGACGACAACTTCCTGCTCGGTGGGAACAAGTTCATGCTCGATCTGCAAAACCAACTGAAGCTCTGGGAATACAACGGGGCCGAGAAAATGGTTCAGTTGGGGAATATGACCCTGGCTGCGATGGGAGCTCACAACGCCCCCGGAGCCCTCGTGTCGCTGGAATTGCCTCACAAGGAAGCCCGCGATCTGCTGGGCAAGGCCCTCACGCAGCCGGACTTGTTCGTGTATCGCGAGGGGGCCACGGTGAAGCTGGATGTCGCTGGAGTTCCGCAAGCCGACCAGGCTCACGTCCGTGAAGCCCTGACCAAGAAGCTCACCGACATGAAGTGTACCGTGGCCGACAATGGGACGATCTCGCTGGTGGCTTCGGTGACCGGTCCCAAGGAACGCCAGATCTCCTACATGCGATCCGGCGACTACAAGGTGCAGGAGTACTTCACCCAACTGAGCTTCGTGTACCAAGGCACATCCGCCTGGGTCGCCAGCAGCACGAACATCCCGTTCATGATCTCGCTGAAAGAGGGCGAGAACATCGAAGGGGTGCTGCGTAAGGCCAGCGAGAAGCCCAACATCAGCTTCTACGACGGAGTGATCCTGCCGAAATTCCTTCAGAAGCCCACTGCGGGCCAAGGAGCCAACTCCCGGCAGACCCTCGGTGGTTCGCAGTTTACGACCTCGGGACTGAAGTGAACTGAGCCTGCATTCAGTTCCATCATCGCACTGGAAAGGCAGACAGGAACGTCTGCTCCACTGATCAGTGGCACAGACATTCCCGTCTGTGCGAACTGATGATCAATTCTGAATCTGCTCCGCGTGTAACGCTGCTGCGGCGGGATGGGATAGCTCTGGGTCTGCTCGATCAGTGAGCCGAGCGGGCCGGGGGCGAGGTAGACCTCTTGCAGGGTGCTGCCGGAATCGCGGGCCAATGAGCGGATGACCTCGCCGTGTTTGGGGATCTTGATCTCCTCCGGCTGACGCGGTTGGAACTGGTCGACGATCTGCAAAATGATGTCGTCCTCCGAAGAGTTCACGAAGGCGACTTGAGCCGGAGGCAGCACCGGATTGGGCACCACCTGCCGACTGACGAGTTGCGGTGTGTAGTTGATCGACGGCAGGGCACACGACACGTTCCACCCTCTTGCGTCGAAGTATGCCACCATCAGCCGGCCCATCGAGTCGACGGTGAATAGCGTCCCGATCGCTGGCAGAATCGCCATCGGGGCTCCCAGCATGTAACCCGGCCCGATCGACACGTCTCTCCAGCCGCCCGGTGAGCCGTAGCTCCACGCATGCCAGACTCCATCCGCGCCAATCGCCGACAGCAGCGGGCCAAAGTACGCAGCCCCGATCTCCACCGGCGATCCCGGTGTCAGCAGTACCGTGGGAATCGTGGTCACGTTCCAGACCAGTCCCACCTTGCTCCACAACTGCAACTGCCCGGACCAATTCACGGCGGCGATGTAGGTTTGAGGAGTCAGGCCGGTCGTGAGTGTCGCCACGGCAATATGCGTCCCCGGCGTGAACCCGGCTCCCACGGTGGCGGGCACCCAGCCCCCCCCGCTCTGTCCATAAGCCACCATCACGCTCGCCGTGTTCACAGCGGTGACAACGGGCACCGCCCCATCCATCAGCACAGCCAGCGGAGACCCCGGTGGGAACGCCCCGACCGCTGGCTCGACCATGATGCCGAGATGAGTCTCGACATCGAGATCCCAGAGTCGGCCCTTGGTATCCACTGCGAAAGCATGTCCATGCGGCCCCAGAGTGAGGTACTCGACATGAGCGCCCGGTGGGAACAGCACGGTGGTGGAAACAGGCTGGACGACGGACCCATCGACAATCGAGATCAGGCTTCCGTTAGGAGCCACGGTCAGGATTCCCGGCCACGCCCCACTGGTGCTGTACATGGCCAGGGGAGCGCCGGGGATTAGCGGAGCCTTGAGTGGCAGATCGCGATGTTTCCACGCCCCCGCCCGCCCGTAGAAGCTGCACAGGGTGCCGTCGCTCTCGACATGGGCGACCCATGAATCGCCGCCCACACCGGGGAGGCAGGCTATCCCTCCCGGACCATAGATGGGCGGCGCTCCGGGCAGACCGGGACCGCCACCAAGACGATTCACCGTTTGCAGACTCTTCCTCCATGTCGTCCCGCCGAGGTCGCCGATCCACATGCTGCCCATCCCGAGGACCGGCCACCGCAGCGAGGCTCCCGCTGTCAACGACCGAAACCCGAGCAACTCTCCATCGGGAGTGTCGAATGCCGGATGCCGTTCGTAATTGAACGTCGAGCCGGTCGAGTCCTTGACCGTCAGCCGAGCCCCTTCGAGCTGAGCCTGCGAGGTGAGGTCGGGGCGGCTGGGAACGGTCAGTTCGTAAAACTCCTGAGCAGAGGCCACGCTCGTACACGCGATTGCGAGAGCCCAAGTGAGTACGCGAATGCCAATCATGTGATCACCCTCCCCGACAGTTCATCAGTGTGTTCGTTCCGGAATGAAAACTGTCCAGCGAACAGCATGACAGTATCACATCATGCCCTGCCGTGACGTGCGAATCAAGATGTCGTGGTCTGGTGAGACTTCCAGCACAACTCATTGGCCTGACAAACTCGGGAATGAACACACACTCAGATCTGAATTCAATTGGTCACAATCGTCGGAGTGGGGTATTTCATCCATGAGTGGCACGCAGCCCCGCGCAGTCTGCTGACTTGGACTTTAATTTTCAGTCGGTGTCGGCAACCAGTAGGCGGACGACCAAGTTCTGCCGTACACTCACCAGCCCTCGGAGTATGCAACCATGATCACACCCGCCATGACTCTTCGCATCTTCATCTCCTCCCCCGGCGACGTGGGGGAAGAGCGCGACAAGGCCCGCCGCGTGATCGACGCGCTCCAGCGCCACTACCCCGGCGTGACGCTACAGCCGGTGTTGTGGGAGGATCTGGCGCTTCCGGCGACGGCGTCGTTTCAGGGGACGATCGACTTCATCCTGCGGAAGGAGCCGATCGACATTGCAGTGTTCATTCTCTGGTCGCGGCTGGGGAGTCCGCTGGGGTCGGCGATCACGCGGGCCGATGGGTCGCCGTACCGCAGCGGGACGGAGCGCGAGTTCGATGTGATGCTCGAAGCGTTCGAGCAGAGCGGCCAGCAGCGACCGGTCATCCTGGCCTACACCCGCACGGACGAAAGCGGGTTTCGTGACTCGCTCACGAAATGTCCGGGGAACGAACTCGAGGACCGGATCTCGCAGCGGAACCTCGCCGAGTCCTTCATCCGCGAGCAATTCAAAGATGCCGAGGGCCACAACGTCCGGGCCTACCACAGCTACCGCGAACCGGTCAGCTTCGCCCAGCGGCTGCATACGCACCTGCACCAGATCCTCGATGAACTGCTCGGCGAAGGCGTCGCCCCACGCTGGCTGCACGAGCCGTATCGCGGGCTGGAGGTCTTCGATGTCGAGCACGCTCCGATCTTTCAGGGCCGCGATGAGGAGACGTGCGATGTCCTCCAGCGACTGCGGGACCAAGAGCAATCCGGCTGTGCCTTCACTGTGATCGTCGGGGCCAGCGGATCGGGGAAGAGTTCGCTCGCCCGGGCCGGAGTGGCAGCGGCCCTCACGCAGCATGCGTACGATGACCATGTGAAGGTGTGGCGCGTCGTCACGCTCTTCCCCAGTCTCGGCGGAGGCGACCTCAACCGAAGTCTCGTCCGCGCCCTGGCCGAGCAACTGCCCGAACTGCGCAGCAGGGGCTTGCCTCACACGGTCGTTCAGTCCGCATTCTTGCCATACCGACTCTCCTATGTCACGATGCCTGGATGCCCCCTCCCATCGTATTTCTGAGTGCCGTGACCGGGGACTTCGGACTGAAGTTCCTGCATGAGCTACGGGTCTGCATCGATGATCAGGGTTGCCACTGCCGCTACCGGGGGAATCTCAAGCAGAGTGGGATGATTTTGCCCGAGAAGCTGCAGAGCGAGATCCGTGATGCAAGTTGCGTCATCCATCTGGTCGGCCCGCGTTTTGGCTACGGGCCCGACGATGTGCCACATCCGGACATCGAACGCACACCCGCCGGGGAGTTCTGGAAGCCCGCCTGCATGACGTGGTGGCCGTTGGGCGATCTCCCCGTGCGGCGCAGCTTTACCCAGATGGAGTTCGACTTCGCTTCCGAGTTGAAGAAGCCTGTCTTCGTCATCTTCGTCGACGATCCCGCTCTGATTGCGGCAGCTAAGGATCTATCACCGGACGAGGCCCACCTGCAAGCCCAGCACCGGCGAGCCATTGAGGCTCGTGGCCACGAGTGGGCTCGCACGGACAGCGTCGCCACGCTGTCGACCCTCGCCGAGAAGCTACCGATTATTGTAAATCATTTGAAGCAGCAGATCGTGGAGTTGCGAGATGTCATCGGCAGCGTGGATCAGCGGTTGGCTCGCATCGAGTCGGCTGTCGCTAATGATTCCGAGCCAATGTCCCAAAACCTTCCCGTCTCGCCAATCGTGGCGGGGACTGGCATTTTTGGGCTCATCGCTTTGTTGATCTGGGCATTTGGTTTTCTTTTCCCCGCAGTTCCCATTGGATCGACTCCGCCCCAGCCACCTCCGCCACCCTCGGCATGGACGGAAGTTGAAGCTTTGAAGTGGGTGCAGGACAGCGGTGGCTCCGCAACAGCACTCAGAGAAGGGAAAGTGGTGGATGTCGGTCCAGCATTTGATGTCGAGCAGCCGTTCGGCATTGTCTCGATCAACTTGTCGGATTCTCAGGGAGACATGGATTCTTCTATCATCCGGCTACGTGGGCTGCCATTGCTCAGCGATCTGGATCTTTCATGGACCAAACTCAGTGACAAAGGGGCTACCGACCTCCAACATCTTCCATGGCTTACAGTTCTGAATATTCAGGGGTGTCCTGTGGGCGTGGATGGATTTAAGACGGTCGGTGCTCTCACGAATCTGACATCGCTTCGCATCGGCGACACGAGGCTTGCGAATGAGGGGGCTCAGCAGGATGTCAGCATGCAGAAACTGACGGACACCGAGCTTGACGGATTTCAGCAGTCTAAGAAGCTGGAATACCTTTACCTATCCAGTTTCTCGGTGACGGATGCAGGGGTGTCGAAGCTCGTTGCAGAGTTTGAGAATCTCGTGGAATTGCAGATTGATTTTGTTTCGCTGAGAAGTACAGGAAAAGAGTCGGCGATCGAGTCACTTTCCAAATTGCAGTACCTAAGTAATCTCAGTCTCATCAAAACGGGGTTGGATAACGGAGCGATCGAAGGGCTCGCCAAGTTGATGGCACTGAAGCAACTCAACATCCAGGGCACCCTGATCAACTCGGAAGGAGTGAAGAGATTGAGAGAAGAGGATCACCTCAAGGACAAACCCATCTATGGAGGAGAGTACAGCCCGAAGCGAAATGCGGTAAAGGCTATCGTGCATGCCGGAGGAAGTGTGAATATCTCCGCTTTCGGTCAGGAGCCACTGGTTATCGATCTCAAGAACTTCGAGGCCCTGCCCGACGACTTTACAACACAACAAATCGACCTGAGCAATGTGGAAATGCTCTCGCCGGATTTGCTCCAGCTTAAAGAGGCAACCAGACTAATCGGCACTAAATATGCAATCTCGGTTCACGACGCCGAACTACTTTCTCGCCAGCTCCCTTCCCTGATATACCTCGATCTTTCGAACACAACTGTTGGGGATGCTGAGATTGCTGCACTTGGTCAGATGCGAAGACTTCAAGAAATCAATCTCAACAAGACACGCGTAACAGAAGCTGGGCGGTCTGCTTTCATTGAGAAGAATCGGGGCCGCAAGATTGAATTCACACCATGAGAGACACATGGCTTTCGTGCCACTAAGATGAACCCGCGATCCGTCCAAAGAGGGGTTAACGTCATGCCTGCCGATAGCAATCCACAGAAACGATCTGGCCAGCCGGGCCATTCATCGAAGAAAAAGCGATCCCGACCTCAGAAATCGAAAGTACCCCGGCTCTGGTTGTGGTCTGGGATAAGTGTCGGAGTGATCATGCTGTTGGCCATCGCATGGGTGAGCTTCTCTCGCGGGAAGGGAACTCCTGTAATGCCGCCTCTTCCACCGGAACCTCGGGTAGTCGTACTTCCTGATTCATTCAGCGACAGGGAGACTGCGATGTGGGTTCTCTCTGTCGGTGGTGAGGTTCGAGTTCGCGATTCGCGAGGAGGAGACAGTTACATAGTAAATCACCTCGATGAGTTGCCGAAAGGAAACTTTACCGTCGAAACGGTCACGCTCGATGATCGCGACGGCGTGACTGACGAGAAGGTCAGGAAGCTGTGGGGGCTGAAAGCCATGTCAGAACTCGGACTGGCGCGTACCAAGGTGACGGACGCCGGTGTCGACACACTGCCGGAGCTGCAATCGCTCCGACTGCTCAATTTACAAGGGTGCCCCATCACCGATAAGGGCTTAGCGTCACTGGGACGGATGCCAAACCTGGAGAATCTCATCGTCAATGGAGACTCACCTTCCTGGGAGACCGTTGAGAATACTTCTTCCTCACCTTCCTCAAAGGCAAGCATATACGCTGTCACAGACACTGGGATCAAATCACTGTCCGGGCTAAACAAGTTGGTATCTCTGTCCCTGGAAAGCGACAAAGTGACCAACTTCGGGCTGGCTTCGATTGACAAAGACTCGCCGAAGCTCTCAACACTTCTCACCGTGGGATTTCAGGTCGACAACGATGGCGTCATTCCGCTGACACGACTGAAAGACCTGCGGGTTTTGGAATTGAGCAAATCCCTGATAGACGATAAATGCATCGGCACACTGGGCCAGTTGAAATGGCTTGAGCATCTGGTTGTACAAGGGACGAAAATCACACCCGAGGGTGTTAAGCGGCTACAAGCACAGCTGCCAACGTGCAAAGTCTACGGAGGAGAGTACAACCCGCGCCGCAACATCATTCGTAACATTCTGGTCCTCGGCGGTCAGGTGACAATTTCCAGTGAGGGTCAGCCGCCACACGTCCTGGCGAGCTTTGACGACCTTCCAGAACAATTCAGCGTGCATCGCCTCGATCTGCACGGAGTGCGACCACTCTGGCTCAATGACCTCGCGATCCCCGAGGTCGCGGAACTGATCCTGACCGACTCAGGAGTGAGCCCCGCCATAGTTCGCCAGTTATGGCAGATCTTTCCGAATGTGATCGAACTCGATTTGGAAGGGACCGCAATCGGCGACCAAGAAGCAACCGCACTGACGCGTTGCGAGAAGCTGACGGACATCAACTTGACCCGCACTGGTGTGACAGACATTGGTGGGAATGAGATCGAAAAGAAGTTCCCCAATGCTGATGTTTTCTGGGGTAACCTGCCCGAACCCGCCTTGTCAGAAGCAGAGGTGGCTAAGTGGGCAATTGAAGAAATGGGGGGACAGGTTCAAATTCAGGAAAAGGGACATTCTCTGCGGGACATCAACAAAGTGGCGGATCTCCCAGCGGCAGCTTTTCATCTTCGTAGACTTATCATAAATCGAGATGCCCTAGGGGCGATTCCAGGTGTGAATGACGTGCAACTGAGTCCGCTTCGTGGACAACGATATATCGAAAGTATTAGCATGCAAGGGCACTCACTGAGCGACGTCGGTGTGTTGATATTTGAGACAATGCCGGGACTGATGGAACTTCAGCTTCAATACCCTCACAAATCAGCAAAAGGACTTTCAAATCTGTCACTGGCTTCGCTGGGCAAGATTCGACATCTTCGCTTTCTGATATTGTCTGGAAACAACCAAATCACTACTGAAGGTGTCAGACAACTCGGCGTTCGCGTAGACATGGAAAAGCTCGCGTTTGACTACAATCCCAATGTCACAGATGAATTCGTGGGGGTGATTTGCGCGAGTTTCCCCAACCTGAAAGGGTTAGACATTATGAGCACAAGAGTCGGAGACGAAGGATTAATGCAACTGGCACGTCTCAAGAGTCTGACAAGGCTTAATGCTGGAGTCGCGTCTGACTCCGACCCCACCTTGGCAATTCCGTTTGCGAAAGTTACGGACCGTGGACTATTGGCTATATCGCAGGTGCTGACACTGGAGTCATTGTCTGTCAGCGGCATTGGCATCACCGACAACGGAGTTCAATCTCTCCAGCGGCTGCCGAAGCTCAATGAGTTATCGCTAGGATTTACTGAGATCACCAATGAGAGCGTGCCTCATCTCGTCGGCATGAAGTCCTTGAACAGCGTGGTTCTTCGCAACACCAAACTGACACCCATAGCGATCAAGACTCTAAGGGAGGCTCGAAGCGACTGGAATATCACCGAGTCAAGCTGGATTGAGTGGCTGCGGGGGATGTTCAACTCTGGAGCAAAGATCACGGTGAGACCGAAATCAAAGGAGCCGCATTCGGTTTCATCATTTGATGAACTCCCTAAATCACCTTTCACGATCCAGATTGTGGATTACAGAAACCAAAAAGGCGATCTTGTTTTGCCGAGTCCGAATCAAAATGACGCAGACGCGGTTGAGTTTCTTTTGGAAAACAAGAAGGTGACCGTACAGCAGCTTAAGGGAATCGCAAAATGCAAGAGCCTAAAAAAGCTGGACTTGAAGAACACGAATGTGGTGGACGAGTACCTTGAATTTCTGTACCCGGCACAGACGCTTGAGAGTATCGATCTCACGGGCACAGGATGTACCCCAGCCGGAGTTGCCTCGCTCAAAGCGGCTCTGCCGAAGAGGTGTAAGGTCATTGGTCCGTGAGGTCACTTAGGCTTCGTAGGGTGGGACAAGCCTGCTTTGAGGCGCAGGCCCACCACTCTGGGGATACGCGTCAGGCATGGTGGGCCAGCGCTCCAAAGCGAGCTTGTCCCACCCGACATCCTCTCGCGGGTCAGTCGGAAACGTACGGACGGACATCCTCATCCGCCCTTTCTCCACAAATCGGAGGAGGTCAACGCAAAGACGCAAAGACGCGAAGACGCAAAGACGCCCAGTGGGAAATATCTCGCGGGAAGGCCAGAAGCCTCTGAACATCCTCATTGTGCCAGCCGCAGCCAGTGTATGAATCCACCC
>JAYSUV010000266.1:0-14467 GCA_043718945.1 Planctomycetota bacterium
GATCACCCTGAACGACACGGTGATCTATGCTCGCCCGGTCGCGGACCTCCCGAGTCATCAGCCGGGCTTCTACCATGATCGCTCTCAGACCTCGGCCCGAATTCGCCACGTTACTCTGCTCGGCGGTTCCACATGGCCGGAGAAGCTGACCGTTGAGCAGATGGCCCATCCCGTGGCGATGAGTCCGAAGTCGGGGAATTAGTCAGCACGCGGACTGGAATGACTCATTCAAGTGATTGAGATGTGAGCCGCAAGGCGCTCGCCGCGGGTTCCGGTAAGCGGACGGTCAAAACTCTCCGACGATCTCGTTACCTTGAAGGGTCGCCAGAGACCAGTATGTGAAGATGTCGATGTTTTCTGAAACGAATCGGACGCTGCCATCAGCCATCGCGAAGTGTCCGCCTCCGACGTGGCGGCTCATGAAGCCGTTGTTGTTTTCCCAATCGTCTTGGTTGTTGTGAATTCGCCCGAAATTGAATGGGATCGCGCAGGTCGCAGACGCATGGTTCGAGTGAAACCATGCGCTCCAACGAGTGGACTCGACAAGCGATTCGCCAATGACAAATGTCGACGAGGTTCCATCCAAAAAGTCTCTCAAGCGAGTCACCACTGGCCAGCTTCTCCCCGCACAAATGGCTCCATTTCCCTCTCGTTGCCCGTCGAGGCTGCCTCGAAAACGCCCGCCGCTGGAGGGGCGAGGATAGATTCCCCAGCCCCAGTTGTCGCCAGCGCAGCTCTTGTAATTCGTGAGGCCCAGTTCCCAATCCGAGGGAACGTCGGCCCGGATGGCTGCCCGTCCCCAACTAGTATCGGTCGGACAAATAAAGGCTGTCACAATCTGTTCCGCCACTGCTTTGTTCTGCTGAAGTGTCCCACCCGGGATAATCCGATTCCCGAGGTCGCTTCGCTCGATGAATGGCAAGATTCCTTGCAGCCAACTCCGGCTCGGAGTATCGGCATTCATCGAAGTGTTAAACGAGGTGTTAATCGGAAGTGTGTGATGGCTGTCCATGTAATTATGAATGGCCAGCGATAGCTGCTTAAGATGATTTCGACACTGCGTGCGTCGAGCAGCCTCGCGCGCTGATTGCACGGCGGGCAATAGCAAAGCGATTAACACCGAGATGATGGCCATAGCGACCAGCAGTTCAACGAGCGTGAAGCCTGTTCGGAGGTGAACTTTCATGGCAACTCCCGATTTCCTCGCAGAGCGAAGTTGCCCGATGAGACAACGGACTCGATGACGAACAGCGGACGATTCCGGACTTGCTCTCCGATTCGACCGATATACTCTCCCAAAATGAACAGTACACCCAGTTGACCGGCTGACAATCCGCTGACGATCCAGATCACTGCTAAGAGAGGCATCGCTTGACCCTGAATCAACCACGCTTCCAACCACCACGCAAAGGTTGTCAGGGTGAGCAACATCGCCCCCATCGCCAACCATCCGGCCCACCGTAATGGTCGCGTGGAGAAGCCCGTCATCGCGTCGAGTGCCAGCGAAACCATTCTCCCCAGCGGCCATTGAGACTCGCCGACGTGCCTGGCCTCTCGGTCAAACAGAATTGGAATTTGTCGATACCCGGCCCAACTGACCAGCCCCCGGTGATACCGATTTTGCTCGGGCATCTGCAACAAAACTTGGACCACCCGGCGACGCAGCAGGCGAAAAGGCCCCGTGTCTCGTGGAATCGGAATGTCACTGATTCGATCCATAAATCGGTAAAACAGTGAGGCCGAGACCTTCTTAAACCAGGAATCACCAGCTCGTGAACGTCGCTGCCCATAGACGACATCGGCTCCTGCTTCCATGATCTCCAACATCTTCGAGAGCAGCTCCGGTGGGTCTTGAAGGTCCGCATCAATCACCAGCACTATGTCCCCTTGGCACACGGCCAGTCCCGCTGCGAGGGCTTTTTCCTGCCCGAAATTCCTAGACAAGTTCACGGCCACCACCTCGGGGTGCCTCTCGGCCAGCTTGGACATCACAGCCCATGTGGCATCCCTTGATCCATCGTTGACCAAAACAATCTCGTAGGTCTTGCCGATCGATTCGCAGACCGCGTGGACTCGCCGATGGAACTCTAAGAGTCCTTCCGATTCGTTGTAGCAAGGCGCAATCACCGACAGAAAAGGGCGTAGATCGTTATCGCCGTCATGCTCTGGTGAATGCAGCGGACCAGTTGCGTACGACTGGCACGCGGACCTGTCAAAGCCACCCGGACGAGTTGCGATTCCATTGTCGATCATCGGCCCACTCCCCAACGAAGAAACGCACGTCGTGTCCATTGTACCCATTCCGTTGTGCGCTCCGCTAATAGAACCAGTACCAGGACACGAACATTGCGGAACCGATTCCCAGGTAGACGGCAAACACGGCGTAGATCAATGAACTGACCACTGTCGGGCAGCGGCTCAACCAATGCCCGAGCATGATGTAGAAGGGAAACACGACCGATGCGTAACGGGCACTGGAGACTCCGCAACAGCGATAGCTGTGGGCCAGGTAAGGAATCGCCAGCAGTCCCAGACTCAGCAATCCCTCGCGGACGGTGATCTGTTTCCGGTACGCTCCGATGCCGATCACGATCCAAGTGGACAGCATGACAATCGGATTGAAGAACTGCATGCTGATCAGCGGCATCGTCCGGGGCGGATCATTTCCCCAATAGCACGGGCACTCGGAGTTGTAGACCTGCCAGTACGGCTCCAGGGTGAGATGAGCGACTACTTTTCGCCACAGTTCTGGGGGCGCATGAAACTCAGTCCAGTGGGCCTGCGTCTTGACAAACGCCAACGGCTCATCGAATTTGATCCAGAGGTAGACGATGTATCCCGCCAATCCCCAACACGCCAGCGGCAACAACCACACCGCCCGCCGGGCGAACTTCCACAGATCCCGATCTTCACACCATAAGTGCCAAGCAAATGGCAACAGCAAGCTCACCCCCACCGTCCGACTGGCCGTCGCTAAGCCCACGATCAAGGCAATCCACGGGCTGCGCCAGTTTCGCTGCATCCCGTACATCGCCAGCAACGCCACGAACAAGAACGATGACTCCGTGTAGCTCATCCGCATGTAAAACGTCGTGGGGAACAGCCCGAGAGCCAGTAAGGCATGAGTCTGATTCGACGACGACAGCCCCCTCTCTCGGCCTTTCAGATACGCCGCAAACAGCACGAACACCCCAGCCAAATACAGATGCGATGTCAGCAGCAGCGCATACTCGACATGCAACCCCGTCAACCGCTGCACCATTCGGCAGGATGTGGGGTAAAGCGGAAAGAATGCCACATTGGACATCCGTGTTGGATCATAAGTGTACCCTTCTTGTACGATCCTCCGATACCACACACCATCCCATACCGCGAATCCGTCGGCCACTGTTTGAGCAGGAATGGCTGAATCCGGGTGTGAATCGCAAATCGGTAAGAAATTGAAAGCCATGACTACAGAGGCCACCACGAGTAGTGACGAGCCAAAATAGACCACTAACCACAAGAACTCATCGCGGATTCGACCGAGGTCACGATGCATGTTGCTCGCTCCATGTTGACTGACAAATGCAGCTACACCCCTCAACGGCCAAGTCATCCATGCTGCGAAAAGGACGACCGGACCACTCAATCGCCAGCCTTCCCCCTGAGAAGAAACACCGGAAGTACCACGCTCTCAACCATTCCCCTGTCACCCTCCATCGTAATTACTATTTTTGTACGAGGCATGTCCACAGCCTCAAAAGAAAGCGACACAACAATCTCTTGTTGATGAGCAAAACTACCACCTCCAACGTACTTGACATCGGCGTCGGCACAAGCAACATCAGACACTCGAGCCGATGCACCTGTTGATGACAAGACGAACTTGCCACTCCAAGTCCAGCCGCCGTCTTCGGTCTGAGTTGGCGTGACGAACAGGCGCGCGGGGCGGCATGAAATCCCATCTTGGATCTTCAACTGTAAAAACCGAACCGACGCGCCAAATGGACTGGACCACTCAACTCCTGCCTCAACCGTCTTTCCTGGGATTACCGGCGCTAGCACATCGACAACGGAATCTATGGTGTAGATCCAGATGTCGCCACGTTGTTCACTAAATGAAGAAAATGACCTAATTGTCAGGCGATCCGACAACGGCCTAACTGCCATACCTCCCTTTCGGAATTCCGGATACACCCAAGACGCTGTGCAGTGAATTGATCGGACAGTCTCGCCAGGTTCAAACTGAATCGTCATGGCCCGGTCTAGGGTACTCCAGAACGGAGGATAGACATCTACGCGAGAACGAACCTCGAACTCATACACTGTATTAGAAGTTCTAGCAGAAAAAACAGATGAAACCTCCTTAGTCTCACGCGTCGATGGTATCTTCATGGAGAGGATAGCAGTCGGAACGCCATCACCATCAATCTCGCCGTACCCTTCAATGCAACCGCAAGACTTCTTGATAAGATCCATCTGCAAACACTTCTCAATGCCGGGCAGCGGGAAACGAAGACGGACTTCGTGCTTTTCATCGGCATCCCTTACGATGATGTGACTAACGATCTTCCGTGTTGCCAACCTTTGCGTATGCATGCGAGCCAAAGAACCCTTGCGGACAAAGATCATTAATGCAATCACAGCAGCAAGTGCAATGAGAGTAAACACGACATTGCGTTTGAGGCTCATGTTGGAATCCGTGGCATCTAAGGCAATCGACGATCACTGCCCGCACGGCTGCGCCGGGACAACAAGTACCCAATACATGAACAGGCAGTGGCAACAACAAAGAAATACAACAGTCCGCTGCCATCGAGATGAGACCTCATATTGTCTTTGGTGTCCTTGAGAGGTATCGCGACCGCATCGCGCCCCACATAAGTAACCTTGTCCGACACCTTGTCGTGAACCAGATCTCCCACTTTAACACCCAAGGCCGCGATAGTAAAATCAGTGTCCGCAAAGGCATCGTTTACCCTCCAGCTAGTGAATATGACTACTCTTCGGAAATCAAGTCGGTCAAAGTTGGAGCTTGAGAAAACATCACACCGATACATCTTCGGGACCGCAATTCCTTTCACCAACTGCCCAGGCTCCCATTCCCAAGTATAGCGACGTTCTATAAACTCAGATCCCGCATCAACCGTCTTATACACGACATCGCGAAGGAGATGGGTTGGCTTCTTGGTAAAACTGTTGGGAATCCATGTTGTTTCAACAATCAACGAAGGTTCTGCTGCGATCGACGCGCGAAAGCCTGATCGTGTCGTCATAGCCCCATCTTGAAGTGAACGCGTAACGGAAACTTCATTTGGTGTGCCGATTGTCGTCAGGCGATTTGTTAAAAACACATCGACGTGTGAGCCCCCGACATTAAGATATTCGAACGGGTTAAAGGCGTGTGATCTCTCGGAGTGTGCTTTAGCAGATGTCGGCTCATTGCGAAAAACAATGCCTCTGGCCCCGCCGATCACATCCCTTTGCGCTTGCATGTCCATCTTTCGCAAGATGTTTGGTAAAGCATCGCCCACGCTCGCTGCAGTTGCCTTCGACTGGTAATGGAAGAAGTCTTTTTCCGTGACGATGTCGGTCATCGAGGAAACGGTGTCAACTAACACTTCCTCACCGGACTTGGCGTCTACCCACACCTCTGGTCGATCCAAATTCCAGCGGCACCAAGTTCTTTGACTAGACAGGTCTGCTTTGAACTCAACATCTGCGGTCATAATTCGTCTAAAATCGCCAGCCCTCTCCTCATATTGCGGGGAGATATTTTGCGGCGATCTATCCGTTGTGTCGCTCGGCGTCTGAATCCTCTTCGGCAAACGCAAGATCGATTCGTATGAGTCCTGCTCAACGTGCGCCGCACCACCCAGCGACGTGAACCCGATGCGGAGGGATCTCCAATCGGTCGCGAGTGATTCGATCAAGGCTCTCTTTTCTTCCAGTGATAAAGTCACGACTTGATCGCCAGAGGCCCCATTGACGATGGTTGTCAGCAACATCGCGACGGCAATTAGCAATTTCCGCATGGTCATCAATGTTTCCATGGAGGCAACCTCAATTCTCTGGGAAAAGTTATGACAGCCACAGTTGATGCCATTCACCTCCAAGTACCTCCTCAGAGCGAGCGGTGCCATTTAATGTGACTAAGGCAATGTGGGCGACGAATCCATTATCACTCGAACTTCACGGAAGTGTGCAGGCGCTAAGGCCCAACTTCAGTGGGGCATGGCACTAGTTCGTAGCTGAACACGACTTGCCAAGTGGCTGCAGTTTCAGAGTATTCCTGGCAGTACAATCCTGAGTTTGCCCCGACCGGTTTGCAAGTTGGCTTGAGCGGAATTTGGTTGAAAGTGCAAGTGAAGTCAAACATACGAGGCCCAGGCGTACAGGTAATCTCACGAATGCAATTGGGAGCTAAGAGTGTCACGTCATCATCACCAGGACCAAGTGACTTGGTGTTTTCTCCTGAGAACTCATCGAATTTACGTGTACCGCCAATATTGTTACAGTCTGGGCAACCAAAGGTTGTCTGATGACTGCGGTGGCAAGAATTGATCGGGTTCGCGAAAACCGTGTACCTACAACCAGTGGTAGTTTCTCCGACCTCTAGTGCAGAGACCATCCCGGAGGACGCGAGCCCGGCAATAACTGTAATTGTGCAGACCATCCACATCATCAGGCGAAATTGCATCGTTGTCTCCCCGGCAGATAGGCAGATAGGCAGATAGGCAGATAGGCAGATAGGCAGATAGGCAGATAGGCAGATAGGCAGATGCCCGGCTTGGAATCCATCCTTCAGTCACCTTGGGCTATGCTAAGCACAGTATCTGGGGAACACCATCCCCGTTTCCTCTTTTCTTTCAGAATTCCCCAAAATCTGTTTTGCATGGCTCCGGGCGGCGAGGAGACGACGGCCATCACAAAGCCTCAATTCCGTAGCTCACCACTTCGAGGACACCCCATCCGTGGCGGGCCGACCTCACTGCCATTCCTGCCGAGAACAGGACGCCGCGATCCACCGATCCCCAAACGGCACTCTGAGTGAACCCGTGGGGTACTGGGAGTTCGGAAATAGGAATCCGGGAAGACGTTTTTTTCGCGCGACCCACTGTGACACCGTGCGTTGCCGTCGAGTGAACCCAGCGCGGTCTCCTCGATTCGCCGCCATCCGCTATACTACCCCCACTGGCGATTGTCCTCGACACTGGCCGCACTGGAACACACTCCATAACCTCTTTGCCCATCGATTGTTGTGTCATGGACACGAAATACATCCGCAACTTCTCCATCGTCGCCCACATCGACCACGGCAAGAGTACGCTCGCAGATCAGCTGCTGCTCAAGTCGGGGGCGATCACCAAGCGCGAGTTCCAGGACCAGATCCTGGACGACCTCGAGATCGAGCGCGAACGCGGAATCACGATCAAGGCCCGGGCCGTCGCGATCAACTACACGCTGGATGGCGTGGTGTACGAGATCAACTTCATCGATACGCCGGGGCACGTCGACTTCCAGTACGAAGTCTCGCGCAGCCTAGCGGCGTGCGAGGGGGCGTTGTTGGTCGTGGATGCGTTTCAGGGGGTGCAGGCTCAGACGGTGGCCAATGCCTACCTCGCCATTGGATGCAATCTGGAGATCATTCCGGTCATCAACAAGATCGACCTGCCGGTGACCCGCATTCCGGAAGTGTGTGAGGAGATCGAGCGGATCGTGGGGCTGGACACCAGTGACGCTCTGCTGGTCAGTGCCAAGCAGGGGATCGGAATCGAGGAGTGCTTCGCCGCGATCATCAAGCGGATTCCGCCGCCGAAGGGGGATCCCGCCGCCCCGCTCAAGTGCCTGATCTTCGACAGCAAGTACGACTACTATCGAGGCGTCGTGACCTACGTCCGCGTGCTCGAAGGGACCGTTAAAAAGGGTGAGCGGATCAAGTTCATGAAGGGCGGTTCGATCAACGACGTGATCGAGATCGGCCAGTTCCGGCCCGACATGAAGCCCTGTGAGTCGCTCGGACCGGGGCAGGTGGGTTACGTCATCACCGGTGTCAAAGAGGTCCGGCACATCCACGTCGGAGACACCCTCACGCACGCCGCCCGCCCGACAGAAACTCCTTTGGAAGGCTACAAAGAGCCACAGCAGATGGTGTACTGCGGCATGTACCCGATCGACACCACCGGGTTCGAACACCTGCGTGAGGAACTCGAACGACTGAGCCTCAACGACGCCAGCTTCTCGTTCGCCCCGGAAACCAGCGATGCCCTCGGCTTCGGCTTCCGCTGCGGCTTCCTGGGGATGCTGCACATGGAGGTGATCCAGCAGCGGCTGGAGCGCGAAGCCGAAGTCGACCTGATCCAGACAGCCCCGAACGTCACCTACGAACTGCTGCTGCACACCGGCGAGGTCCAGAAGATCGACAATCCCGTCGATGTCCCCGACAGCGGGCAGATCAAGGAGTTCCGCGAGCCAATCGCCAAGGTGCAGTTCATCGTCCCCTCGTCCTGCATCGGCACGCTGATGCAACTGTGCGAGGACCGCCGGGGCACCTACAAGACGACCGAGTACCTCGGCTCCGATCGCGCTCAGCTCGTGTACGAACTGCCGCTGGCCGAAATCGTGTACGACATGCACGACAAGCTGAAGTCAGTGACACGCGGGTACGGGACGATGAACTACGAGATCATCGGCTTCCGAGACGCCAACCTCGTGAAGATGGATATTTTGGTGAAGGGGTCGAAGGTCGAAGCCCTGGCCATGATCGTCCACCGCACGACCGCCGAACGCCGGGGTCGAGCCGTGTGCAAGAAGCTGAAGGAGGAAATCTCCAAGCACCAGTTCGAGATCGCGATCCAGGCGGCTCTTGGCGGCAAGGTAATCGCCCGCGAGACGATTTCGGCTGTGCGTAAGGACGTGACCGCCAAGTGCTACGGCGGCGACATCAGCCGCAAAAAGAAGCTGCTGGATAAGCAGAAGGAAGGTAAGAAGCGGATGAAGTCGTTCGGCGAAGTCGAGATTCCGCAGAAGGCGTTCCTGTCGGTGCTGGAAGCGCGCGGGGATGAAGGCTGAACTTCATCCCCATCCGGAGCTGTGTCCCCGATTGACGCCAACGATCGGATTTCCTGAACTTCGGGGCCAAAAGCGTCGCAGTGCAGATCCCGATGAGGACTCTCTCAGCAGGCACGACGGTTTGTGACTGATAAATCGATTGTGTGGGGTTGTCGACTGATCCACACATTGGGAGACTGGAGAAGGGATTTGATATTCTCGTGATCCGACTGTACCTTGCGAGACAGTGCCGTTTCCCAATACTGTCTATTGGGTTGTTGCTGTCGACGAAGCTCTGAACTCTCTGCACAGAGTGTGCATCTGGTGACCAGACCTGTTTTCCGGAACACAGTGCGATGCAAAACCGGAAGGTGGGAAAATGGTCTCTTTGACCCGTAACGGGAAACCCCTGCGCTGCCTGCTGGTGGGGTACAACGGTGTGGGAAACACCGGATCAGAAATTCGATTGCTGGCTGCGATTGATGATGCTCGCGAGGCGTTTGGCCCGCAGACTCACCTAACGATTATGACGATCAACGGGGCGCGTACGCAGGCCATTCTGCCCGAAGGGGGCGGGATCGAGGTTGCTGAGGTCTCCTTTTCGCCGCTACGATTGACTCTCGCGCTGTGGAATCTGGCTCGCCGACACGATGTCATCCTCCTCGTGGAGGGAAGCACGTTCAAGCAGAATTGGAGTGTGTGGCTGCTGCATGCGTATCTGTGGGCGGCGAACAGTGCCCGTTGGTCGGGGAATTACGCCATCGCCTATGCCGTGGATGTCGGGGAACTTTGCGGCTTGCATGCACTGCGGACGCGACATGAGTGTGAGCGTCTGGCGCTCGTGATCACCCGCACCGAAATCGCGAGACAGCGACTTCAGGAGTTGGGTGTCCGGCGGCCCATCCTTTCGAATACGGACACGGCGTTTCGCTACGTGCGAGCCGGAGAAAGTCGTTCGTCCGGACGCCGCGTGGTCGGGTTGGCACCGATCGAGTTCTTTCACTGGCCGGTCCGCTTGAAGCTGTGGTGCGATCCTTCCGAGCGGTATCGCTGGCCGTTCGCCTTTACTTGGAATGCCGAGCGTCGGGCTCAGTCGGACGCCATGCGGGCACGCTGGGTCAAGCTCGCCCGGCACGCGATCGAGCAGCACGATCTCGATGTCCAATTGATTGCGATGGAAGACCTCGACACGCCAGTCTGCGAGCGAATTCTGGCTGACTTGGGACCGCTGGCCGCAGGGCGGGTTTCGATCGCGTCCTCTCGTCAAGTGCCGCCGGGAGACATGGTGGCTTTGCTGAGAGGGCTCGACGCTCTAGTCACCTCGCGCTACCACGCCTGTGTCCTCTCGATGGGAGGGGCTGTCCCGCAGATGGCGATCAGTCACGATGAACGATTGGCCTCGATCTATGCGGAGTTGGAAATCGAGAACGAGTCACTCCTGCACTACCTGCAACCCGACCTGTCCGAGCAGCTGATCTTGAAGTTCGATTCCATGATGCAGCACAGCCAGGCTCTCTCGACGCGGATTCGAGAGAAACATGACCAGCGGTTTGTGCCCTTGTGTTCGAAGAATCGCGAGGATCTGCAGGCTTGGGGGCTGCGGACTTTTGACTCCGTCGAGACGACGCCCGACAACGTATCGGAGTGACTGACTGTCTCAAAACGCCCCACTCCTGTCTCTGAACTGTGTTTGGATGACTTTGTCTCACCTCATTTTCCAGAAACGCCATGAATCTGTCCTCACCTCACTTGCTGTTTCTCGCTGGCAACACCACATACCTGTTGACGCGTGGTTACTATCAGTTTCAACGTGCTTCGAAAGAGAAGACAATCAGCAAAGCGACCATCCGGGATTGGTTACTGATCACCTTTCTCGTCTTCGGCCAAGTGGTGCTGCCCACGCTGTTACTGTTCACGCCGTGGATTAACGGAGCGAATTATTCGCTACCGCCAGCGACCACCTGGGTGGGCGGACTCGTGATGGCAGTCGGGCTGTGGCTCTTCTGGCGTTCGCATGCCGATCTGGGTGACAGCTGGTCTGTGACCTTGGAACTCAATAGCAATCACAAACTAATCACGAACGGCGTCTATCGCTGCATGCGACATCCCATGTATGCGTCGTTCTTTCTGATGGCCATGGGGCAAGCACTGCTGTTGAGCAATTGGTTGGCAGGGTGGGGGGCTCTCGTGGCGACGACGGTGCTGTACGTCATGCGGATTCCCAATGAAGAGAAGATGATGATCGAGTTCTTCGGCGACGAGTACCGCACCTACTGCCAGCACACCAACGGGATCATTCCGTCCTGGGGGGCAGGCCGCACGAAGCAAAACTGAGTTGGCACACCTGGCTCTCCAGGCTCGCGAGGTGTTGTGAAGTTGCGGTGTCAGACGGAGTGCGGATGATTCACGGACGCGAGCGATCGCAAATCCGTTCTCGCATGTTGCTCTCTACCAGCGTATCTTGTCTTGTTCTGTGCCGCGTTGCCCATTTCCGGCGGCCAGTCACTTCAGGAACCCCGCATGCTTGGCAATTACCAGCCCTCTGAATTCGACCTGCAGTTTTCTCTGTTCGGGATTCCGGTACGGGTCACGCCGATGTTCTGGCTGGGGTCGGTCATCTTAGGTTGGAGTGCGATGGATGATGGGCCTCCGTTTTTACTCATGTGGGTGCTGATCTGTTTTGTCTCCATCCTGGTCCATGAGATGGGACATGCCCTCGTGGCACGGTGGCTGGGGTGTCATGTCATTGAGGCAGTCCTGTATTTAATGGGGGGCGTCGCGGTCTATCTGCCAGAGCGGAACTACACCCAAGGGAAGGCAATCCTGATTGCCTTGGCAGGTCCGGGAGCGGGGTTCGTTTTGTGGGGGCTGATGCAGTACGTCGTGGGTGATCCGATTTACCAGTTCTCGGACAAACACCTCGACCCTTCGGCAACGAAATTGATCGACTGGGGCATCATGCAGTGGATCCATGTCAACCTGTGGTGGGGGCTGGTCAATCTGCTGCCCGTCTTGCCACTGGATGGCGGTCGCGTGTTGCAAGGGGTCTGCCTTTCGATCAGCCCCTATCGCGGCGAGGATACCGCTCGCAAAATCAGCATCGGAGTGGGGGGACTGGTCGCGGCGTTCTTCTTATTCATTGGACAAACCTACGCGGGCGTCCTGTTTCTATCGCTCACGATGTCGAACCTTCAGTCCCCACGCTAAGGTCCACATCATGAGGCGAATGACTCTCGATGGTCGCCGGGAGTTTGATACTCATCTGGAATATCGAGCGACTGGGCGGCACTCCTCGCTTCGCTCGGCCCTCGCTGACGCTTCGGGTTAGTGGGGAGTGATCGTCAGGCCCTCGATCTTCTCCAGCATCCACTTAAACCGTTTTGGCACGCGGCAGCGGATGCGGTGTCGCTCGTCGACGTACTCTTCCGAAAGGATCTCGGCCCGGTCTTTCAGGAACATCAGAAGCTTCCCATTGCCGGGGTGGGCGTCGATCTCGATCTCGTCGTAGCCGCCGGACAGTCGGTCCGCAATCGCCTTCGAGAGCGTCTCGAACCCGGTCCGCTCGACGGCACTGACCGCGATCGCGTTCGGGTAGCGGGCCAGCAGCACATCGAGCATCGACCGGTCCTCGACCGCGTCGATCTTGTTCAGCACCAGCAGCGGGCTCTCGCAGTCGACGCCGATCTCGCCCAGTACCTCGATCACGGTGGTCAGCTGTTGTTGAGCCTCGGGGTGGCTGGCGTCGACCACATGCAGCAGCAGGTCGGCGTGCCGGGCCTCTTCCAGCGTGGAACGGAACGACGCCACCAGATGATGCGGCAAGTTCCGAATGAACCCGACCGTGTCGCTCAGCAGCACCTCGCCAAAGTGCGGCAGGTTCCACTTTCGAGTTCGCGTATCGAGCGTCGCGAACAGCTTGTCGGCCACATACACATCGGCCCCGGTGAGTGCCCGCATGAGCGTACTCTTGCCCGCGTTCGTGTACCCGACCAGCGAGACTGTCAGCACGTCTTTTCGCCCGGCGACCTCGCGCTCGCGGCGCTTCTCGACATCGCTGAGCTTGCGTTTGAGTTCCGAGATCCGCGTGTCGATCAACCGGCGGTCGGTTTCCAGCTGCTTCTCGCCGGGGCCCTTGCCGCTGCCGATGCCCCCCTCGATACGTTCGAGGTGGGTCCACATGCGGGTCAGTCGCGGCTTCATGTAGAGCAGTTGGGCCAGTTCAACTTGCAGCTTCGATTCGAAGGTGCGGGCATGCGTGGCGAAGATGTCGAGGATGACCTCGCTGCGGTCGACGACCTGCGTGCCGGTCTCCTGTTCGACCGTCTTCCCCTGCGAGGGAGTCAAGTGGTTATCGAAGACAATCAGATCCGCACCGCAATCGGCGACCGCCTGCGTCAGCTCCACGAGCTTACCACTTCCCAGGCATGTCGCCGGATCGGGATGATCGCGCAGCTGGACCATTTCGCCGACGACTTCGGCTCCGGCGGTCTGGATGAGTCCCTTCATCTCGTCGAGCGCCCGCTCCTTGCCGCGCTGATCGCGGGAGTCGAGGACCGAGACGAGAAACGCCCGCTGGGCCCCGACCTTCAGTTTTTCGCGTTTGAGATCGGACAAGAGAGGGGGTGACCTGTTGAGGAGATGGAATGAGGGGAGGGAATGAGGGGAGGGAATGAGGAGAGGGAATGAGGAGATTCAGTGCGGACACGGAAGATGAGCAATGGTTCGCTGGAGTGCCATGAATGTCAATCCCTAGCCCACGATTGCAGGCTGAAACGATTGGTATCGGCGTTCTACAATGCCGTACAGCCTGACCGCCGCTTCGGACTTTTTCTCCCAAGTCGAGTTCGGACGCGAGTGCGGAACTTTCAGTGACGCCTCAAATGCCTCTCGATTTCGGATGGCGAAATCATTGGAGGGGTCCAATCGAATCGCCGCTTCAAATGCCGTCCTGACGGAATCTGGTGGGAAACCCAGTGCCGCCTGTGAGATTGCTCGCCACTCTTCGAGTTGGCTCTTGGTGGCGTCAGAACCAGTCATCCTGAGACCTCTCTCGCACATGACACGGCATTTCTCGAATTGATTGTTCTTGAGGTAGTGGTGAGCCAAGTAGAAGTAGGGCCACACGTAGGTTGAGACTAGCCTTTCAGCTTCCTCAAAGTCATTGATGGCAGCAGAGCTAAGACCGTACCGTTGCATCCCTCGCGACACAAGTAAGGCATCGTTATTGGGGTTCCACAAAATCCCTCGCGAGAAACTATCAATTGCGGCTCCCGAGTTTCCCAGAAGACCGTAGCAATATCCCAAAGCCTGAACAGTCCACTGGAATCCCACCGATGCACTAGTGCCCCCGCCAAGCTAAGAACTGGGGTAGGAGGGCTGGCCGATATCGGTGAGACTTCGGGGGCACAAGGAGGTGCTCATGAACAAGAAGTAT
>JAYSUV010000267.1:0-4848 GCA_043718945.1 Planctomycetota bacterium
CTATCTCGGATTATTCACGGCCACATTCTGGGGTATCCGATTCTTGGTTTTCGCAAGGTGGGCCCTGGGCGGGCGGACGGGGAGCGGGCCCTCGGAGGGGGGAAGGGGGAGGGGGTCGGGTGGGTGCGGGGGCAGTGGGGGCGGGTCGGCGATCAGGGGATCGCGGGGCGGGGAGTGGTGTAGGGGATGAACGTCAGGACGCGCTGGCACATCGCTTCGAACAGGGGCCAGTGCGGCCAGTTCCAGCAGCACGCGGCGGGTCGAGGTCGTGATCTTCGCGGCGACCGGGAACGGTTTCGAACGCCACTTCGCCAATGGAGTGGGGGCGGGTTGAGCGTGGCGCAGTTCGGCGGGCGTTTCTTCCGCGTCGCGGAACGCGTTGAGCAAGTTGTATGCGGCCACATGCAAGAGCAGTCGCCAGAAGTTCGCCATGAATCGATGGCAGCTGAGGCGGCCCCTCTCGAGGCCGTTCTGGAGTTCATCGAAGCGCTGTTCGCTCGCGCCGCGCTGGACATCATCGTGGTCGCGCTGTGCGGCCTGCTCATCCGAAGTGACGGGCAGATTGGTCACGACGAATCGCAGATTGGTGCCCGCGTTGTGATGCTCGGCCTTGGCCATCACGCGGCGCGGGCGGTCCCCCGAGTCGGCCCGGAGCAGTTTCAGAGCCTGACGCAGGGCGTTTAGCGCGGTGTCGAGGCAATGTTGCTTATCGGGAGGCAGACCGTCCAGTGCTTCGGTCAGTTCCACCTGCGAGATCGCCTCGCAACTGGTCAGATCCCGCCCGATCACCAACTCCGTCAACACCGACCCACACGCCACAAACGCCCCGCAGCCGTGGCACTCGAACCGAGCCGCCGTGACCCGCCCGCCCGCGACATTCAGACCCAGCAAAAAGAACGGCCCCGCACCAGGAGTCCCCACCAGCCCCACCCCGTCCGGCTGTTCCAACCGCCCCCGATTGCTCGGGGCCTCGAAGTGAGCCATCACCGTGTCCGAAAACCGTGGCATGTCGTGTGGCCTGCTTGGGGGAACAGCCGCATCAATGTGAAGAATTATCAGGTGGAACATGATCTACCGGAGCTTTACCTGTCATAACCGAATCCTCAATCATGTTAACCTTGGCTACAGTGACAGTGGAACCGTCCAGGCTTGTGATCGTGAACTCACCCAAACGGCTACTTCCGGCGTGACTCAAGAAGATTAAAGACGATTGTCCGGGCATGTATGATGGGTTCTCTGTTGTGGTATTACGGCTGTAAATGACTCGCCGATTGGCTCCGTCGATGCCCATCGTGTCGATCTGCCTGCCGAACTGTCCCGCCACGAAGGCGATCTCCTCACCATTCGGCGAAAAGCCGAATTGTCCACCCTCTCCAATGACCTTCTCGTTCTTGCCATCCCGATTCATGAGATACATGACATCTTCTCTGACAAATCCAATACGGTCGCCCAGGGGCGAAATGACCGGAAACACATCTTCCCACTCGTTGTTGGTTAATCGTTCTTCCACACCAGAGGTGATATTGAGCAAGAAGAGTTCACGGGCTCGACTGGCACCCACTCGTGACTTCAGCCCAGGGACAGTCCGCCAGAAAACAATCTGATGGCCGTCTGGCGCAAATCTCGGGTTGCCTTCGTCGCCATGCCCCTTCGTGAGCTGTCTCTGGCTGGAGCCATCGGCTTTCATTATCCACAAATCGCCTTCGCCGGAAGACTCTCGCACAAACACGATGTCTTTGCCATCAGCAGAATAGTCTGCATCACATTCAAATCCGGGATCGCTCGTCAGTCGAACAGATTCTGATCCGTCGATGCTCATCTGATAGATGTCACCATTCCCCGTACAAGGAGACGAAAAGACGATGTGTTTTCCGTCCGGCGAGACCGCTGGTCCTCTTCCAAAATAGAATCCACCGCTTTGGTAGTGACTGAGTCGTGATTCAGAGCATCCGCAGAGTATTCCGATCGCTGATAGGCAAAGCATCACAAAACGTCTATGCAGACTTCGGTAGATGGCCGTGTTCAGGCTATCTCCTTGTCGGCATTGTGATCGATTCATTGAAGAGGCTCCTGCGACCCACGGTCATAAAAACCCGTCAAATTAACGGAACGTAAGGAATGTTGCAGGCGTAGTTCTGAATCAGGCCAGCGGCAACCATACATTCTCCCCATTTTGGGGCATCGCCGCAGTTGTTGACGATCGATTTGAGTGCTGCTAAGCAAAGTGCGGCATCACAACGGAAAAGAGTACACGGATTTGCCCATTGCCTCCATGTGGCGAGGCATTGATCGTGAGTCTGGCAGGCAGCATCAAGCGAGTCTATGGGCTTCCCCGGTCCGTTCCGGGGGCCACAATACCGTCCATATCCAGGCCACATGCCTCCGGGATCGGTTGGAGATGACATGGACCATCCCACATGTGAATTCGCTCCATCTGTATACAGAGTTGAGAATAGACTTAGGTCTCCCTGCCGCTCATGGATGCGTGGCAGGAAGTAGATAAGGCCGGTCCCGACATCAGCGATCTGGGAAACATAGAGGCCCAATTGCCCATACGCCGATACTGTGAGCCTTACCCTTCTCCCCGTCGATCCCGAGGTCGGCGAGTTGCCGACGTAGCGGAACAGATTGGCATCACCGCCCGCGAAGCCGATCGGGTCCAAGCTGATCCATCTCGAGATGGTCGGTTGGTAGTGCCGCGCCCGGATGTACTGGCTGGCGAGAGCGGCGTCCCAGTAGTAACCGACCATGCCGCCCCACAGGAACGGCGTGAACAGCGTCGGGCTGCCGAGCAGGGTGCCGAAGGCGGTGTAGTTGTACTGCTCCAGCACCGACTCGCTGGCATCGGTCAGCGCCCGCGTCGAGCCCAGGGCGTCGAAGTGGTATGTCGTGGTCGCCCCGGCTTTCCGGTGACTGATCAGGCCGCCATAGGTGGATGGTTCTGTCGTGAACGCCGTCTCGGTCGTGCCTGCGGCATCCGTCTCGGCCAGATAATTCTGATCGTCCCACACGAACAGCTTGGTGCCAGTTGCGTCCTCTTTCTTCAACCTCAAACCATCCGCATCATACGCCATCGAGGTCACGCCGCCGGTCGGCTGGATCGTCTTCACCAGCCGGTTCTCGTAGTCCCAGACCTGCGTCGTGCGGTCCCCATTCGGCTTCTGCACCACCGTCTGGTTCCCGTTCCCGTCATAGGTAAACGTGGTGGTCCCGGTATTGTCCTCCGAGGTCAGCAGCTGGTTGCAAGCGTCGTACACCAGCGTCGTCCGTGCCCCGTCTTCGATCTTCAGTGTGCGGTTGCCCACGCTGTCGTACGTGAACGTGTGCCGGTGCGGATTCGTCCCCGTCCGCCACTCCGAGGTCACCTGGCTGATCCGGTCATACGTCCACGTCACCCGCGACCCGTCTGCCTCCAGCACGCTCGTCCGCCGTCCGTTGCCATCGTATTCATACTCGAACTTCGAGACCGTACTGTCGTCACTCTTCAGCGTATGCACACTCTGCACCCGCGACATCACATCATACACATACGAGGTCCGCGTCCCATTCGCCAACTGCACACTCGTCCGCCGACTCGCCACATCGTACGCATACGTCGTCCGCTCCCCCAGCGGATTGATCACCCCCGTCAACCGCCGGTCGAGGTCATACGTATACGTATGCAGACCCCCATCCGCATCGGTCATCCCGATCTTGTTCCGCACCGAGTCGTAACGGTACTGCACACGCTTCGTGATCATGAGCTTCGCTCCTGATGGCTATTTTGAGAACGCGGCAGCGGGATGTAAAGAGGAATCCGGGGTTCAGCACTGGAGTTTTGGATATCGCAAGTGACCATTGCTTGAGAGTGGACTACAGCCTGTCAGGATGAAACGTCAAGCATGGACCTCTTGTTGCTCTGGATCCCAGTCGCTCAAAGCAGGGTCTGGGCTACCCCACGACTCTATGATATGTCAACTAATACCCTCGGGTTCATATTGCAGGTCCCCTTCCAGGTCGGTGTCGGCAGCTTGGGACGCACACATGGCGGCATCTCAATATAATCATCTTGAGGCTTCAGAGGCACTCCTTTTCGTTCAGCCGTTGTCCAATGCCCTAACTCGGCAGAGAACACCAGATACCAAGAATGATCGATCATCCATTGACGCCATTCAGGGAAGCCCTCATGCAATCGCTCCAGGGGATACCTATCCCGCATCTCCAACCGTCCGGTGGCTGCCAGGAGTGTCAAGAAGTTTCGTCGATGCCACCACGGTCGCGGGTCCGGCGGCTTCAATGTGTCCTTCAGTGACAGAATGTGAAGCCAATAATTCCTCTCACTGACAAATCCCGCCCAGAGATTGTAATGCAGATACCGTTTCAAGAACTTCTCATTCTTGAATAGTTCAGTGGACACTGACCTTGAGAACATCTCTTCCATGGGAATCAGTGCGACCTCTGCCTTTGACAGGGGACCACTTTTAACTGATGCTGGTGGCACGAACTGATAACAGTTTGGCGACAATGCCAAACTAATCACGAGGAAACCGACATCATCTGACTCGGCCAGTTGCTTCACGAACAGATCCGCTGTCGACTGAACTGGATGCTGTTTCCACAGACTGGTCACACCACCCATCCACTTTCCAATGGTCTCAGCCCACAGATTGTTGTTTTCCTCTTTCAATCCCAAGATTGTCTCGCCATCCCGCCGTGCAGAGGCAAGAAATGCCGTGATCTCGTTAACTGCATCACCTTCAGTGCCATGCGACACCCAGGCGGTACGCATCAAACGGTGAGGTTTTTCAGGACTTCCAGGATGTAGTTGGGATCGAGAGCAGCTTTAAAGCGTTTGTTTTTCGCGCCGAG
>JAYSUV010000268.1:0-1793 GCA_043718945.1 Planctomycetota bacterium
CGGGCCACCGAACTGGAGATGACGCAAGGCTGTGAAATGAGCCAGGTGCTGGACAGCTGCCGCGTCCAATTCGCCGTTGAACGCCAATCGCGTGAGACGGTGCAGGCCCGCCAGATGCCGAACACTGGCTTCCGAAATCGGCGATCCATCTCCGACAAACAGCTCTCGCAAATTGGTCAACCGCCCGATCTCTTGATAAGGGGATGGGATATTGTCATTCGAATGGATGCTCATTCTCAGGATCTGCGGCAGATTCGAAGCGTTCATCCGCAGCCCCAACGGTGAGTAGGACGAGAGCCAAAGATCGGTCAGTTGCGGGAGATTGACCAGCCGCAGTTCCACGTCCTGATCCTGATGGCCCGACAGCATCGTGGAGACTTTCTTCAGCTGGGGCAGGTCATGCAGATCGAGCTTGGATGCCCCATAGACGGTCAGCTCCTCCAGAGACCGCAACTGGTTGAGTGAATCCAAATCGCTCTCCAGACAATCGTCGAGGCCTAAGCGGATTTCGGTCAGGTCGGGGCACTTCGCGCAATGGGCCAGGCCGGGACCGCGAATCCGGGTGCGTTCCAGATCGAGCTGCTTGAGGCCGGTCAACCCCGCCAGATGCCGCAGCCCCTCATCCGAGATCGCCGTGTCCTTGAGATTCAAGTGTTCGAGGTTTCGCAGCCCTTGCAGGTGAATGAGTCCCGCGTCGGTGATCTTCGATTTCTGGAGTTCCACAAAGCGCAGACCGGGAAACGCGGCGACACAGGCGAGGTCCCCATCGCATAACTCGGTCGGTACCGGTCCCAGATCATCGTATTCCAGGGTCAGCCCCAGTCCTCGTATTTCCTTGACCGTTCGGCCTAGCCGCTTGTCCAGCCACGGGAACGTTTGATCGGATTCGAAACAGGGCGGATTGAGTGGTATGGCGCCCTGGCTCAATCGCTTGTGGACTTTCTCCGCTTCGGCAATTCCCCATTCTTCTCGCTGCACCGGATAGAGTGCGAACTCCGACCCGGCTCCTCCATATTCCGCGTCCATGTGGGCACCTAGTGCATCCGCCTCGGCCAGCGTCATGCGTCGCAGTTCACTGACGAGCCCAGAAATTAGCGGGTCCGCCCCCGAGGGTTCCGGTGAAGTAATCAATTCGGCCAAACGCAGCTGCAGCGCTGCCTGCTGAGGAGCCGTCAGCGCTGCCAGTTGTGCCGCCAGGTCGGGTGAGGTTGCCGCAGGCTCTGCCCGGATCGCGTTTGGCTCGCCACAGAAAAACAACGTCAGCAGGACGATGCAGATCACATTCAGCAGAACCGGGCGCATTCTGTTCCTCATTCATCCGTGGATACAGGGACTACAACATCACCAGTAGCTGTGATGACCTGAGCTTCAGGCTACTCGAAACCCAGTCGGGAGGCGATTGCGGGATCGGGGGAGACGATCTGGTGATCACCGATTATTCGCGACATGAAACACGTTTCCTTGAAGAGAACGCTCCCGCGTGGGCTAAAGCTCACGCGACAGGGACTTTTGTCGGACACGTCAATCAATGGATTCTCCCTCCATGCCACAGGGCAGTCGGGGCAACAATGTGTCACAAGGCGTTTCCCCGTAGTGCCTTGCGGAATCATATGGAACCCCTGGCCGAGGTTCAGGCTCTCAGTTTCCTTCCCAGACTTGAAGAAATCCCCCTTTTTCCTGTGCCGGAACATCCACCCCAGCCGAATTAACCAGAATAGTTGATGTCGTCGGAGCAATCCGACCGATCATATCCATGACGAACCGTCATACGGTCAAGATCACCGGTTCCCGGT
>JAYSUV010000269.1:0-14441 GCA_043718945.1 Planctomycetota bacterium
CGTTCCCGGACGGCTCGTACGTGGTGGGATCGATCACGGTCGACATGCGGGACTCCTTACGACGGACATCGATCGCCTGATTCCGACAGACGGCATACAGCCACGGCCCCAGGCCGACCGTTAGCGTCGACTGGTCCAACTGGCACAGCTTGAGGAACGTCTCCTGCACCACCTCGCGGGCCAGTTCCGGCTTCCCGACAAATCGCAGTGCGTAACGCAGCAGCGGCTGCTCGAACTGGTCGAGAGCCTCTTCTACCCAGGTCTGCGGTGAGAGGTCGGGTTGAGCCATCCGGCGTCCTGACGGGGGCTGGTGAAGTGTTCTGGAGTTATGACGCGGCGAGGGGTGGGGACATTATGGGAAATTTGAAGCACGAATGTCGAAATTTGAAAATGAGGAGTGAGGGGTGACTCTCAGCTCTCAGCCAGTGTGGACATCGAGCGATGGGCCTGTACCCCAACGGGGTTCCGTCGCGTAGCCCAGGGTTGGCGACGCAGGAGCCTACCCTGGGTCTCGTCGACGCCTGAACCTCTTCAACCCCAACGGGGTTGCGGCGCTCGTTGACTGTGGAGTCAAGGGATTTCCCTCGCAATAAGACGCAACCCCGTTGGGGTTGAGAGTCTCATGAGCATCCCGAACCCAGGGTAGCCCGCTGCGCAGGCAACCCTGGGCTACGCGGCGAAACCCCGTCGGGGTTGGGAACCCTAGCATCTCCGGGCTCGCGACTTGAATGATCGTCTCGCCCCCCCCCTCCCCCCCTACTGGTGTCCGATGAACCGTTCATCCACGAAGTTTTCTTCATCGACGAGCAGCGGCTTTGAGCGCTCGGTTCGGCTTGGAGTCGATGGTGCCGAGAGCCTTCAAGAAGATGTCGCGGTCGCGATTCGACAACCTGGTGACCTGTGATTCCTGCAACACCTGTCGAGCTTCGCGAATGACTGTCGAGGCGATGAACTCACTGACTGACAGGCCCAGCACAGCTGCAGCGTTCTCGATCATCTCTTTGAGTTCGCGGGAGACTCGAATGTGGATTTGAGTTAAGGAGGGCATGTGGGTGGCTTTCAGTTCGGATGAGAACAACCTCGTGTACTCGGCCACACCTGGGGGCAGTGATATGGAACCAACGTTTCAGGGTCCACAATGCGGAGAGAACGGAATGAATTCCGTTCTACAGAGCGGAGGTCAGCCAATTCGCCATGTTGTAGTAGATGACGACCCCGAGCATGTCGCTCATGGAGGCGATCAGGGGGTTGGACATCAAGGCCGGGTCAACGCCGACGCGGTTGAGGCTCAGCGGGAGCATGGCCCCGAAGAAGGTGCCGAAGGCGACGACGAAGAACACCGTCAGGCCGACAGTCGAGGCGTGTTCGGTGCGCGAGACCAGCATCCAGGCCATCGCGAAGGCGATGGTGGCCAGCGTGAAGCCGAGCAGCACGCCGATCCGCACCTCGCGGCCAGCGATGCGGCGGGCCTGGCCCTTCGTTTCGTTCTGCGAGATCGCCCGTACGACGAGCGTCGCCGACTGCGATCCGGCGTTCCCACCGCTGGCCAGAACCAAGGGGAGGAACAGCACCATCCAGGTTGCATCACCGGGCTGAAAATAGTTCAGCACGTGAGCGGTCGCGGACGAGGCCCCCAGCAGAATCACCAGCCAGATCCCCCGCTTCCAAGCGAGCGTGAACAGGGGCGTGTCGAGATACCCATCTTCGAGGGGAGACACAGCGGCCTGGCGATAGGCGTCCTGCTCGGCCTCTTGGTTCTGGACCTCGGCGGCATCGTCGTAGGTAATGATGCCGACCAGTTTGTCGTCCTTGTCGACGACTGGCATGGCGATGAAGCCGTGGCGGATCAGTTCGTTCGAGACGAACTCGCGATTGTCGTCGACGTGGACCGAGATCACATCCCGCAGCATGATGTCGGCCAGCCGAGTGTTCGGCTTGGCCATGATCAGCTTGCGAAGCGACAGGAACCCGAGCAGATGCCGCTGCTCGTCCACAATGTAGACGTAGTAAATCGTCTCGCGGCTGGGGGCTTGCGACCGGATGCGTTCCAAGGCCTCGGCCACGGTGATATCAGCGGGGAGCGAGGCGTAGTCGGTGGTCAGCAGGGAGCCCGCACTCTTTTCGGGATACTCCAGCAGCTTAAGGATGTCGACCCGTTCCGCATGGGCGATCAGCGGCATCAGCTTCTCGACGAGCTCCGGCTCCATCTCGCTGATCAGGTCGACGCGGTCGTCATGGGGCATCTCCTCAATAATGCGAGAGAGGGCCACATGCGGGATCGTCTTGACCAGTTCGACCTGAAAGTCGAAGGGGAAGTACTCAAAGATCTCTGCCTGCTTGACCGGGCTGGCGTGGGAGAGCACCTCCCAGGTCTGTGCGGCGTCGACCCCTTCCAGGACCTCGGCGACGACACCGGGGTAGAGTTCGCTACAAAACACGCCCACCCCAGCGTCGTCATGCTCAGCGAGCATTTCGCGCAAGTCAGGGAATAAGAGGGTGTTGAAGACAGAAGGCATGCGGGGCACTTGCTTCGAAGGCCCACTTGCGTCCGCGCAAGCAGGCCCGAACGGGCAATCCGGGAAGGCGGCATGTTACCGACATCCCGGTCATTCGTCCTCACTGAGGAGTCGGAAAAATCCGAGGTGGCACTCAGCCCGAGAGTACTGATGTCTGATGGCTGACCGCTGATGGCAAGTATGGTACATTGATCCGCAGGTCCGGCGTTGGAAGTCCAACATGTCGGGATTCGTAGGGGTGCGCGCTCGCGCGACGGTTTGAGTGGAGTGGGTCCATGCCGGTCAAAGTCCGCTGCGGCGGTTGCGAACAAGTCTTGAACATTCCCGACAAGGCGCGGGGCAAGTCCATCGCCTGCCCCAAGTGCGGCGAGAAGATCAAGGTTCCCGCCGGGGATGACGCCCCAGCTGCGAAGGCCCCTGCCAAACCCAAAGCCAAGCCGTCGAAGCCAGACGGCCAATTCTTGGGCGGTCTGGACGACTACGGAATCGAAGACCAGGAAAACCAGATCTGCCCGTTCTGCGCCGCGCCGCTGGAAGAGGAGGATGAGATTTGCCCCGGCTGTGGCAAGGATCTCGCCACCGGGGTGATGGACAAGACTCAGAAGAAGAAGCGGTCGAAGGAAGGCAAGTCGAGCGCCTCGTTCTACAAGAATGTGCTGCGTGAATCCTGGGAATTCATGCTGGAGAACAAGAGTCTGGCTCTGCGCACGGGCGGGATCCTGACGTTCTTCACCGTGCTGTACATGGCCTGTTTTTTCATGGTGATGTACTGTGAGAAGTTGCCGCCGAAATACTTTTGGGTGGCGATGACGGTCCTGATGGGTGTTGGCTCGCCGGGCTGGATCTGGTTCCTGACCCGCGCGCTGGTGACCATCGATCTGTATGGAGAGAAGCTGGACCCGGACCGGGTTCACTATGACTTCTTCACGAATGTGGCCCTCGGTCTGGCGTCATTCATGTGGCCGTGCGTAGTCAATTTACCTTGGCTGCTTCCGACGGTGACGACGGTTTGTGTGTACGCGGCCGCTGAATTAGAGTCTCAATATCCGACGCCGCCCGAGGTGCAGGTCGATCCCAAAGAGGCTGCCAAGCCTCAGCCCGCGGATAAAGTCGCGGAGGTCAAACCCTCCCGACCATCAGTCTTCTCCATGGTCTCCACGCCGGTCTACATCGGCATCGGATTGGGGATCATGTTTCTCCCCGCGATCGCCTTTCCGATCGCCACAGTTCACATGGTCGCCAAACATCAACACAAGGCCTGGATCGGGTGGGAACTGATCAAACTGATCTTCACGAACATTGGCCCCATTTTCGTCTATCACGCCGGTAGCTTCCTCATTGTTTCCGTCTTCGGAGGGATTGCCTTCGCGGTCGCCTACTTCGGGGGCACTCTGCACTTCTTCAATAACGAGACAATCCTGGGGTGGACTGCTTCGGCCACGAACTGGATTTGGGGATTGATCGACAGCCAGAAGCTAGAGGCGGGCTCGTTCATGTTCGTCATCATTCAGATGCCGATGATGTTCATGCTCGTCGCCCTGTTCGTGGCTCCGTTCATGATCGCACTCGGATTCCCGCTGCTGTACCAGATGAAGATTAACGCCTTGATTGCGAAGCATTTCTCGCATTCACTGGATCTCGATCAGCGAATCTACCCATGCACGCCAGCGGGGTTCTGGGTGCGGTTTCTGGCGTACACGATTGATATTCTGGTGTTCCCGCTGGCCCCGTTACTGGTGACCCGAGACAAGCGATTCGTGATGGGCGGACTCGGTTTCTACGGGATCATCATCCTCGCTTCCATCTATATTTTCCCCATGGATTCCATGCCCGTCACGGTCCTGTACTCCTTGGTCCCGGTGGCCATCAACTACATGCACTGGATGTATTTTGCGGTGTCTCACTCGGGAACCATTCGAGCGACCCTGGGCATGGAAGCCTTCGGATTGATCGTCATCCCGGATATCCCCAACCCCAGGCCCAAAGACTTGGACAAGGTGCTGACGCTCGGCCAGGCCAGCCTGCGCTGGCTCGCCGTCAACTTCTGCTCCAACATCACGTTTGGACTCAGCTTCTTGGTATGCGCCTTCCATCCGGAGAAGAAAGCCTTGCACGACCTGCTCAGCAAGACCAAGGTCGTCTTCGAGGGTGATAAGTAACCGAGTCCCCTGCCCCGCCCTCCTGCTTGGCCCTTTCCGATTTTGGTGTTGTTCGCATGTCCCAACCGTTGCCGATTGCTCCGATCGATGATGTCACCGTGCTGATCTTCGGAGCCTCGGGAGACCTCACGTCGCGCAAGCTGATTCCCGCCCTGTACCGACTGCACAAGGACAGGTTTCTGTCGGCTCGCTCGCTAGTCGTCGGCGTCGCGCGCCGCCCCAAAACCGATGAGTCGTTCCGCGCCGAACTCCTCGCAGCTGCCAGTGACCACGCCCGCGACGGCATGGATTTGGAGAGCTGGACCAACTTTGCCGGTCGCCTGCACTATGTCCAGGCGGACCTGTCGTCGACGGAGGACTTCTGTCAGTTGAAGAAACAAGTCGAGTCACTGGAACAGGCCAACGGCCTCACCGGGCGGAGGCTAGTCTATCTCTCAACGGCACCTGAACTCTTCCTCCCGTCCATCGAGTCACTCGCCGCAGCCGAGATGATTCCGCCGCCCGAGCATCGAGACCGGTTGCGGGTGATTATCGAGAAGCCGTTCGGTCACGATCTCGACTCGGCCCGCGAACTCAGTGAGTCGTTGGGGCGTCTCCTCCACGAAGATCAGATTTACCGCATCGACCATTACCTCGGCAAAGAGACGGTCCAGAACCTGCTGCTGTTCCGGTTCGGGAACGCGATCTTCGAGCCGCTCTTCAACCGCAACCACGTCGACCACATTCAGATTACGGTGGGTGAGACGCAGGGGATCGAGGGCGGTCGCGGCGGCTATTACGACAAGGCGGGGGCACTTCGCGATGTACTCCAGAACCATGTCCTCCAGTTGCTTTGCCTGGTGGCCATGGAACCCCCCGCCAGCTTCGAAGCCGAGTACATCCGCAACGAGAAGCTCAAAGTGCTCCAGTCACTGGCCCCCGGTCGCTCCGGCAAGGTCGACGAGTGGGCCGTTGCCGGGCAATACGCCGCAGCTGCGATCAAAGGGAAGCGGGTGAAAGCGTACTTGGACGAGGAGCGGATTGAACCCGACTCCCAGCGTGAGACATTCGCAGCGCTGCAAGTGCGGATCGATAACTGGCGCTGGGCCGGTGTGCCGTTCTACCTGCGAACCGGCAAGCGATTGCCAGCGCGTGTGACCGAGATCGCCATCCAGTTCAAACTGCCGCCGCTGAATCTATTTCATACGGTCGAATGTGATGGAGACGTGTGCGGGATCGTCGACGCCCGCCCGAACACACTGGTGTTTCACATCCAGCCGAAGGAGTCGATCTCGCTTTCGTTCTGTGCCAAACGCCCCGGGATGCACTATCAGGTCCAGCCGGTGAACATGGACTTCAGCTACCAGAATTCATTCAGTGTCGGCCTGCCGGAAGCGTACGAGCGGCTGCTGCTCGATGCGATGCGAGGGGACTCGACGCTGTTCACCCGCAGCGATGAACTCGAAGCCGCGTGGCGATTCCTCGATCCCGTGTTAAAGCACTGGGAGAGTGCGAATCACCGACCAGAACTCTACCCGGCGGGCCAATGGGGACCGAAGGCCGCGCATCAACTCTTGGAGCGGAGCGGTCGCGCGTGGCGGAATCCGGAAGTGGAAGCCGCTCCGACGAAGCCCGCAGTGACCGTCACGACTGATAAGCCGGTCGAGTGAGCGGATTTATTGTTTAGCCGCGACGCAAAGTCTTCGTAGCGGAGCGCTCCGCTGCGAAGACTCCGCGTCGCGGCTAAACGTCACTGAGTTCGCGTTTACCGCTCGTCCGATGCCGTCATTTGATCTTCCAAGACCGCTGCCCAATTGAGCAATTCGCCCGGCTGAAAGTAAATCGCCAGTTCGCGCTGGGCCGCTTCCGGGCTGTCGCTGCCGTGGATCAAGTTCATCTGGCGCGAACTGCTGAAGTCACCGCGAATCGTCCCGGGAGCGGAGTCACGCCCGTTGGTCGACCCCATCATGGCCCGCATGACCTTGACCGCTTCAATTCCCTCGACCGCCACAGCCACCACTGGGCCGCTGGTGATAAATGCTTCGAGCAGTGGGTAAAACTTCTTCGTCACATGCTCCGCATAGTGCTGCTTCGACAGCTCGGGAGTCACTTGCAGCATCTTCAGACCAATCAGCTTCAGCCCCTTCCGCTCAATCCGGGACAGGAGTTCCCCGCACAGCTTCCGCTGGACGGCATCGGGTTTGAAGAGGATGAGGCTACGTTCAACGGGCATGACTTCGGGTTCCGCAAAGAGGAGAGAGTTTTGGATTGACGGAGAATATAGCAACCCCTGTGTGGGAATCGAGAGAAGTTTCGTTGGGCCTTTCGGCCCCTGCCCCGCTCCCCAGAGCGGCAGGTGTCCACTCCAGCCCGCATTGCCAGCAAAGTGTCCGTCCGATCTCCATTACTAGTCAGCGTTTCAGCCAACAACTCCCTCTTGACGCTCATCCACTGCGGCTATTACTCTTACAAATGGTGTCATTACTCCTTCCCGAGGTCTGCCGATCATGATCGCCATGGAAAATCGTCTCGCTGCGTTGGAACTCTCGAATCGACGCTGGAGAACGGCTGCCATGTTGCTGCTGCTCATCGGCGGTGCGGCGCTGAGCATGGGGGCCAAGCGGATTCGGGAACTGCAAGATTTGAAAGTTCGCAGCCTGACGATTGTGGCAGCTGATGGTCGTTCCGTGATGACGCTGGCTCCCAATGATCGCGGTGACGGAACGGTGTGTGTCTTCAACAATCGTGGCAAGTTGGTGTCGCTACTCGGTTGTAATTTCCGAGGCGATGGCTTGCTGAATGTCGCGAACAGCAGTGGCCAGTGGACGATCGGAGCGGGAGCGAATGACCGGGGAGACGGCTTGGTCGAGGTCTTCAACAATGTCGACAAGGCCGCTCTGGTACTCGGCGTCAGTTATCGCGGCGACGGGCTGGTGGATGTGGCCAACAAAGACGGCAAGTTTATGAGTACGCTGGGCGTCAACGGTGCCGGTGCTGGCGTGGTGGAGACTCGTGAACCCTAACGGCCTGTTGACTGGTGTCACTCTCTCTGAGCCGCCCCTGGAGGCGGTCCGGGTGGCGGGGTCAGAAGGCTTTGCGCATGGCCCCGACTCGATAGGCGCTCGCTCGCCTGATCTTCGATCACTGCCTCAAAAGACCGACCAGGAACGAATGAGTCGCTCTCTTCCCCCGATCGATCTGCTCGGCGGCTTTCACCTTGTCGGGGCCATGCGCAAAGCCTTCTGACCCCGCCACCCACTTCACATGGCCAAGGCATCGCGATACTTCCAGCTGAGTCGTCACTGTCGGACGTGCTGATCATGATGTGGGTTGCGGGGATGCTGCGCTGTGAATCCCCAAGTGGCGATCCTACGTGGAGGCTCCGACCGTCGGCCCTGACTCGACCGGCTCCACCTGTTTCGTCCGCCCATCCAGCAGGCAGCTGACGTTCACATCCCCCAGCACATTGATCGTGGTCCGGCAGCGATCCAGGAACCAGTCGACAGTCAGTAATAGTGCGATGTAATCTGTCGGCAACTTCACCGCAGTGAAGACCAGCGTCATCGTGACCAGCCCGGCCTCGGGGATCCCAGCTGCGCCGACAGAGGCGACAATTGATGTCAATACCACCAGTATCTGATCGCTCAGACTTAACTGAATGCCCAGCAATTGGGCGACGAACAGCGCCGACATCGCCTCATACAGTGCGGTGCCATCGTTGTTGAAATTGGCTCCGACGAGCGAACCGAGACTGGCCGACTCCTCGCGGATACCGACCTTGTCCTTGAGGCAGGCATAGGTCACCGGCATCGTGGCGGTCGAACTGGCGGTCGAGAAGGCCATGATCAGCGAGTCGCGCATCCCGCGCAGCACATCGAGCGGACGGCACCACGAGAAGTAGCGGATGCGCAGCAGATACCAGCATCCTTGGAGTGCCAGCGCGAGCAGAACGGCGACGATGAACGCTCCCATCGAGAGGAAGGGACGAAACCCCTCGGTGCCGACCACCTTGGCCACGATCGACAATACGCCGATGGGGACCAGATCAATGACCCAGTGCAACACCGTGATCAATGCCTGGTAGGCGACCTCGACGATGTCCTGCACATTGCCAACCGGACGGGTCCGCTGCGACCGCAAAGCGATGCCGAATGCACACGCAATGAAGATCACGCCGATCACGTTGGGCTTATCACCCAACGGGCCAAGCAGGCTCTTGGGGATGTTGTCGATCACGATCTGTACTGGGGAGATGCCGGTCGAAATCGCCTTCACTTTCGCCTGGAGCTCTTTGACTCTATCTCTGAGTTCTTTGATCTCGGACTGGAGTTCCTCGACTTTGGCATTCGGGTCTTCCACTTTGAACTTGAGTACGGCAACCTTGGACTTGAGATCATCGACCTCAGTGTCGAATTCTTTGACTTTGGCTTTGAGCTTGCGATCTTCGACTTGAACTTTGAGTACTCCGATTTCTGCTTTGAACTCATTGACTTGAGCTTCGATCTCTTCGACCTGAGCTTTGAGATCATCGTCTTTCATCCACCGACCCGGCTGAACTGTGTTGGCCACAAACAACCCGATGCAGATCGCCACCACGGTGTTGAGCATCAACAGCCCGCCCAGCCGCAGGGCCGTCTTGCCCTTGATCTCGGTCGTCATCAGCACATGCGTCACCGCGATCAGAATCAGCGGGGGAGCCAGCGCGCCCAATAGCTGGAGAATGATCTTCGCAGGCAGCTCGAACACGATCGCTCGCTTGCCGAGCAGTAGCCCCAGCACAATGCCGATGACCAGCGCGCCAAGAATCCGCCCATACAGCGGCCATTTCCTCCAGCGGACGAGCAGTCCGGGGTCCACGTCAGTTGCAGTGTTCATAGTCAGGCCAGCGTTCGCAGAATCGGCATCGGACCGGCTGCAAGGCGCGCCGGTCACGAGATGTCCAGAGTCTACACGAGCCGCACTGCCCGCCGGAATGACACGCAATGTCCGACACTCCGCGCCGCGGCCGACACAGTTGCCGGACTCTCCGAGTCCGGTGGTTCAGAGCCCACAGGGCGAGACACACTTTCACAACGTGACCGAGTGGCCCGATCACAGTGTTTTCCGAACGCCCGCGCGGCGCGGACATCACCCACACCGGATTCGGAGAATCCGGCGACTTTGAGCCACCCCTAAGCCTCCGAGTTCGTGTCCTTCGTGAGTTCTTGTTGCTCAACAACCCAGACACTCAAAGCAGTGTCTGGGCCACCCCGCCAGCAAGGATGTCAAGATTCGAACCGATGTCATGCCGCCAGTGATACATTGAGTTGTGTGACGGAGCAATCTCGTGAGGATCCCAAGAGACACAACCGAGGCCACCTCTCTTCACCGCGAGAGCGGTGGCAGCATGTCTCCGTGGGCGTCAGCCCATGGATTGATCGCTGACAATCTACCTATCCGCGAAAGCGGCGACCGAGATACATCCGGGAGGCGGTCGCCGCTCTCGCGGTTCAGATTCAATACCAAACCGCTGACGTCGGTTCCCGCCCCCGTCATGCGGGGACGAGTAATCGACTACTTCACATCCGGATCTGTCACGTACAGATCCATGACGCGAGATTCCGTGCGGTGTGTTTTCTGGACCTCATTCCAGGTGTCGTGGATGTATTGGCGATTGGCCCAGAACATCGCGTGAACCAGTGACAGGCGACCGCCGTCATTGATAAAGCTGGGGTTCTTCTCAATGTCGCCGCCCGCAGGATAGAGCAGACCGCCGAGTAGTTCGGTCCTGGCCAGCTGCCCGTTGCGGATCTCGGTCGCGGTGCCTTCCGCCTTGTACCCGAACAGCCACATGTCGGCGGCGCGGTTGTCGATCTTGATTCCCTCGTGAGTTTCACAATTCAAACTCCGGAAGAACACCTTCTGAGGATGCTCGAACAGCCAGGGTGACCCGCACATGTCAGCGACGTACAGCTTGCCACACTGCGGACCGTTGCGATACGACATCCAGCGGGAATGCAGGACCACCAGATCGGCCTGACCCTGATGAGAGAAGTAGTAGTCGCTCTTGATGGCTCCATGTTGCGGCATGCTGATGCGATCAATGAATACGGTTTTGGCTTCAGTCTCGCCCAATATGACAGCCGGTGCTGACTTATCGTTGAACTCCGTGCGATGAGCCAGTAGAGTCGAACCACACCCCTGGATCACCCGGACTTTGCCTCGAATAATGACCGGTGCCTGCAAAATGTATTTGCCATGCGGAAAGTAGATCGTCGATTTTCCGCTGTCGATGGCCCTCTGAATCGCGACTGCTGCGTCGTATCCCGTTTCCTCATGATCGCCAGCCCAGAAGCTGATCGCTCTTGGCTGATAATCCAAGACGTTGACCCAATCTTTCAGTGGTTCCCAGGGGAGTTCTGGCGTCTCTTCGATAGGCAAATTCAGAGTTCGCGTTGGCGACTCATGCGACTGGATGGTCTGGCCCGAGATGTACTCCTTAATGTCCGCCCCTCCGATCACTTGATCGCGGTTGCGGATCGCAGCTGAGTAGCCCGTCGTCTGGATGTTCCGGGCGAACAGTTCCCCTTTGTCGTTCTCAATGGCCGCGACATCCGGACTCCCGCCCGCAAACTGGGAATCGATCACGACGAGATGCCCCTCAGCTCCGGTATTGCGAATCACTGGCACTTCATTGAGACTGGTTAGTCGACGCACAGCCACAGGATGGTCGAAATTGCCCCAGCCGAGCACGTTTTGCCGCTCGAGATGAATCTCCTCGAACGTACTGAAGTAGGTCTGGTGACGGCTTTCGATCCCCGTGTCGAAGCCCTCAATGCGAAGCGTCTTAAACAGACACGGCCCATTCCAAGGTGTACGCAGGTCGAGGCCGATTAACCCTTGGCGATCACCCGAGCGGATCGTGACCCGCTCCAGCCCGCCGCCGTTGTGTGAAATGAACTGCACCCCGATCGCACCCGGGTTCCCCGTGCCGGTATCCAATGTCAGGTCGAGGACATGGTTACTGAACGCCATGTTGTCGCCACCGGGCCGTAACTCGGGCTCCATCGGATCGGTCGTGGCCATCAGATAATTCGGCTGCTTGGCATCCGTGTAACCCGGACACTTATCCTTCAGCTTGATAATCGTGCCGTCCCGCGATTCCCCTTGAACGAACATCCAGCCGCGAAAATGAACGGGCCGAGAGACCAAGTATACCCCGTTGGGGAAGTAGACGATCTCCATGTGCTTCTGCTGGCAGGCCTCGAATGCCGCCTGAATTGCGAGGCTGTCGTCGGTGACGCCGTCGCCCTTCGCCCCAAACTCCGTTTGGACATTGCGCAGGCCAGCATCCGCTGGGAATGCCCCGTGGCCGACCCCAGGAGCGGACACCAGCAGCATGACTGCACATACGATCCAGCGAACTGTTGTCATACCGACTCTCCGGCCATCAATGCGAACATGCGCTCGAACACACAAGCGGTGTTGGCGGTTCTGGAGGTTATCACGCCGTCGAGCCTCGGGGCAAGAACCTGCTGATGCAGGGTCAGCTCGGTCGGGTCCAAGCGACCGAACTTCAGCGCCTTCTCTTCACCGCGAGAGCGGTGGCAGCGGATAGCCGTAGGCGACAGCCCACGGATTGATCTCTGGCATTACAACCAGCCGCGAGAGCGTCGACCGGGATACTGCGAGGGGGCGGTCGCCGCTCTCGCGGCTTAGGACCAACGCCAAACCGGGTCCGTGGGCTGTCGCCCACGGCTATCTGCTGCCGCCGCTTTCGCGGCGAAGAGGCAGCTCCCACATCACACCCCATGCTGCGGGTGGATCGCCCTTCCATCGGCGTTCGAGAGCACCTTATTGAGCGCATTTAGGTACGCCAGGGCACTCGCCTCGATGATGTCGGTACTGACCCCCTTGCCATGGTAGGTGCGGTCGTTGTGTTCGACTTCGACGTTGGCTTCGCCGAGGGCTTCGGTGCCGCTGGAGACACTGCGGACGGTGTAGTCCTTCAGCTTCACCTGCACAGCGGTGATGTCGCCCAGGCATTTGAACAGAGCATCGATCGGGCCATCGCCGGTCGCGGCCTTCTGCACCTTGTGCCCATCGCGGTGTTCCGCCTCGATCGCAGCTGTGTGGAGCGAGCCGGTTCCGGCGGTGGCGTTGAAGCTGGTGAGGGACCAGACGGCCTGGGTGGCTTGGGTGCGATTCTCGATGAGGGCGATGATGTCGGAGTCGCTGACCTCCTTGATCTTGTCGCACAGGGCGGTGAAGTCGTCGAAGACCTTTTGCACCGTGGCGTCGTCGAGCTGATAGCCGAGTTCGGTCAACCGGGCGCGGAAGGCATGGCGTCCACTGTGCTTGCCGAGGACCAGGTTCTGGCCGATGTAGCCGACATCGGCGGGGCGCATGATTTCGTAAGTCTCGCGCGATTGCAGCATGCCGTGTTGATGCACTCCGGCTTCATGAGCAAACGCGTTCTGGCCGACGATCGCCTTGTTCCGCTGGACCTTCATCCCGGTGATGCTGGAGACCAGCCGACTCGTCGGGAAGAGACGCGGCGTGTTGATCTTGGTCTCGATGCCGTAGTAATCCTTGCGAGTCCGCAAGGCCATCACAATCTCTTCGAGAGCCGCGTTTCCGGCCCGCTCGCCGAGGCCGTTGATCGTGCATTCCACCTGTCGTGCCCCGGCCTCGACAGCTGCGAGGCTGTTGGCGACGGCCATGCCCAGGTCGTTGTGGCAGTGCGTGCTGATGACCGCTTTGTGGATGTTCGAGACGTGCTGCTTGAGGTGCGAGATGACCTTGAAGTAGTGGTTCGGCGTCGCGTACCCAACAGTATCGGGGATGTTGACGGTGGTGGCCCCAGCCTCGATCGCCTTCTCGACGACCTCGCACAGGAAATCGAGTTCGGTACGGGCTGCGTCCTCGGGCGAGAACTCGACATCCGGGCGGGTGATGTCCTTCCGCTGGCTCATCTTGTCGGCGGTGTACTTCACCATCTCGACCGCGCGGCGGACAATCTCCTCTTTGGCCATCTTCAGCTTGAACTCGCGATGGATCGCGCTCGTGGCCAGGAAGACATGGATGCGAACCTTCTCGGCCCCCTTCAAGGCGTCCCACGCGCGGTCGATGTCCTCGGTCCGGCAACGGGCCAAACCGCAGATCGTCGTGCGATCGCCGAACACGTTGGCGATCTGGCTGACCGAATCGAAGTCCCCCGGCGAGGCAATCGGGAACCCCGCCTCGATCACGTCGACCCCGAGTTCGACCAGCGCCTTCGCGATCTCCAGCTTCTCCGGAGTCGTCATGCTGCAACCGGGCGACTGCTCGCCATCGCGCAAGGTGGTGTCGAAGATGGTAATCGTGTCGGACATGGTGGGGATCCCAGCGAGCCTCCGACGTGAGTCGGGGGAGTCGAGTGACAGTGAACGGTGAGCAGACTCGACAGACTGACGTCTGCCGCTCGCTCAGAAACGAAATCAGCCTTGAGACTCTCGGAAGAGTCTCAAGGCTGAGGGTGAATCGCAAGGCGTTCGCCAACGGACCTAAGACTTCCCGGGGGAAGTAAGGAGCAGTCGGCCAGGCAGGTGAGTGGTGTGGGTCATGGTTCGAGCAGGACACAGAGAATCCGTGCGGGTTCGCATTATCAGTGTAATCCACCCGAGAATTCAGTCAATCCCGCGAATGGCAGGGATGCCTGTCGAAATTGAGGTGTGTGCATCTCAAAAGTCGGCAGCAGTCAATCTCCCTAGCCTCAGGACCGGAAATCATGCGATTGGCGAGTGATTGAATCTGTGACAATCTGCGA
>JAYSUV010000270.1:0-14432 GCA_043718945.1 Planctomycetota bacterium
CCCAGCCAATCATTCTGGTGAAGGCATCTTTTTCTCTTCTCGGATGTTCGACGAGTTCGAAATCGTATCTGGCGGTGTCTATTTCTCGCACGAGTTTGATAAGAAGGAAGATTGGATTCTGCAGCGGAGTGATCCCAAAGGTGGAACCTTGGTACGTATGGTGCTGCACAATCATACGGCACGTATAATGAAGAAGGTGTTTGACAAATTCACCTCCTCCGAAGACTTTGGCTTCAACAAAACTGTGGTGCCAGTGAAACTGATGCAATACGGTGATGACAACTTGGTGTCAAGATCCCAGGCAAAACGCTTGCTTGCACGCTTTGATCGCTTCAAGACAGTGATGCTCGACTTCACCGATGTGGCATCGATTGGGCAGTCCTTTGCAGATGAGGTCTTTCGAGTGTTCAGAGCCAAGCATCCCGAGGTGGAAATCCTTCCAATGCGTGTCTCTCATCAGGTGCGACAGATGATTTCGCGTGCTGAGGCGCTTGCTTCTCGTGGCGACACCTAAACCCGAACGAGATCTCGAATCAACAGTCGACACGGAAGCACGTCGGGCGAGCCCGACGGCTACCGGGGCAAATCAGTGAGCAATTACACCGCATCCAACGCCTGCTTCAGGTCCCCGATGATGTCGTTCACATCTTCGGTCCCGATCGACAGACGCACGAAGTCTGGGGTCACGCCGGTGCTCTTCTGCTCTTCCAGAGTCAGTTGCTGGTGCGTTGTGCTGTTGGGGTGGATGATCAGCGACTTGCTGTCGCCGATGTTGGCCAGGTGCGAGAAGAGCTTCACGCTGTTGATCAGCTTGATGCCGTTCTGCGTCTGCTGGGCGGGGGTGGCCCCAGCGATGCCGAAGCCGAACACGGCTCCGGTGCCGCGCGGCATGTACTTCTTGCCGAGGGCGTAGCTGGGGTGGGACTCCAGACCGGCGTACCCGACCCACGAGACCTTCTTGTGGCTGGCCAGGAACTTCGCCACAGCCAGAGCGTTGTCGCAGTGCCGCTCCATCCGCAGGTGCAGCGTCTCCAACCCTTGCAGCAGCATCCAGGAGTTGAACGGGCTGATCGCCGGGCCGAGGTCGCGGAGGAGTTGCGTGCGGATCTTGAGGATGTACGCAATGTTCATCCCGCCGAACGTGTTGAAAAAGCTCATCCCGTGGTAGCTGGGGTCGGGCTCGGTCAGCTCGGGGAACTGGCCGTTGTTCCAGGGGAAGCCGCCCTTCTCGATGATCGCCCCGCCGATCGAGGTGCCGTGCCCGCCGATGAACTTGGTGCAACTATGCACGACGACATCGGCCCCATGGTCGAATGGTCGGCACAGGAACGGGCTGGCCATCGTGTTGTCGACGATCAGCGGGATACCCGCTTCGTGAGCGATCTGAGCGATGGCGGCGAGGTCGGCGATGTCACAACGCGGGTTGCCGATCGTCTCCAGATAGAGGCAGCGGGTGTTGGGCTGGATCGCCTTCTTGAAGTTCTCGGGATTGCTCTGATCGACGAACGTGCAGTCGATCCCCATCTTGGGGAAGGTGTAGTGGAACAAGTTATACGTACCGCCGTAGAGGCTCGACGACGAAACGATGTGCTGACCCGCCTGGCAGATGTTGAGGATCGCCAGCGACTCAGCTGCCTGACCCGAGGCGACGGCCAAGGCTCCCGAGCCACCTTCCAGCAAGGCCAACCGCTTCTCCAGCACATCGGTCGTGGGGTTCATCAACCGTGTGTAGATGTTCCCGAACTCGCGCAGCCCGAACAGATTGGCGGCGTGATCGGTGCTGTTGAAGACGTACGAGGTCGTCTGATAGAGCGGCACCGCCCGCGAGTTCGTCGTCGGGTCGGGCACTTGGCCCCCATGCAAGCAGAGGGTTCCGGGTTGAAGTTGCGGTTGATCGGCCATGAGCTGTGGCTCCAAAGTCGGTGAGTCTGGGAGTGGGGGAACCTCCATAGTAATCGGGCCGGAACGCGGTAGCCAACAAGGGCGAACACGGCGTAGCAGAATTCCTGAGAATTCTGCTGAGCGTGAGTTCAGACGGCAAGCGGGCAGAAGTCTTACGACTTCAGCTACGGTGCGGAGGTTACGCCAGGATATCCCTGAGAACCTTGCCATGCACATCGGTCAGGCGGAAATCGCGACCGGCGTAGCGGTACGTCAGCTGTTCGTGGTCGAAGCCGAGCAGGTGGAGGATGGTGGCGTGCAGGTCGTGGACGCTGGTCGGCTTTTCGACGGCTTTGAATCCGAAATCGTCGGTCGCTCCGTAGGCCATTCCGCCCTTGATTCCGCCGCCGGCCATCCACACGCTGAACCCGTAATGGTTGTGGTCGCGGCCCAGCTGTTCTTTGCCGTCACCGCCGAGTTCCACGGTGGGGGTGCGTCCGAACTCGCCGCCCCACAGGATCAGTGTCTCGTCGAACATCCCGCGCTGTTTCAGATCGTGCATGAGCGCCGAGATGGGGCCATCGATCTCTCCGGCCAGCTTGCGGTGATTGGATTCAATCTGAGCATGGTTGTCCCACGGCTGTCCTGCCCCGTGCCACAGCTGGACGTAGCGCACTCCGCGTTCGAGCAGCCGCCGCGCGATGAGAGTCTGCCGCCCGTGGACACCGTCGCCGTACGCCGCATGCACATGGGCGGGCTCCTTCGAAATATCGAACGCTTCAGCCGCTTCGGTCTGCATCCGGAACGCCAGTTCGAAGGACTGTATCCGCGAGTCGAGCCGGGGGTCGAGCCGCTCGTCGCGATGCTCGGTGTTGAGGGTCTTCAGCAGGTCGAGCTGCTTCCGCTGCACGGCCAGTGAAGCATGCGGGCTGCGGATATTCTCGATCAGCTTTTCCAGTTCGCGGTGCTGCGGGTCGATGAACGTGCCCTGGTAAATGCCGGGCAAGAATCCCGATTGCCAGTTCTCGGAGTCCTTGATCGGCATCCCGCCGGGACACATGGCAATGAACCCCGGCAGGTTCTTATTCTCGGCCCCGAGTCCATACATCACCCATGCGCCGACGCTCGGCCGCGACTGCACCGAATCGCCGCAGTTCATCAGCATCAGCGATGGCTCGTGGTTTGGCACCTGAGCATACATCGAACGGATGACCGCGATGTCGTCGGCATGCTCAGCTGTCTTCGCGAAGATCTCGCTGATTTCGAGGCCGCTCTGTCCGTACTTCTGAAACTTGAACGGGGACGGAAACGCCGCGCCGGTTTTACGCTCGGTGGTCAGGTTGATCGGAGCGGGCTGCCCGGCATACGTCGTCAGCATCGGCTTGGGGTCGAACGTATCGACGTGCGACGGTCCCCCATTGCAGAAGAAGTGGATGACCCGCTTCACCTTCGCCGGAAACTGTGGGAGCTTCTGACCGAGTCCGGTGTCAGTCGGTGCCGCAGACGCTGACCGCTGCGAATCATCCACCAGCAGCCCCGCCAGCCCGAGCGCCCCGAGCCCCATGCCGGACCGTTGCAGGAGAGAACGCCGGTTGAGTTGTCCAAAGTCGAGCATCGCATCATCCATTGAAGGCCACTGATGGATTCAGTGTACCATGTCAGGCCGAAACGACTCTATTCTCGGACGCGACTATTTCTGCAAGGCTTAAACAGCGCCCCTCTTGGCCGTAAGTGTGGAAAACACCTGGGTGGCGGGGTCAGGAGGCTTTGCGGATGGCCCCGACCGGGAGCGGCATTGAAGGCTCGCGGCATTAGGGGGAGGGTCCATCGCGTTGGTCCGCGAATCGACAGGCTGGCGACGGTTCCCCACGCCGGGGACATCCGCAAAGCCTCCTGACCCCGCCGCCCGCCGCCGTTTCTGAAAAGTGGCGCTGTCCAATTCAAAAAGTGCATCCTTTGGCGCACGATTGATCCCTGCTCAGCTCGCCGTCAGAATGACTTTCATCTCCTTCACGTCACAATAATCGGAGTTCCCATGAATAAGTTCAAATCGGTCGCCGCGATTCTTGCAATCCTGATGATTGGTAGTCAAACATTGCGGCATGCGTACGTTCTGTGGGTCGAGAGAAATGAATCGGTACTCGACAAGTTTGAACCCACTCAACAGAAGATCGCTGCGACCCAGACGATCGACGAACTGCTCAATCTCTACGAACCCGCTCAACAGCAGGTCAAAGACGCCGAAGTGATTCGCCAAGCGAACAAGCAAAAGGAGGAGGGCTATCGAAGCTACTACGATGAGGAACCTTACAAGAGTGAGCGTGAGTTGAAACAGGCTATCCAAGAACGGGAAGAACGCGCCAAGCAGCTGACACGTCTGCATTTCTTCTGGTGGAGTGGTCTGGTGGCCTTGGTCTTGGGAATGATCGCGACAGTTCGGCATCGCCCCTGGCTGGGGGTGTGCGCGTTCGTCCTCGGCTTTCTGGAAATGATCTGGTTTACCTGTCCGTCGTACCGCACGCTGGGATTTCCGATCGAAGTCAAACAGCTGCTGACGTTCAAGCTCATCTACTCGGCGTCGTCATTGGCACTCCTCCTCGCGGGGTGGAAACTGGTCGAAACACGAGCCAAAGGTGAGGGAACGAAGGCGGCCCCCTCGTGCGGAACTGGCACCTGATGTCGAGTTATCAGGTGTAAGGTCAGATTTGTCTGCCCCGTGGGAGAGGCTTCCAGCCTGTCAACTCCAATCCAGATGACAGGCTGGAAGCCTCTCCCACGGTCAGTCACATCAGCTCACTGGCCTCACTCAATCCCGGCCAGTTTCGTCGCCCTCGCCACCCGTCCGACTCCGAGTAGGTACGCAGCTGTGCGGAGCGGCAGCTTCTTCTCGGTCGCGATGTTCCACACATCGTCAAAGGCGCGGGTCATCTGCCTGGCGAGTTTGTCGCGAACATCGGCCAGTTCCCACTTGAAGTGCTGGCGGTTCTGAACCCACTCGAAGTAGCTGACGGTGACGCCGCCCGCGTTGGCGAGGATGTCGGGGACCACAACCAGTTCGCGCTGATTGAAGATCTCATCGGCTTCGGGAGTGGTGGGTCCGTTGGCCGCCTCGATGATGATCTGGGCCCGGACCGCATACGCATTGTCCCCGGTCAGGACTCCGCCCAGTGCTGCGGGGATTAAGACCTCCGCATCGCAGGCGAGCAGTTCGGCGTTGATGATCGGTTGGCCGCCGGAGAAGGCTGAGACCTTATCCGGGATGGCTGCGTGGGCTTGCAGGGCGGGAATGTCGAGCCCGTTCGCGTTGTAGGTGCCTCCCAGCACGTCGGAGACCGCGACGACCTTGGCCCCCATGTCGTGGAGAATGCGAGCGGCGAATGACCCGACGTTGCCGAACCCCTGGATCGCCACGCTGATTCCCTTGAGCGGGCGATTGAGTTTGGCGAGTGTCGCTTGCAGGATGATCGCCACGCCGCGACCGGTCGCCTCTTCGCGGCCATCGATCCCGTGCATCTCGACTGGCTTGCCCGTCACGCAACCGGGGCTGTAGCCGTGGTACTTTTCATACTGGTTTTCGATCCAGGCCATGACCTGGGCATTGGTCCCCATGTCGGGAGCAGGGATATCCTGGTCCGGGCCAATCACCTCGTGAATCTCGTCGATGAACTTGCGAGTAATGCGTTCCAGTTCGCCGGGGCTGAGTGTCTTCGGGTCGACCGAGATCCCGCCCTTGGCTCCTCCATACGGCAGATCGACGACAGCTGTCTTCCAAGTCATCAGCGAGGCGAGTTCGAGTACCTCCGCCGAGTTGACCTCGGGGTGGTATCGCAAGCCCCCCTTCATCGGCCCGCGAGCTTTGTCGTGCTGAATGCGGTAGCCGGTGAAGGTGGCGAGCTGGCCGTCATCCATCCGCATGGCGACCTGCACGCGGACCTCGCGCAGCGGAGTCAGGAGCAGCTTTTGCTCACTGGCTCCCATGCCGAGAATCGTGGCGGCCTGTTCAAAATAGCGCTGGGCGGAGCTGCTCATGGGGCGATCCTGACTGTCAGATGAAGTACCTCCAAGTGAGGCCGATGAACAATAGGCGGGAACAGGATTGGCATCAATTGGAAGTGGGATTCATCAGGGGATGAGGCACGACCATCACTCAATAGATCAGCGCTGGGGACATCTGACGGATGGGGATGAGTCGACACTCACGGTTGTGGAGTGAGAGTTCACTTCTCGTGAGCGAGCGGCCAGACTTCGGAAGGAGTGTGGCACAACTGGTTCCCTGGGCCGTTCGTCTGAGACAGTGGATGGAGAATCTGAACATTCTGTTTAGGTTTCGAAGCATTCATTTCACGATGGGCAGAGCCGTTGTTGTCGTAACCGAATTTATTGCATGGGAATACGCATGCTGTGAGAGTTGATTTCACTTCGGAACAAGAGGTGCAGTTGTTCTCCGTAGCTGCCGGTGCGCCCGCGCAGTGTCCGCCCCTGCCTGCCGGAGTGTTCGCCGTGTCCTATGACGCCATGACCAAAGATCGAGCACGGCTCGCGCTCTCTCATGGAGGTGGGATCGACGCGATACTGTTTGCGCTGCTGGCCGGTGCGGGCATCGTGGTGGTGGTGGCCTTGTTGGTATTTGGCTTTCGCACCGCGGAGCGCAATGCGGAACGTGATGCCGAGCAAACCAAGACCGTGGAGACTGGCAATTCAACCGAAATGGGAACGAACTGAATCGTTGCAGAGAATCCCCACAATGACGTTTCCGACAGATGTGGAAGTCGCGTGAACGTTAGCCCACGCTTCCCTGAAGATGTCGCTCCCGCGTGGGCTAAAGCCCACGCTACAGGGACTTTTGTCGGACATCCCGACTATCGATTATGCACTGGCACGCCGTGACGGCTGGATTTCCGACACGGGAATGAGTGCTACCTGTTTCGCGAACTCGGCCAACTCAGCCGCCAGCTGTTCCTGAGCAATCCTCAGTTCCGATTGGCGCTCCAGCAATGCCTCATACTGAGATTGCCACTGCTCCGCCCGTGGGAGGTGAGCAGTCTGCAGCGGATTGGCTGACCAAGGGACGCTGATCCGCTGAGGGTGGGCACCGGATCGCCGCGCTGCGTCAATCAGTGCGGCAGCACCCAACTCTCGACTGCGGTTGAACGCCGTAATCTGCTGGGCTTCCTCCTCGATGAGGTTGACTAACTCCAAGGCACTCAAGCGGGAGAGATCGGCCACCTCGGAAACTTCCTCCAGTTCTGGAAGCTCTGAGACAGACGCCTGCGAGAACGGCTCCGATGACGCCAATCGGTGGAATACAAACTCGAAGTCACCGATCGTGACGATGTCCTCATCCTGGAGTTCCACCATTCGGCGAGCCTGGCCATTGACCAGCAGGGGTGGCTCTGTAATGACCGCTTCCAGGTGAGCGGTTTGCCCTTCAATGACCAGTAAGCTGTGCAGCATTGGGACGTGATCGCCGCCGAGTTGGAGGTGGCAGTGGCTGCCCGCTCCGATCAGGAATCGCTCCCCCGAGATGGGCCGCAGGGGAAAGTTGGTCTTTCCTTTTCGAATTTCAAGCCACATGCCAGGGTTCGACACGGGTGCATCCTCTGAAAATGATCGGAGTTCACGAAACCGAGGCCCCGCGCAATGCCTCTGATCTTCTGTTTCGACACAGAAGACCCGACGGCACGAGTCAAACTTCACCGAGGTGACAGACTCGCCCGCGACAGGAGTGTCGACGCGGGTTCCTCCCATGCCAGCCGATAAAGCAATCGGGCAAAGTGGGGTGAGTGGCGGATGGCGGATGGCCAGAAACGACGGGATCTTTCTGGCCATCAGCCATTTGCCATCCGCCAACACATCAATCGCCTCCCCAGGAGGCATTCCGGCCCGAGATCGGCGGAATCTGCCGCGAAGTGGCCCCTTGGGATTTCCGTTGACGCTTCGGGGTTGACTTTGCCGATTATTCCGTCGGGGCCAGTCGCATGGGGGCGATACGAGCACGATTCACGTGCTCGTGCGACTGGTGGGGGGATTTCTCATGGGGGTTAGCCGGGGGGCTATTTCACCCAGACAGAGCAACGTGCTCTGGCTGGCGGCGCTGATCGTTCTGGTCGGGCTATTTCCCACGGGGGGGATCGCTCAAGACCCAGACCCGCTGTCGCTACAGCTAGTGTCTGGAGAGCGACTGCCGCATGAGGAACTCACGGTCGAAACGCTGCACGCGGGGACTTCGAATAAGAAGTCCCGTGACGAGGCCCTCAAGCTGTTGCCCATCGCACAGCTCCCCGCCTCGTCGCAGCAGCTGGCCAATGGAGTGGTGAACAGCTCCAGTCTGTACCGGCGACTGCCGACCATTCGCAGCCAGGTCGACCATCGCGTCTACCGCTTCTTCGCGGACCACCCCGATGTGGCGGTCAGCATGTGGCGGGCGATGGGCGTTTCGAAGCTGCAGATGTTTCAGACGGGCGAGTTTGAATACGAAGCCGACGCCAAGGACGGGAGCGTGGGGGTCATTAAGATTCTGTCGCGGACGCCGACCGATTGCTTGCTCCATTGCAGTGGGATGTTTCAGAGTCCGGTCCTCAGTAAACCGATCCAGGCTCGGGCCGTCATGCACGTACGCACCGCCTTCGAGGTCAACGCGGACGGAGAACAGATCGTCACGCACACCGCCGACCTGTTCGTGGCGTTCCCTTCGCAAACCGTCGAAACGGTGGCCAAAGCGATGGCCCCGATCAGCAATAAAATTACCGACAAGAACTTCGAGGAGATCAGCCTGTTCGTCCGCATGATGCAGCTGGCGATGACTCAGCAGCCGGGCTGGATCGAGCAGATGGCCGCCAAACTGGAGGGAGTGATTGCGGGCCGTTCGGACCAACTGCTGCAGGTGACGGCACAGTGTTACATTGACGAAAAGAAACGTCGCGGCGAGATCGTCGGAGAGCCCGTTCGTTTAGAAACAATACAGCCACCAGTCGCGATTGGAGCCCCGTCCAGCATCCCGAGGTGATATCACTCGCTGTCTCACTTCGCATGGTTCAGGGGATTGCGAGTCGAGCATCGAAGCGAACGCGGCATGGAGGGACCGGTGAACTCAACAGATGTCTCTGCCAGTGCAGTCTCCGCTTCCCACCATGCTCACATAATCGAGAAATAGTTACCGACCGCCTGGTCGAGGGCCTCTTTGGTGACGATGTAGGGCAACCCGTGCAGAGTGCAACGGTTCTCCACCTGCCGCAGCAGGTCGCGCGGTTGGCAGAAGCGGAACGGGCGGTCGATGGGCAGATAATGCGTTTGAATCAGGTGGTCCACTGCGCTCCGCTCGCACTGGAATCCCAGCTTCTGGGCCAGCATCAGAAACAGATTGCGGAATTCCTCTTCGGAGGGATCTTTGACTTCGATCTTGTAGGGAATGCGGCGCAAGAAGGCGTCGTCGACGAGTTCTCTCGGCTCCAGGTTCGTCGAGAAGATAATCAGCTCGTCAAACGGTACTTGAATGCTGCGACCGCTTTCCAACTGCAGGAAGTCGTGCCGCTCTTCGAGGGGGATAATCCAGCGGTTGAGCAGCTGATCCACGGGCATCGTCTGTCGTCCGAAGTCGTCGATCAGGAGCGTGCCGCAGTTCGCCTTGAGTTGCAGTGGAGCCTCGCCGATTCCGGTGCCGCGAATGACGGTGATCTCCAGATTCTCCATCCGGAGTTCACCTCCGGCGATGATCGTTGGACGTTCGATATGGACCCAGCGGCCATCGACTTCATCGAGGATATTCGGATCTTCGACAGGAACCGGCTTGTGGCGATTGGGGTCAAACAGACGAATGATCTCACCCGCCGCACTGATGCACTTAGGAATCCAGACCGTATCACCGAATGACTTTGTGACACGTTCTGCGATGCTGGTCTTGCCATTTCCAGGAGGGCCAAAGAGAAACATTCCGCGCCCGGAATGAATCGCCTGCCCCACGTTGCTGAGTAGTCTTTCATTGATGTTCAGGTCACCCAGAGCATTACGAATCGCGGCCAAGGGAGGCTTGAGTCCCGTGATCGTCTGGGCTTTCACACTCGTGATGTACTGCGCCAATGACACCGCAGCGGTCCCGTGATAGGTGCAAAACTCGCTGAGACGCAGGGCTCGGTCGCGACCCAGATCGGTCAATTCGTACTGGTAGTCTCCACCGGTCAGTGACGACTTGTAGATCACCAGCTTGTCAGCCTTCAGTTGCCGCAACATCGGCTCGATCACGGGGTATCGCAGACCCACATGAATCGCAATGCGAGAACCGGATTCGGTGCCGCGGTGCAGTAAGAATTTGAGCATCAACGAAACCACATCGGAGTCGGTGATTCCGGTGTCGGCCAAGTGGCGCGGAGCGCGGGGCCAGAAGGCCTCCCGAGGCGGTGCCGATGCGAGTCGTTCGGGAGCTTCGCTCTGAATGGGAGCCGACTCAAGTCGTACAGACTCCACCACAGGGGGGGCGACCACGGCCTCCCGAGGACGTGGGGGAGCGGCCCCTCCCTTCAGCCGTTGCAGCGTTTCCGCCAGCCGAATTTCGGATTCGCGGCGCCTGGCCTCGGCGCGTGAAACTTCTGTTCCACGATCAGACGGGGTGGCGACAGGAGCAGGTGGGGGCGCAACGGCGGGGAGTTGCGGTGCAGCCAGCGGCGTAACAGTTCCCAATGTGGTATTGGACTTGGCCAGCGGGGGCTTATTCGCCAACCCGAGACGGGCCAGCAGGTCGTCGACGCTTGATGCCTGCTGAGTCATGGGGCGATGCGCCGGGAAGTGAATGAAGTGACCACCAAGGTCGTCCACTGCAACATGTGTCATACTTGGGGGGGAGGAAGCCGCAGAATCATCCCCATGAGGCGATTCTGCCTCATTCGCCTGAGAGGAAGCACCGCTCCCCGCTTCTCTGGGTGATGGCGGTTGTGCTCAGACGAACCGTGGCAATGATTTCGCTGAGACGGATGGTTTTATCGATTCGTCCGGCCTGTCGCGTTATGACAACTTCAATGATGGAAATGATCCCCAAATCGAGGGGATTCTTGCCGATGAGGGAGCCTCCCCCCTCTCTGCGGGAAATCCGGCGTAGAGTCGATGGTCCCTCATTGCGCAGGGACCGTGGCGCGCTCCCCCGTTCGTCCGTCCATTCGCTCTCCCCCGCGAGAGAGGCCATGAAGAAGTCCCTGTCTGCCACAAGTCGTATCACCATCAGCCTCGTGTCCATGGCACTCACGACGCTGCTGGGGGCGCACCTGCTCGGTCTCGTTCCCAATGAACGGGATGCGATCATGCGCGGTCGCAGCCACCTCAGCGAATCGATTGCGATCCAGTTCTCCCTATTTGCGCTGCGCGGGGATCAGGAGGCGATGGAGACCTCACTCAAGGCCATCATCGAAAGAAACAAGGAGATTCGCTCTGTCGGATTACGCCAGGCCGACGGGACTCTCGTCGTTGCGTCCGACTCTCATGAAAGGGATTGGCCCGCCACCACATCCTCGCAATCGACGGAAACCCATATGCACGTCCCCATCTTTCAGGGGAACCAGCGCTGGGGGACAGTCGAAGTCTGTTACGTCCCCCCCGCCTATACCGGATGGAGCGGGAGGTTCATGCACCCGCTGCTGGCACTCTGTCTCTATTTCATTCTCTGCACTCTCGTCGTGTTCGGGATGTATCTGAGAAAGGTACTGACCCAGCTGAACCCGTCGAAAGTCGTTCCTCAACGAGTCCGATCCGCGCTGGATTCTCTGGCCGAGGGGCTGCTGTTGCTCGATCCACAAGGCCGCATCGTCTTGGCCAATCAGTCGTTCTCCAAGACGACCGGGTGTGAGATGAATGATCTGATTGGAAAGTCCGCCGACAGCCTCCCCTGGATCGACAAGGACGACAAGGATCGGAACGCCGAGGAGCATGAGGGGGTTCAGATCGCGACCCAACGCCCGTGGATGCAAGTCCTCAAGGGGGGAGAATCGCAACGTGGCCGATTCTTTGGCTTCAGTTCACCGACTCAAGGCGACAAGACGTTTGTCGTCAGTGCGTCCCCGATTTGTGATGATGCCGGTCGTCGACGCGGCGCCATCGCCAGCTTCGAAGACGTGTCTCGCCTGGAGCGCAAGAAGGACGAGCTGTCGTTGGCACTTCAGTCGCTGCGACTGTCGAGCGATAAGGTCCGGGAACAGAACGCCGTGCTCGAACGATTGGCCACCCGCGATCCGCTGACCAGTTGCTTCAACCGCCGCTCGTTCTTCGAGCAGTTCGACTCCCACTGGAACACCGCCCAGCGCTACAACCAACCACTGTCGGCGATCATGGTCGACGTGGACCACTTTAAGTCGGTCAACGACACACACGGCCATAGCGTGGGGGACCAAGTCCTGCAACAGGTCGCCAAGACCCTGGAACAGACTGCTCGTGAGTCAGACATCGTGGCGCGGTATGGAGGGGAAGAGTTCGCCGTCCTGCTGCCGAATACCGACATTCTGGAGGGGGCCGTCTGCGCAGAGCGATTCCGCAAGGCGCTCGCGGCCATGAAGTTCCCCAACCTGTCCATCACCGCCAGCCTCGGTGTCTCCGCGATCAGCCAGCTCCCGAACACTCCTCAAGAACTCCTGGATCAGGCCGACAAATGCCTGTATGTCGCCAAGCGAAACGGGCGTAATCAAGTCGTCCGCTTCGACCAGGTTCCCGTGAGTCTCGTCGTGGACGAGAAGAAGGTGACGCGCACGAACGCTCCTCAGCCGAGCAAGACTCACATCCCCTTCCCAGCTGTGACCGCCTTGATCTCCGCACTGGGATACCGCGACCCCGACACCGCCTCACACAGCCGCCGTGTCGCCGATTTGTGCGTCGATGTCGCCCAGGGACTGATGTCGATGAGTAACTGCTACGTGCTGGAAACCGCAGCCCTGCTCCACGACATCGGCAAGATCGGCATGCCCGATTCGATCCTGCGAAAGCCCGGGAAACTCTCGGACGAAGAGTGGGCACTGATGCACAAACATGAGCGGATCGGACTGGAGATCATCCGCGCCAGCTTCGCCTCTGAGGAACTGTCGCTGATCGTCGAGAACTACCGTCGGCACTTTGATGGCCGCGACGAGAATCTGGGGCCAGTCGGATCACACATTCCGCTGGGTGCCCGGATCCTGGCTGTGGCGGACGCCTTCGACTCGATGGTGACTCCGCGCTCCTACCGTTCCGCTCGCTCGACTCCAGATGCGTTTGCAGAACTCCGGCGGTGTGCGGGAACCCAGTTCGATGCCGAGATCGTCGAACGCTTCATCAAAGTGTCAATGCGATATAAGCCCGACATGCGAATCTCCGGACAGGTCTCTAAAGAGACCGCTCTGGGCATCGGGCTGGAGATGGAGCGGCTCGCCGAAGCGGTCGACCTCCAGGACATTGCCGGACTCAAGGTGATGGCCGGACGACTTAGCGAATCCGCAGCTCGCAACGGTGCGCCCGAAATCGCCGCTAAGGCAATGGAACTCGAACAGGCGGCAAACGCCAAGGGAGATGTCTTGGGGGTCATTCAACGGGCGTGTGAACTGCTGGAATACTGCCGAGCGACGCAGTCGTCGTACCTGGAACACGCGACGAACCCGACGGCGACAGTGGTCGCCGCTACAGTGAAATAGAAGCAAGCGATCTTCGTCATGGTCCGTCACGCCGAGAGCCCCTGGCGGGCCTTCGTAAACGCGGCGATTCCCTCTTCCAGATCTGCCCGTGTATGCCCGGCGGAAATTTGCGTGCGGATACGGGCCTTGCCCTGCGGGACCACCGGGTACGAGAACCCGACGACGTAGACCCCCTGCTCCAGCATCCGCTCGGCCATCTTCCCGGCGAGGACCGCATCTCCCAGCATCACCGGGGCGATCGGGTGCTCGCCCGGAAGAATCTGGAACCCGCGCCGGGTCATCTCCTCGCGAAAGAATGCCGTGTTCTCCCACAGCTGCTGTCGGAGATGTGGCTGGTTCGCGATCAAGTCGAGAGCTGCCAGCGAAGCGGTGACGATGCTGGGAGCCAGTGAGTTCGAAAACAGGTAGGGCCGCGACCGCTGACGCAGGTATTCGATGATTTCCCGGCGACCGCTGGTGTAGCCGCCGCTCGCTCCGCCAAGAGCCTTACCGAGCGTTCCGGTCAGGATGTCAATGCGGTCCATGACGCCCTGCTTCTCATGTGTCCCACGTCCATTCGGACCGCAGAACCCGACCGCGTGCGAGTCGTCGACCATGACCATCGCCTTGTACTTATCCGCCAATTCGCAGATCGCGGGCAGGTTCGCGAAGTACCCGTCCATCGAGAACACGCCATCGGTCGCGATCATCCGGAACCTCGCCGACTGAGCCTGCTTGAGCTGGGCTTCGAGGTCGGCCATGTCGTTGTTGCGATAGCGGAATCGCTGCGACTTACAGAGACGCACTCCGTCAATGATGCTGGCATGGTTCAACTCGTCCGAGATGATCGCGTCCTCCGCTCCGAGTAGCGTCTCGAATAGTCCGCCATTGGCATCAAAGCAGGACGAATAGAGGATCGTGTCCTCGGTCCCCAGA
>JAYSUV010000028.1:0-20683 GCA_043718945.1 Planctomycetota bacterium
CGGACCGATGATGACCGGCACGTTGCGGGCCTTGAGGGCGCGCCCCAGCTTCCACGCTTCGGTCCCGCCGGTGATGACGATCTTGAGTTTCTCTTCCTCGGCCCAGATCAAGGCCCCGGCAATCTGCTGGCGGCTGTGGGCTTCGACGAAGATCGGCTTCTTGCCAGTGACGTAGAGCCGCATGGCCTCATAGCGGGGGTCTTTCAGTACGGTGTTGGCGGTCTCCTTGTTCGAGCGGGCGGCATCGTACAGGCGGCACTCCTTGAGGAATCGAGCCAGCCGTTGTTGCCTCTCATCGTCCTCGGGCCAGTTGAGCGACAGCCCCGCGGTGTAGTTGCGGACCATCTCTTCGGGGGTCCAGCCTGCGGTTTGGATCAGCGAGCATTGCCCGCCAATGATCCCGCCCTGGGGACGCAGGAACGCCGAGGTGATCCCCCCGGCCCTCGCGACCTCCACGAGTTCGCTCTCGACGTTGACGGCGATTCCCGCGCGGAGGTCAGGTTGGAACTTGCCGATCTCGGCCGCGTCTTGCGTGACCTCGACCAGTTCGATCTCCGCGATGCCGAGCGTGGTGCCCGCGTCGATGAGTCCGGGGTACAGATGCAACCCACTGGCGTTGATGATCTGTACATCTGCTGGCGCTCCGGGGCCTTCCAGGATGGCATCGATCTTGCCATTTCGCACGACTACTGTACCGCTCACGATGTCCGGCTTGTCGACCGGGTGGATCATCGCTCCGATAATCGCGTAGGGCATGTGAGTCATGGGTGCTCGCAAGTCACGTTCATCACCGCGATTGAGTCGCTCCCCCGGCAGCCGCATCAGCCCTTCCCGAATCTCCAGCTTCTTGGCGCGGACCTCGGGAGGAGCCAGTACCAGCGGAGCCACCTGGGTGGTCCGCTCTTGCCCCTTGGCCGTCATGGCGGTCGGCTGCTTGTCGCGTTGGAACCGGATCTCGCCTTCGATCAGCGTCATCTCGACGCGCGAGAACGGGCTGAACGGATGGCCGTTATAGATCGCCACATCGCCGTCCTTGCCGACTTCGAGCGTGCCAATCCGGCTCTGAATTCCCAACTCGCGGGCGGGGTTCCGCGTGACCATTTGCAAGGCGTCCTGCACCGGCATGTTGCCGTACTTGAGCGACTTGGCCGCCTCCAGATTCATTTGCCGGATCAGTTCTGCATCGTCGCTCTTCACCACCGTATTGACTCCGGCATCGTGCAGCATCGAGGTGTTAAACGGCGTTGCGTCGTAGGCCTCGATCTTATACGCCCACCAGTCGGCGAACGTGCTACAGCTGGCCCCGTGCTTGGCGATCTCGGGCGCGATCTTGTATCCCTCCAGCACATGTTGGAGGGACTGCACGCGGATGCCGTGCCCCTCGGCGGTGCGGAGCAGCATCAGAATCTCATCGGCCCGGTAGCAATGGCTATGAATGAGCGTGCGGTGTTCCAGGATGTCGACGAGTTCATCGAGCCGCAGGTCTCGGCGCGGAGGCAGGACGGCAGTCATGTCCCCCTTGGCCTTCTTCTCTCGATCGTATTCCATCCACTGGCGGCGGTAGTCGAGAGCTTCAAAGAACGCTCGCTGGAGGACGGCCTCGACCCCGAGACGCGTATTCGGGAAACGCCCACTCTTCCGTTTGACGTTCTCACCGAGGGCAAACTTCACCCCCTGCGGACCGGCCTCGAACAGGTGTTCGCGCGATGTCTGTCCGACCCTCATCTTCACCACGGCATCTTGCCCTCCGATGGTGTTCGCCGACCCGTGCAGCAGCCGCGCGGTGGTCAGTCCACCGGCGAGAGCGCGGTACTCCTGCACATCGTTGGAGCGGATCGTGTCCTTGATCCGGACTTCACAGACCACCGACTGCGAGTGCTCGTTGACGCCCCCTTCGATCATGATGTGGCTGTGTGTGTCGATCAGTCCGGGGATGACGAACCGTCCTTTGGCTTCGATGACGCGGACGCCTTCGGGAGCTGCGATGTCGGGACCGATGGCTTTGATCTTGCCGTTCTCGATCAGGATCGAAGCGTTCTCCAACACCTCCCCCGTGCCGGTGAAGATCGTGCCGCCGCGAATCAGCACGTTGCCGCCGGTGGGGTCGGCTTTCGGCAGGCGATCGCTCTCCAACTCGGTCGGATACTCCGGAGCAATCTTGCCACGATCCTTTCCGACCTTGTCTTTGTCGCCCTTTCCAGCTGGGGCCTGAGTGGACTTCGTCTCGTCGTCCGCCTTGACTGGATCGGTCTTCGACTGGTCATCCGGCTTGGGGGTGGCTTGGGGCTTGCCTTCTGCCTCAGTCTCGTCGAGTTTGATCTGGACAACAGCTGCGGATTCGGTGGGCTTCTCGCTTGATGTGGTGCCCTCCTTTTTCGGTTCGGCCTCCACTCCGCCGACCCGAGTCGCCGACCACTTCGCCGGTGCCCCGAAGGCCGACTCTAGCGTTCCGCTCAGCTGGGTCTTCTCGTCAACCGTGCCGACGAACTTCAGTTCGATGGTCTTGTCTCCGGCTCCAATCTCGATCGTGAACTTCACGTCCTTACCGCTGATCGAGCCGCTGGCGATACGGCCCTCGCCGGACTCACTGCTCAGCGTTCCCGTCAGTCGGTTACCGTCCTGGGCGAGGTCGAGCGCCGCTTCGGTCGGCTTTTTGCCGGACTGGATCTTCATGTTCCAGTGCCCGGTGAGCTGGGCAGCTGGGGGGGCAGCGTCCTTGTCGTCACTGGCTTTGGGCGGATTGAACTCATAGGTCAGGCCATCGAGCAGGACGTAGCGGACCTTGGTCCCCTTGTCAGCGAGTGGTCCACTGAGGACGACAACGTGTCCACGCTTGCCGGACTCCAACGTGCCGAGTTGCGACTCGACACCAAGTATCTTGGCGGCATCGCGAGTGAGGGCTGCGACCGCCTGGTCCTCGGTCAGCCCTTGCTCCATGTGCAACCGCACCTGCTCCAGCCAGTCGCCGGGTTGCTTGAGTCCATTGGAAGAGAACGCGATGCGGACCCCCTTGGCAGCAAGCTGTCCCGGCAGCGCAGCCCGCTTCTTCCAATGGGCCAGTCGGTCGTCCTGGTAGCGCTGGGGCGGTTCGACCTCGACACGCAGACCATCGACCTTCGAGACCTTCTGCTCGTGGTCCTTGTCTTTGTGCTTGTCCTTCACAGCGAACTTCGGCTTCTCGCCCAGATCGAGCGACAGAATCACGTCGCACTTGGTGGACACGATGCGGTCGACAGCTGCGAACGGGTCGGTGCCCATGCAGAGGACGGGATCGAGCTGGAACTCCTCGCAGAAGTCGAGTGCCCGATCGAGTTCATCGCGGCCCGCAGAGTGAGGGACGAGGAACAGCGGCGAGATCTCATTGGTCAACACCTGCGACAGCGCACTCAGCACCGGGTCTTCATGCGGCGGCGAAATCGTGGCCGGGAACTTTTCGGCGAGTGCCAGATGCTCACGGTAATGGGCAGCGTCGAGGAGTGCCTGCCGCAGATGCGACGTGGCCCCCATCAGAGTGAGCGGGTACGAGAGGTGCGAGTCCCCCTGCTCCGGTGGAGCTGCCAATTGGAATGAGGACATGCCTCCGGACCAGAGAACCGACTCCCGAGCAGGTAATCCAGAGAGGCTCACCATCGCGGTCTGCCCACCCGCAATGGGAGCGAAGTGAACGAGGTGGACATCGGTGATTCCGGCCTTCCGGCGGGCCGCCTGGAACTCGGCATCGCGGAGGGCGTACTCGCCGACTTGCAGTTCCGGGGTCATCCCGCGCCGGTTGTCGGTGCGGGTGGCAGCCAGCAGATTCTCATCAAAGTGAACCGGACGACCAGCATTGGGCCCGGGAGTGGTCGGCTTGAGCTTCGCTTCTCCCGCCGCATCAATGAACCCCGGATAAACCACCAAACCCGCACCGGGAATGATCTCCGCGCCCGCCGGAATGGCCACATCTTTGCCGATCGCGACGATCATCCCGTCACGAATGACTAGCGTTCCGCCTTCGATGACCTGGCCGGGAGCGGTCACCAGCTTCGCCCCCTGAATGGCGACCACTCGGGGGCGAAACCCGGTCGGGTGGCCAGTCTCCGGAGGGAGGTCAGCTGCAAGCAGTCCAGCGTGAACCGCAGCCAGGACGAATGCGGAGAGGGCAATCAAACTCAGCAGAAAGGCCAAACGGTTCAGTGTGGAACAAGCGGCGCTGGTCGCCGGTCGAACATAAAACATGGCGTCCTCCTGGCAAGTCGCTCCGCGCGCACCGAGAGCGCAGAACCAAGCCAGCAAGGTTATGTCGCCTCTGGACCAGACGCCAGTGGCGGGCGAGAAAATCAGAGAAAACAACGACACTCCACGCTTAAGCCGACAGTCTCTTCACCCTCGCACCGCTTGTCACTCACCGTGTCCAAGGCCAGTTGTGGTACACAGAACTCACAGATTTTCACAGATTCGCCGCCAATTGTGATGGCAACTGCGGGCCAGAGGTCGCCTGACTCCCCTCTGAATCTGTGGTGATCTGCGAAATCTGTGTACCAATTCTTCCAACCTGGACGAGGCATTCAAGAGCAGAAGTGAAGGGATCTCACTCGGCATGACTCATGTTCTGCGAGAGGCTGTCCGCTTTGGCGCGGAGTGTCGAAACAACCGATCGGAAGCCGAGGCTTGAAGGCGTCACGCCCGCACGGGATCGGTCCAGACCTTGAACGTCTGCAGTTGATTTCTGCCAAACGTGGTGGTCAGAGCCACGTCGGCGGCGTCGCGACCGCGAGCCATCAGCACCCGCCCGATGCGAGGGATGTTGTTCCGCGCATCGAAGGTGTACCACGCACCCCCCAGATAGACCTCGAACCACGCGCTGAAATCCATGGGACACGCTACGGGCGGCACACCGATGTCGCCGAGATAACCGGTGCAATAGCGGGCCGGGATGTTCAAGCTGCGACAGAATGTAATCGCTAAGTGCATGAAGTCGCGGCACACACCGACCTGCTCGCGAAACACTTCATGGGCCGTGCGATTGGCCCGAGCCAGCTGATAGTCGAAGCGAATATGGCGGTGGACGAAATTGCAGACCGCCTGCACCAGCGACCACCCGGCGGGCAGATGGCCAAACTGGTTCCAGGCGATATCGCGGAGTTCGCTGTCGACCTCGCAGTAGCGACTCGCCAACAGGAAGACCAGAACATCGTCGGGGAGATCCTCCATCGCGTGCTGGTGGGCGTTCACCACCTGTACATCGGGCTGGCCGGAATTCTCGACCGTGGCGTCGTTCTTGAACACGACGCGACCTGCCAGAGCGACCAGGCGCGAACAACGATTGCCGTAGCTATCGAGGTATTCCGAGATCGGAACTTGCGGCTCGACCACCAGACACTCGGGCTTCCGGATGCAGTGCGCTACAGTGGGGTGAATGGATCCCACGACCAGCAGAGGCGTCGGCTTCTCGAACAGTAGGACGACTTCATACCCCACACGAATCCACATGACTGTTTGACTTTCGAATTCCGATGTCCAGCGAGCGCGAGTGGAGTGTATCAGATATACGAGTGCGAGACTTCAAAGAATTCGGTGTGCCAGTGTGTGCCACAACGGCACAACTGTTCTGCACAGTGAGACGAAAGGGCATCGACCACCTACCTCGAAAACCAACCTCCAGTTCTATTCTTTCCGGACTTGGGAGTCCAAGCCACCGGGCGTTTCTGATGGCATCTCGCGTTGGGATCTGATCCAAAACAACGACACGGTTTACCTCGTAGTATCTGAACATAAGGTCGCTGCGCGCCAACGCAGCAACCAACATCATGATCAGTCCGTCGGACAGTGACGACTCAGCTGGAAGTATCGCGGCGTTATGGCCAGGTAACGTGGGTGGCGGGGTCAGGAGGCTTTGCGCATGGCCCCGTCGCGGGTGGACTCGGCTAGCGATTCGCCCCAGAGAACGAGGGTCTCACTCGTCCCTGGCAGGCAAGGTGCGAGCGCCTCCCTGCTTGATACTCGCCTCTGCGACCGAACTCAGATGGCCAAGTTGGTCTGGGACTTCCCGGCCCATATTTTATGTTGTCAGCCGAAATCGCAGGTCTGTGGAGGGCAATCAAAACTCTCCCACAACTTCGCCACCGCTTCTGGTTCCAATTGATCGCCACACTTGCAGGTCGATGTTCTCTCCGATGGCGCGAACCGAGCCATCCAGCATCGCCACATTGACTATTCCTTCATGGTAGCTTCTGGCGGTGACAGCTGCGTAGGTCGGTTGACCGAGCGGCCCGAGCGAGCCTTCCTGCCACGAGTTGTAGTTGCAGTGATTCAGAATGCTGGGGCCGTCGCTACAGGTGGGTGAGGAATTGGGGCCGAGGACGGTGGTGAACCCGGCGTGATGGACAATTCCATCGAACCACTCCGTATGGCCATTGTCGCGATAAACCGTGCCTTGGGACATTAAGGCTTCGACCTCAGTGATGCTCGTCGGAACCGAAATGGAAGTTGGTCCCCCGGTGCGGCGTGTCGGGCTCCAGGACCGGACTTCAGCCGCCATCATGGTGCTCGACGTGCCGTCTGTGATCGCGCCAAAACTGAACTTGGCATTGGGAAGGAAGGAGCCATCTCCAATGCGACCGGTTGCCGGATCGAAGATGAACCAGGTCCCCATGCAGAATCCGTAAGAAGTCGGATAGTGCTTTGGACGATTCCCCGAGGGAACCCGCAGCGCATCACTGCGGATGTCGCTCGGGCACGTGAGCATCGGCAACTTCAGGCCGTCGAGGATGAACTGGGTCGACCAGTCAGACCCGAGATCGATTTTGTTGTACACCGTCGCTTGATCAATATACGGCAGCAAGCGGGCCTGCACGGACCAGGAATCGGTCGTCCCGGCCCCGGCTGACAAATTGATCGCGGCACTCGGAGGGAGAACGGAATTCGCATCGGCGTAGTTATGGAGCGCCAGCCCCCATTGCTTCATGTGATTCTTGCACTGCATCCGGCGTGCGGCTTCGCGAGCCTGCTGCACCGCTGGCAATAGCAACGCGATTAGCACCGCGATGATGGCGATCACCACCAGCAACTCGATTAAGGTGAATCCTCGTGATCTGCTGGTAAGTGTGCGATTCATCGGGCAAGTCTCGTGGATGATGGGGACTGCAATTGAGTCCTCTTTCGACACGTCCTAGAATTCCCGCGGTGGTTGATGTGTGCGTGGATCGTTTGTCCTCGTCTGATCAACAAGATCGCGAGGCAGCTGAGTGATACCCAACGGGAACGGTCCCAACTTAAATCACTCTCGGACTCTTCGCAAAACAATTCTTTTTGGGTTCCGTACTGCGGAATCTAAAGAGTCTTCAGTCTTTGCCAGCAGATTGCCGCGACATTGCCGGATTTCTCCCATTCAGGACAGCCTTGATGAATTTTCGCCAGAAGAGTGTGATTGCCGGTGTGGGATTGTTGATCGCCGGAGGGCTCTTCGTGGTTTGGCAACCGTCTCAATCCATTCGAGGATCAATGGCGGGCGAGGCATTCTGCGGCGGTTACCCGACGGGATATTGGGGGTCTCAGTTGCATGCGGGGCCGGGTGATCGCTCCCAAGCGATTTCTCAGTTGGAAAGTTCCGGAGCGGACAGCGTGGGGGTGCTGCGAGAGCTGCTGCGTGAGCATGCCGATCCGGAAGTACGCCTCACCGCAGCGGAGTTGTTAGGCAAGCTGGGGCCGGTCGCACAGGCGGCCGGCGATGACTTGATCCAGGCGACTTTGGATGCCGACCCGCATATCCGCAATCTGGCCGTGGTGACGATTCCCAAGGTGGAAACCCCCGTGGGCAAGGCACTGACGGCGTTGATTCCCCTGCTCAAATCGGAACACGCCCCCGATGCAGCCCGCGCGATCAGCGTCTACCGAGGCCAGGCCAAGGCCGCGTTGCCCGATCTGGTTAAGCTGTTGGAGGACGAATCGCGGGACACGTTGACGCGTTGGAATGCCGCGCGGGCCTTGGGGAAACTGGGACCGGAAGGGATCGAGGCTCTTCCGGTCTTAATTCGCTTCACGACATCCCCCGAAGAGACGCTTCGCGAACACTCCGCCGAAGCGATCGGCGATATTGGTCCGACAGCTGTGGAGGGGATTCCGGCCTTACTCGATTGTCTGGATGATCCCGCCACCAAAGTCCGGCGCGATGCGGTGAGGTCGTTGGGATATATCGGACTGGGAGCCAAGTCCGCAGTTCCTCAACTCAAGTTGCTCTTGAAGGATCCGGAGGAGATGGTTCGCCAGGCCACGACAGACGCCTTGAAGATCATCGCTCCCGAGGAGTTGCCGGTGGAAGCCCCGAAGGCGGATGTCCCTGCCAGCGGCCAAGAGAAGAAAGCCGAAGAGCAGAGCGAGGTTCCTGCGGCTGAGGAGAAGACGAAAACCTGACGCCAGATCGTCTATCCAGCGGGCGATTCGCTTCACTCCCAGATGACACTTTGGAAGGCTCGGTGTATCGACTGCCGGGCCTTCTCGTCAGTCGCAGAGAAGATCCCGACGAACGAATAGACCCGGTCGCCTTTTCGAAAACAGAGGACTTCTTTTCCCATCTCACGCCCCTGTCCCTTCCCGGTTAAATAGAGCCAAGTGCCCTCCTGGCCACTGATCGTTTCTTGCTTCGGGCCGTCCTTGAGGGTCCATCGCTGAATCCCAAAAGCGGGCAGTTGATGGTGCTTCGCTGGGTCGCCTGAACCCGATCGATCCTGATAGCACAGCACCTGTACCTGGGACGTGGAGTCCGGAGAGAGTACGTTATAGCGAACCAGAAAGAGTTCGGTCTCCAGGTCACCGGCCGGGAGATTCGCGCTGGCGGATTGGGTCCAGTTGTCGGGGACGAGAAAGCGAATCCCCTCCTGTGAATTGTGATAGACCGGCGAGTCGCGCAGCTCCGGGGCCACCGGGCCTCGATGGCAACCCGAGAAGGCGAGGATCGTGATCAGGCTTATTCGTAAGGTGCGAGACAACAGCAACTCCCAGGGAGGTAGAGGCCAATGACCGAATTCAGAGAGTCACTCGTGGGAATTATCTCCCCCGCTGATCGTCGACAACGAGCGGAGTAACTGGAGATCAATGCCACTCGACAGCGCCCGTACGGAACCATCGGCGAAGAGGAAATTCACCACGCCCGTATGGGGCGAGAAGAAATCATACGGCTCGCTGTAAGGGCTGTTCAGGCCGATTTTGTTGACCCGCGACAGGCTCATCGTCGGAGCCAGTTGCAGAATGGACACATAGACCGGAGCCCCGGGAGTCGTGCGAACCGTGCCGCTTTGCATCACTCCGGCCCAGGGAGCCTTGGCAAACATCGCCGGGCGCTCTCCCACGATGAACGTGTGGCTGGTTCCATCTCGAAAATCGGCCAGGAGTGTGGAGCTGTTGCGATAGAATGGGCCATTCGAAATGTCGGGCACTGTGTTCAGCAATCCCATCGAACCGAAGCTGGCGATATAGCTGGTCGTGGCCGCTGGCCGCATCAGGACGTTGGACCATTCCAGTGGAACAAACTCTCCGGTGCCGGAATCGCTGGGACAATTGACCACACTCAGTCGAGCCTGGCGAATCTCGTCACTTCGCGGATCCTCGACGGGGATTCCAAAGCGAATCTGGCTGTGGAGGTTCGCCTGATCAAGTTGCGGCAGAATCAGTGAGATCCAGCTCCAGCCGGGACCGTTGGGATAGAGCGGAACTCCATTTTCTCCCCCTTTCGGAGGGGGAGGAGCCCCGTCAAATAATGCGAGTTCCCGGACCTCGGGCAGCACCGGAGCATTGTCTTCCTCATGTGTGATCGATGAATCCGCTGGGGAATCGAAGGACTTCTCGACCAGTCCGCTCCAGTCGATGTCTTGTCGCGAGAAACTGACCGGGATCGTCTGGGAGGGCTGTCTTTCTGAGGTCTGGCTGTCAGCGAGATGAGACGGAGTACGCCCCAATGATGTCGTGGAGGGTGGGGGGGAGACTGGCCTGGCAAACATGTAACCCGACGGCAACGAGCGGTGCGTGTCGTGATAATTATGAATCGCCAGCCCGAATTGCTTGAGGTTGTTCCGGCACTGGGATCGGCGGGCCGACTCTCTGGCCATTTGGACAGCGGGTAAGAGTAATCCCACCAGCAACGCGATAATCGCGATACTGACGAGCAGTTCGATGATCGTGAATCCGGAACGTCGTTTCATGGTGGGCCTCTCACAGACGACATCCGACAACCTCGGGCGAAATTGCCCCGCAATCTGGACTCTGGCAAAGTTTCGCCAAATGGGGCACCTTCGGCAAGACCTGTACTCAGACTCCTCTATCGTCATGTGTGCATCCGATTTGAATAGGCAGAAATGTCGACACTCCGCGCCGAAGCCGACAGGCATTCCCGAGTGATCCACCAACCAGCGGCCGCTGCCCGTGGGTTGTCTCAGAAAGGGGCGGTACACAGATCGCACAGATTTCCACCGATCAGCAGCAGATTTCGGCAGCGACCTCTGGTCGTTGGTGTCTGCCTCCGCTGTCGGGAATCTGTGTCGATCTACGAAATCTGTGTACAAATCGCTCCCTTCCGACATCCGAATCCGGAGTGCGTGAGTCACAACCAGCACGCGGTCAGCTTCAGCGAGAAGTGTCGATATTTCCCACGGGGTCCAGGGACGCGGAGGATTTCATATGGGCGAGACCAGATGTGAGCAGGCCGGTGTACTCCTTGGGACGGGATCAACAGGATGAACAGGATGGTCTCCTCTGCGGACACCACGTTTCGGCATCCTGTACATCCTGTTGATCCTGTCCAAACTTCGTTGTCCATCGGCTACAGTGACGCAGTCATCCGAGAGCTGCCATCATCCGTGACTCCGTGGTGAATCTCTGCCGACTTTTCTGACGCACGCGCATTGTCGTCAGAGTTCGGATACGGCGAAGGAATCCTCCCCCGAAATGGCGTAAGATGTCTCGTAGTCCGCCGAATTCTCACACACCACGGGGGGAAGATGATCGCGATCGTGCCGATTCTGCCTGTCCTCTTCCCGTTGATGACACTGCTGGTCGGGTGCGCGGTTTCGGTGGCCACGGTGCTGGGACTGGCGGGCACCATCGAGCGCCGGCGAATGATGCTGCGTTTCCTCTGGAAGCAAAAATACAGCTTGCTGGTCATCATCGCCGTCCCCGTCCTCAGCAGGTATGGACTGACTCAACTTGTCGCGAATTGGTCGCGAGCGCCGGGTGTCCCGATGGCAATCCAAACGGGCGTGGATTGGCCGATGTTCCGAGGCGGGGTCCATCGGACCGGAGTTGTGGCTGACGAGAACCACGCTCTGACGAATACAGTGCTGTGGTCGGGAGGGTTCCAGGAGAGCTTCTATGCGTCGCCCACGGTGGTCGGCAATCGGGTCTATGGCATCGGATCGAATGGCGATGCGGCGCGTGTCTTTTGCTGGCACAATCAAACCGGTGAATTGCAATGGGTCCATCAGCCCGATGAGATGCGGGCCACGTTCTCTTCGCCAGTCGTCGTTGGCAATCTTTTACTGAGCGGCGAGGGGCTTCATAAGACCGCGAACTCGCGAGTCTTTTGCCTCGATCTCAGCGAAGCCGGTCGACCGAAACTCCACTGGATCTTTTCGACCCAGAGCCATGTCGAGTGTACCCCCATCGTCGTCGGGGACCGCGTCTACATCGCAGCTGGAGATGACGGAGTCTATGCGCTCAGCTTACACGCGGAGCAGGACCAACGCCCCGCAGTCTTGTGGCATGTGCCCGGGAATCGCCTGCCCGATGTCGAGACATCGCTCGTCGCCGATACAATATCCGTCTATGTCGGCACCGGGGTGGGCGGCCAGCATCTTGTCATCCTCGATGCGGCGACCGGAAAGGAAACGGGGCGTGTCCCGTTCGAGTACCCGTTGCATGCTCCCCCAGCGTTGGTTGGTCAACGCCTCTACGTGGGAATGGGGCAGGGAGATTTTGTCCGAGCGTCCAGTAATGGAGGAGGGGCGGTGGCCTGCATCGACACGGCGACCTCTCAAGTCGTCTGGACCTTTCCCACCCCCGCGACGGTACTCAGCGCGATTACGGCCAGCGAAGGCGAGATCCTATTCGGCTGCGCGGATGGACTCGTCCGCTGTCTCTCACCCGAAGGCCAACTCGTTCGCAGCTGGGACAGCGGAGCCTCGATCGTGGCCTCACTGGCGGTGACGCCCAGGTCCATCTGCGGAGTCAACACCCGAGGCCGCCTGTTCGTCCTCGACCGCCCGACATGGACGATGACGTGGGAGCGTTCCCTCGGCAATGAGGGGTACTTCATTAGCTCGCCGACGATCTCCGATGGCCGCATCTACGTCGGGACCGAGAAGTACGGCATGCAGTGTCTTGGTCAGGGGTTATGAGCGAATGACTGAGCCCTGGATCTACCCGCTGTGCCCCCTGGATGTCGTGCCCGGCTGCGACACCTCCGCCGACAACATCGGAGGCAAGGCCGCCTCGCTCATCAAAATAGCCCAGGCAGGGATGTCGGTCCCGCTGACCTGGGTCATCCCGATACGCCTGTGCGAGACCTACTACGCCACGGGTCGCATGCTCCCCCGTGGACTTGTGGCTGAACTTCAATCGACTATCACGGCATACAATTTCCGCTGGGCAGTGCGCAGCGGCGCAGCTGTGTCGATGCCGGGGACGCTGGAGTCGGTCCTCAATTGTGACACCCCGCACGATGTCGAGCGGGCCATCCTCACGGTGCTGGACTCTTGGACGAGTCCGGCGGCGCTCGCCTATCGACAGGCCAAGTCATTGCAACACCTCAAAGGAACAGCCGTCATCCTGCAGCAGATGGTCGAAACGGAAATCGCGGGCGTACTGTTCACGCAAGACCCTCTGGAGAGTCCGTCCGACACGCTGATCATTGAAGCGGTCCCGGGACTGGGAGATCAACTCGTCTCGGGAGACGTGGCGGGCCAGCGATGGGGGGTGTCTCGCGAGTCTCGTCAGATCGTCTCTCATTCTGCAGACGACGCTGTTCCCAGCCTGCTCTCTCTTGAACAGCTGCAAGCCTTGACGCAGTACGGAATCCAACTGGAGCAGCAATTCGGGAGTCCCGTGGACGTGGAATGGGGGCTGACCGGCAACGCGTGGGTGTTCTTTCAGGCCCGCCCAATCCCCAACGTACTGCCCCCTACTGCGACCGCGATTCCGGACAGAGAGGCGACGCGACTGATCGATCGAGAGAATGCCCGCCTCTCGGAGTTTCGCGAGCGGGGTGACACGCTCTGGGTCCGTCATAACCTCTGCGAGACACTTCCATGTCCCACCCCACTCACATGGTCAATCCTGCGCTCATTCATGAGCGGTTCGGGAGGGTATGGAAACCTCTATCGCCAGCTGGGGTTCTCGCCGGGTCGCCGAGTTCGAAACGAGGGTTTCGTCGAACTGATCGCTGGGCAGATTTATGTCTCCGCGCAGAGGATGCCTGATCTCTATTGTTCCGACTTTCCATTCTCCTTTGATGAACAGGAGCTGTTGCGAGACCCTTCGGCGATTGATCGTGCCCCGTCACGTCTGGATCTGGATCGAGTCGGTCCCTGGTTCCTGCTCCGCTGCCCTTGGATCGCAGCTGTGATGTGGCAGTCAAATCGACGAGTTCAGCAACTCACTCAGACAGCTCTCCCGGCGTTCCAACGATTGCTTCCGAGCTATCAGGGCTGGATCATTCAGGAGCGGGAACAGGCTCTTACTAGACTCACTCACAAAGAGCTGATTGTCGTTCTCGGCCGCCGCATCCAGCGCGTGCTGCATGAGTTCGCTCCACAACTTTTGATGCCCGGAGTGATCGGAGCGACTCAGTTCGAGAAGTTGCGACAAGATTTAACAGTGCTCAGTTCTCCGGACGCAGCACAGGCATTCTGCTTGCGATTGCTACAACGACTCCCGACTCCTGCCCTCGACGAGCTGAACCAAGCGATCGTGTCGCGCGGCAGCGGGGCACTTTCCGAAAGCGAGTTCCTGAACCGCTTCGGACATCGATCCTCGGAGGAGATGGAGCTCGCTCAACCTCGTTGGGCGGAAGATCCGGCTCGTGTTCCTCACCCGGCGGAGGCCGAACTCCCCACCAGCCGCAGCCTGACGCCAGGCGAAGCCGAAGCCGACCTGAGGGAGTTTCTCATCGAGCAGGGAGCCAGCCATGGCTGGGACCATTGCCGCAGCCTGTTGAAGAATGCCTTCACGCTGCTGCCGATGCGGGAGGCTGGAAAGGACGAACTCATGCGGGGGTACGCCCTGCTCCGCGAAGCGTGCGAAGCCCTGGCATCCGCGACCGGTCTGGGTGCAGACCTCTACTTTTTGACCCTCAACGAGGTGCGAAGCCTAGGCACCAACTCACCCTCTGCGGAGATTTCACGTCGGCAGCTGGAATGGCGCACTCAACAACGATTACCTCACCCGGCAGTCATTGACGAACGAGGTCTGTTTCTCCCGGAGCAGAACCTCCCACACGGCTCGGTCGAGAGACAGGGGACCGTCATCTCTCCCGGATGTGCTACAGGCCTGGCGTGGTTCCCGGAACAGCATCCCGGCGAGAGGCCACCGTCCGGATCAATTCTGATCAGCTCCACGCTGCCTCCGCATTTCATCTCCCATTTCGCCACAGCTGTCGCGGTCGTGGTCGATCAATCGGCACTGCTGTCCCACGGAGCCATCCTCGCCCGGCAGTTTCGGATTCCCGTCATCAGCCAGCGAGAGGCGACCCAACTGATCCAGGAAGGCGACGAAGTCCGCGTCGACGCCCACGCTGGCTCGATACGCATCGCGAGTTGCCTCCCACCAAGTTAAAGCGAGTCCTCCCATCGGCAGCACCCAAGAGGGCGACTTCGACCGCTGAATTGTCTACGGCCGCATCGACAAAGAACAGCTGTTCACCGCCAAGGAACTGACCATCAACTCCGGCGGAATGGTCACGATGCCGGACGGCGGAGCCTCCGACTGGATCACCGCCCCGCAGAAGACGTGACCTTCGAGAACACTGGCACGGAGCCTCTGATTGGACTACGGTACTTTGGTCTGGAGGCGCAGCAGGAGGCCCCGGACTTCGGGGATCACAAGCAGAAGTCACCCGAGCGCGTGCGACCGAGAACTATCACCAATCGATGCCACTGGAGAGAGCATTGTCTCGACAGTGTGAGACAATGATTCACAGTGGATGATCTTCCCGTCACGAAGCCACGGACGGCCCCCAAGCCGCCGCCATAACACCCTGCAAAGGACGGCAGGCATGAGCCAGGAGACACACTCACCGACGAACCGGGGTACGAACGTGCTGCCCGGATGGGTGGTACTGCCACTGGTCGCGGTGCTTTATTACGCCGCTGCTCGCCTCGGCTTGTTGTTGGCGTTTGAGAAGTCCAACGCCTCGCCGGTCTGGCCCCCGTCGGGGCTGGCATTCGCGCTGGTACTGCTGCTGGGCCAGCGGGTGTGGCCCGGCGTGTTTGTCGGTGCGTTCGCGGCGAACCTGGCAGTGTTCGCGAGCAATCGGACGGCCCCTCTGGCGACCTTGGGTGTGGTGTCCGGCAGCATCGCTGTGGGCAACACCTTGGAGGCACTGGCGGGTGCGTGGTTGTTCCGGCGCTGGATTGGAACGAACAACTCGTTCCACAACACCGGAGACATCCTACGTTTCGTGTCGGCGGCGGTGTTCATGTGTGTGGTCAGTGCGGGCATCGGTTCCGCAAGTCTGCTGGGCGGCGGAATCATCCCGCCAGACATCTGGTGTACGGTGGTGCTGACTTGGTGGATCGGCGACGTGGCCGGAGTACTCATCCTGACGCCAGCGATTCTGGGACTGGACAGCGGGAGCGCGCCGCCGGTTGACACGCGGCACCGGCTTGAGTCAGCTGGCCTTCTGGTGGTGCTGATCGCGGTGGCGGCCATTCCGTTCAGCGGCAGGCTGCCGACTACGATGGATGCGGAATTACTGTTCCTGCTGTTCCCGGCCTTCTTGTGGCCGGTGTTCCGCCTCGGCCCGCGGGCGGCAGCGGTGGCGGTCGTCTGTGTTTCGTTCCTGGCCATTTGGCAGACCGTGCATGGCGCGGGCCCCTTCGCCCGGGCTGAGTTGAATGAATCCCTCCTGCTGGTCCAAGGCTTCGTCTGCGTCATCGCTATCACGATTCACGCGCTGGCGGCGGCGCTGGTGGAACGTCGTGACGCCATCATCTCGCTCCAGCACGCCAACGAGAACCTGACCCACCAGTCGGCGGAGTTACGAAATGTCACGGAAACGCTGCCGCAACTAGTCTGGTCGTGCCTGCCGGACGGACGCTGTGACTATCTCGGGCCGCAATGGGTGGCCTACACCGGCATTCCCGAAGCGGAGCAACTCGACTACGGCTGGTCGCAACAATTGCACCCCGAGGACCGGGAACCAGCCACCGAGAAATGGCAGCAGGCCGCAGCGGTCGGTTGTAACCTGGATGTCGAATTCCGCATCCGGCGTCACGATGGCGTCTACCGCTGGTTCAAGACCCGCGCTGTGCCCCTCCGCGACCCGGCGGGCACCATCCTCAAATGGTTCGGCAGCAACACTGACATCGAAGAACTCCGGCAGGCGGAGGAGGAGTTGCATCGGATCAATGCCAGCCTGGAGGAGCGTGTGACCGATCGCACCATCGAGTTGAGCCGGACGGTGGACGACTTGCTGCGTGAAGTGACCGAACACCAGCGGGCGGAAGATGCGCTGCAAAAGATGCGGTTCAGCGTGGACCACGCTGGCGATAGTATCTTCTGGGTCAGCCGCGCGGGGCGGATCCTGTATGTGAACGAGGCGGCCTGCCAGAGCCGCGGCTATTCTCTGGATGAACTGCTGGGCCTGACAATTTTCGAACTCGACCCGGATTATCAGCCCGGAGTCTGGAATTCTCACTTCGAGGATCTCAAGCGGCGCGGCACGATCACGTTCGAAACCCGCCACCTCACCAAGGACGGTCGCATGTTTCCCGTCGAGGTGAATGCCAACTACGTCCAGCACGGCGGAGAAGAATTCAATTTCGCCTTCCTGCGCGACATCACCGAACGCAACGAGCTGCAGAAGAACGTGCTGGATGTTTCGGAGGCGGAGCGGCGGCGCATCGGCCAGGACTTGCACGACGGTCTGGGGCAGGAACTGACGGGCCTCGGCTTCCTGGCAGGCAGACTGGACGGACTGCTGCGCAAGTTGTCGCCTGCGCAGGCCCCGCTGGCGCAGCAGATCGCCGAGGGCCTGGACCGCGCACTCAAGAACGTTCGCCAAGTCTCCAAGGGCTTGATTCCTGTGGAAGTCTCCGCCGAGGGACTCCAGGTCGCGCTCGAAGACTTGGCCCACGAGATCACCTCGCAAACCCCCGTGACGTGCCGTTTCTCTGGTTCAGCCGCTATCGACGACAGCCAGCACGCGACAAACCTCTACCGCATCGCCCAGGAAGCGGTCTCGAACGCTCTACGGCACAGCGGCGCGAAGCACATCGCCCTGTCGCTGCACGACGACGCGGGTCGGATCACGTTGAAGATTCATGACGATGGCATCGGATTCCCCGATCACGCCTCCCCGGAATTCGGGCTGGGCTTGAAGACCATGCGGTATCGAGCCCAACTGATCGGTGGCGCATTGCTCATCGAATCGACGACCGACAGCGGCACGCGGGTGACCTGCACCGTGGGAGCGGAACGCATATCATGACGCCCACCCTCACTCTGGATTCTGCCATGAGCGCCGCCCGAATCGTCATCGTCGACGACCATCCCATCGTCCGCCAAGGTCTGATCGCCGTACTGTCGGAATACCCAGACCTTCAAGTCTGTGGCGAAGCCGCCACAATAGTGGAAGCCCTTAAGCTGATCGACACCGAGCATCCGGACCTGGCCATCATCGATCTCTCGCTCGCGGATGGCAGCGGACTCGACCTCATCAAGCAGATCCATTGCCGCCCAATTCCCACGAAAATGCTCGTGTTGTCGATGAGCGACGAATCCCACTATGCCGAGCGCGTGTTGCGAGCGGGCGCGATGGGCTACCTCCATAAACAGGAGGCCCGAAAAAAACTGATCGACGCCATCCACCAAGTCCTCGCGGGAAACATCTTCGTCAGTGAGGCCATGAACAATCGTTTGCTCCAGCAAGCCATCACCGGCAAGCAACCTTTAATTCAATCCCCCCTGACCACGCTCTCCAACCGCGAGTTGGAAGTCTTCGAATTGCTCGGTCAAGGCCTCGACTCCCATGAAATCGCGGATCGGTTGCATGTGGGAGTCAAGACGGTCGAAACCCACCGCCACCGTATGAAAGACAAACTGGAACTCAAAAGTAGCCTGGAACTCGTCCGTCACGCCACCGAGTGGTTCCTGAAACGTTAGTCAAGCTGCGATCCTGACAGGCGATCGGTCCCAATCTCAACGTCTCAGGGCTCGGCGGATAACTGTCTGACAGTCGGCCCACAGTCCCCCTGTCAGTAAATGACTTACTGTGAGATCGGAATCCCAGTGTCAGCATGCTGTCTGTGATCCGTTGACTTACGCACAGATCTCATTTCTGACTGATTCTCACGAGATCACCGCTTGGCGTGTTGCGATCAGATCCGTGTCATCGAGATGGGCGAGGTTTTCACAGCGAACGAGGGAGTCGTCAGCGATAATTCCCATGTCAACACCACAAGGTTTCCCCGAGTTCAATGTTCTGAAGGCGGTTTCCAAGCGTACTCGTCATGAGCCCGCTTCGGAACAGACACCGGAAGAGATCAATCATGCTTGACGGACTCCAACTGGATTCAGCCAATCCGAAACTATTGCTGCAGGTTGTCATGCTAGGAGTCGTCATGGAGCAGCGCCATTGCGATGCCTTGGATCGAGTCGCACGACTCCCGCAGAGTGAAGTTGATGACAACTGCCCTGCACGAATGGCTGAGATGCCGCTGATCAGACACGACCGCATGGAACTACTGAGCCACATGCAGGCGGGGCGATTCATTGTCCTCGAATCCTTTCGAGATGAGTTCTCCCGGGGAGACGCTCGACTGACAGAGATTGAAGCTGAACTCTTCCGAACGGATCGCCAGATCCCAGATGATGCAGTGACCTCGGCCCGCATCCAGACATACCTCAGATCCTTTTTGGAACACCACACAGAACTTCCAACCAGCGACCCACTCGTACAGCCAGTGTCTGTGGCGTGACGAACGGCTCGGTGGGCGTTGGATATCGCATTGCGGAAAGGTCATCCATGAATTCGATCACAATGAAACTGGCCGTTGTGGGCATCATGCTGGTTGGTCCCCTCGGGGTGATGTCAGAAAGAACAGCTCGTCAAGCATTCCACGTTCATGTCCCACCCCGTCTGTCGATCAAGGCACCACCGATGGAAGCTCATGCGGTGCTTCTGCCCGGTGAGGCTCAGGTTGCGCTGGCCCAGCAGACATGGAATGTGACCTCTAATGCGACATCCGGTGCCACTGTTCAGTTTTCGACCGAACGCTGCTTTCACCATGTGTTTGATTCCCGCATTCGGCGCGATGCACAACTGGATGTTAAAATACTTGACGAGTCCCGACCAGGAGTCTGGGTTGTGACGCAACCGAATTCCGTGACCCACTACGATTCCGGAATCGAAGAAGCCTCTGTGCAAGTCGTGTCCTCGAATTCAGGTACCGTTTCGTTGGGAGTCACGGTGACGTTCCTTCAGGGAGATTCCTACAGCACGCCCGACGGGGACTATGAAACCACGATCGTGGGAACCATCACAGCCCACTGAGGATCAGGGAAAACTCTCGCGCGATGAGCAGCCGCAATTCATCGGTGTGCATCAGGGGCGCACCTCACAGATAAATCAGAGGTGAGGTCGATGTATCACGTGAACACCGGGGTAGCACCGGATGGCCTGCTCTGGGCTCTACCGGGGTGCTTTGTCACAAGAGGTGATCCTGGCCCGGCTCAGCGCCGAGGTTCGAACCCAACGCGCCGAGCGCGTGCGGACCTTCATCGAGCAGCGGACTATTCGCGGGCATGAAGCCATCGAACTCTACACTTCCGTGGCGGAGGTCGATGCCATCGTGCAGTACACCCTCGCTCCCGCCCAGTCGGGACACCCCCAGACCGGTCGCACCGCGATGGGGATCGTGCCCCAGCCGCAAACGCTGGGGCGGCTCAAATCGGCCGTACAGCTGGCGACCCTCGCCGAACGGATTCTGCGCCCGCTGGCCGAGTCGGACCCGGCGAACGCGGCGTGGCAGCGGGATCTGTCGGTGTCGCTGAACAAGCTCGGCAATCTGGCGACGGCGCAGGGGAATCTGCCCGAGGCCCAGCGGCTCTTCGGCGAGGCGCTCCGCATCGCGCAGCGGCTGGCCGAGTCGGACCCGGCGAACGCGGCGTGGCAGCGGGATCTGTCGTACAGTTATACGATCATCGGGCAGTTGCTGATGCGGCAAGAGCGCTGGGCCGATGCGTTGGCGCTGCTGGAGCAGAGTCTGATCATCGACGAACGCCTGGCCGCCAGTGACCCGTCGAACGTGATGTGGCAGCAGGATGTGCTGGTCAGCCGACGATTGGTGGCGCAGGTCCGAGGCAAACGGTCACCGTGACGCCAGCCCCTCTGTGACTGATAACGAGCCGGAAGCGTCAGCGCCCGGAGTGAACAGTCGTCGCTCGGCGAACTGGCGACGGCGCAGGGGAATCTGCCCGAGGCCCAGCGGCTCTTCGGCGA
>JAYSUV010000271.1:0-1787 GCA_043718945.1 Planctomycetota bacterium
CAATTCCGACACGACGACGGGACCAGAAAGCGGTCGTAGCGAGGGCCATCCAAAAACAAGCGGGAGTACCCGTCGTCATGGGTGTCCACGCAAGCCTGCACGCAGTCACCGCAGCGCGTACAGGAATCCAAGTCGATCACCAACAGGCGGGTTCCTTGAAACAATCCCATCTGCTGGAATTCGGTCGAGGCGACGAGATCCGATTCCGTATGGCGGCCTTCCGCCGCATGGACCTGACTGATTCGCTCGGCCGCCAATTTTTCCACCCGTTGTTTGAGCGGCAGTGATTCGGCCATTAGTCGTCGAAAGGCGGTGCCGGGAATCCGCACCAGTTCGACGTTGCCGAAGTCGCGTGCGTCGTCGCTGGAGGGGTGGTTGTAGGCGATGCAACTCGCATTGCGCGGGCTGCCGGTGACCACGGCGATCTCACCGATGCAGTCGCCGCGAGACAGGTAGGCCAACACCCGTGGCGGACCGGAAGACTCGATCGGCTTTCGGATGATCGTCGGAAAGACTTGGCTCAGCACGGCCCGGCCGGTGGTCCGCAGCTCAAGTTCCGACCAGTCTTTGGCGATCCCCTTCAGCCCCTTCGGGAACGAGGCCGTCTTGCGCACGAGTTCCGCCTGCTGAAGGGACTCTGCGAGTCCCGCCTCCTGAAGGAATGGACGCGAGCCGGCCAGAGCGTTGAGTGCGTTGAGAATGACAGCCTTCATCGAGTCGGCCAGCGGCTCACCCTGCACACACCGGGACACCATCTGTTGAACCGGATCGCTGAGCCACGAATAGACCAAGTATGCCGGAGGGCCGGAGTCCTTGGAACGCGATTCCTTCAGGAGTGGCAGATCCGCCGTGGCCTCGACGCGGGCCTCGGGCGTCGAGGACGAGTCGATCGGTGACACGACTGATGATGACTGGCTGGCGGCAGGAATCGTCTGTGGAATTTCATCTGAGGTCGCCGCCCCTGACTTCTTGGCTCGCATGGCCGCCATGATGTCCTGCGTCGATGGCTTCTTGGCAGCGGGAGTCTCCGGTGGAGAGGCACTCGCCTGAACCGGGGCCGCTGTCGGTTCGACTTGAGCCGCCGGAGCAGACTCCGCTTTCTTGGCTCGCATCGCCGCCATGATCTCCAGAGTCGATGGCTTCTTGGCAGCGGGAGACTCTGGCGGAGAGGCAGTCGCCTGAACCGGTGCCGCTGTCGGTTCGACTTGAGACGCCGGAGCAGGCTCCGCTTTCTTGGCTCGCATCGCCGCCATGATGTCTTGCGTCGATGGTTTCTTGGGCGCGGGGCTGACCACGTCAGGCGGGATCTCGGACCTCGGTGCGATGGGACTCGATGGCAACGCCCCCGCGGCATTGTCCGGAGGAATCTGGCTGGCAGGTGTGCGAACGCGCAACTCGGCGACGGACGAACCGACGAGTGCCGCTTGAGTTCCTTTACCGGAAGGATCGGGCTGGCTCTCCACCAATTGGCGACACAAGCCGGTCCAGTCGCGAATGTCGTCCGCTCGCAGCGAGAGCTGGGCGTTGACCGTCACCTGCACCACACCACTGCGAACGATGAAGACATCCAGCGGATGGGCGTCCGACCACGGTTCCCCCTCCTCGCAGATCACCTTTCCCGGCGGACAGACCTCCAACGAGACGTTGTCCTTCAGCGATTGAATCTGGGAATCGCTGAGGTCTCGAAATAACTCGAACTGACGCAGATGCGTGTCGAGCGTGCGGCGTCGATATTCCGCTTCCACCGAGGCTTGATGGTTCGGATCCCCCCGGAGCTGGTCGAAAAC
>JAYSUV010000272.1:0-4829 GCA_043718945.1 Planctomycetota bacterium
TCGAACGCCTCCTCTACCCACCCCGCCCCTACCGCAAAAAGCCATCCAACACCCCACCACCATGCCCTTGCGGAGAGACTTGTGAAACGGTCATCTAGGGGAAGTCTATTGGCACCCGTGAACACTGAGACCATTCGCCCGCGTTCTGGAAAACGTGGCGACGACGCACTGGGCATGGAGTGGAACATGCCGGGCAACGAACAGTAGATCATGCAGCTTTATATGGCGGTGACTGGCCTGCTCTCATTTCTTTCGTTGGTGATGTACCTCGTCTGCGCAATCGTGGTCCTGGCCAATGGCCGTGCATCCATCGAGAGAACTCTGATCGGGATTGGTGCAGCGTTACATGCCATCGGAGTCGCCCTCGCTCTGGGGATTACGTTGTTCCAAAGAGCTGGCTTTCAACAGGGGGCATCGCATCAGACCGTCCTGCTCTTACACGGCTTGTCGGGTTTAATCGCGTTCGTGGGAACCGCCGTGGGACTCTATGGGGCCGTGCGTCTACTCAACCGTGCCGCCCAAATGGAGCTGCTGCTGGAAGATCCAGACGATGACCGGTAGGTGCAGTTTCAACTCTTTGTTTGGCGGATGACAAAACAGCCGCAAGTTGTCACTCACATGCCCTCGTCCGATGTCCCAAAGGGCAGCCACTCGAAAGGCCCAGGGCGGTGCTGCACGACGGCGTCGTTTCGCTCTGCCTTGGGGCAGCCCTTCGGTGCTATACTTCGCTTGGCCAGAAGTGAGACATTGGGTCGTAGCTACGTTCGCCAGAACGTGGGCGAATTGGCTCGCGTGCCCGCCCTCTGGCGAGGGGCAGCTACCTCTCAATTCTCCCCGCGTGAAGTATAAGGAGGCCGAAGATTCACGGGCTCGAAAAGAGTTACGATCTAGAACTCCGTCCTCGCTAAGTCTGGGGCTCCACCTTCTCGGGAGCCGAGCCGCAGCCACCAGACAACACGTCCCCTGGCTTGCGGCTCAGCAGGAGCTTCGCCCTCCCGGCAGTCAGGGCTCAACCCGAATGCCAAGTCTTGACGAGGACTGGCGTGTATCAGCTTACGGCGTTGACTCTTGGTCATCACGAGGCGGCGGGCGATCGTCTCTGGGCGGGCGGTCCTCTCCTTCAGGGCGTTCCGAAGGTGGGCCATTGTCCTCACCCGGACGCGGTGGTGGGCCATCACCCTCTCCGGGACGTGGCGGCGGGCCATCCCCGAACTGACCTCTTCGTCCATTCCCCGGCCGGAATGGGCGTTCGCCTTCTCCTCCGCGGCGACCTTCCATGGGGGGACGATCCCCATCTGGACCTCCGGGGCGACCTTCTCCATTCGGTCCTCCGGGAAAGCCTCCCCGGCGACCGAGTCCCTCGATGTACGCTCCCACGCTAAACACTTGCCCGAGGTTTCGCAGCTCCGCAATGTCCGGGTCTCCAGCTAATCGACGCAATCGCAGTTCCGACTTGAAGTCCTCGGCTCTCTGCTGCAAGAGCTGGTCCTGGACCTCTTTCGAGAGTGTCTTGAAGAACGTTTGCAGCTCCGCATCCGTGGCAGACGCTGATTCCCGGCGAAACTGGGCATAGACAGAAAACAGAATCCCACGTTTGGCCATATTGACGCGGGTCTGGTGAGGCATGTCACCCGATTTGGTCAGCAGGGCCAGCAAGTCCGCGTTCCCGCTGGCTTCGATCATCTCCTTCAACTCGGCGTCGGAGATTGATCGGAAGAACTGTTCCAGTGAGGGGATTTGTCGCTTGAGCGCTTTCGCCTGCAACCCCATCCGTTTCAGACCCACATGACTGTCGATCGCCTTCTGCTCTTCTTCTGTCGTGCCCGTTGAATGCTTGGCCAGAACATCGAAGACCTTGTTCAACTGCGGTTCTGTCAGGAGGAGTGAAGCCTGGAGAGTTCCCCGGCCGGGTGGGGATTCGTCGTCATGGCTGGCTTCGTTGGCCAGCTTGGTCTGCTGACGCTCCTTGGCGATCTCGTCGACTCGTTTGGCCTTCTGTAACGGGTCATCAATGTGGGCCAGTTCGTCCTGCTGCCAGGAGTCAATGGTTTTCAGCCAGTCGCAGTAGTCGTTCATCGTGGTGAGGTACCTCGCCCCACTGGCCCGATCGGCTTCCACCTGCTGATGCAATGTGCGCAGGTTCGCCCGCTGCGGTTCCGAGAGGGCACGATACTGATCATATTTTCGCTTGAGAGCTGTTCGCTCCACCTCGGACATGCGGGAGATCTGGTCATGTGGTGCTGTCAGGGCCGGGCTGCCTCGCCCCAGGACCAGTGGCCCCGCAGCGACGACTCCCGCAATGGCCAGTCCCCAGCCGATCCATGTTTTAGCGGCCATTGGTCGACCTCACTTCTTCGCTGATGTCCCGCATCAGAGTCGGCTGCCCTTGCAAGCGTTCCAGAAATTCGAACTGGCTGATCTGGCTGTACTCGTCGAGGTTCTTGATGACCTGTAAATCTTGCAGCAGTAGATCCTCTTCGGTGGGAACCAAGCGGCTGGTCCCCGCATAGGCCAGCAGTCCCGTGACCGCCAACAATCCCGCTCCGGCGGCGGCGACGATCCCCAAGTGCATTCGCTTGTACCAAGTCGCCTGCGTCACGTCGGGCTTGATGTCCGACAGCTTGATGGTGGTCATCGTCTTTTGGGTGAATTCGACGGTCGCCTGTGGCCGGGGCAGCATGTCGAGCATGTCGTAAGTCCGCACGAGCAGCTCGACATCCTTACGAGCCACCGGGCTGTCGGACAGGACCCGTTCGAGATCCTTCGCTTCGGTCGGACCGAGTTCCCCGTCCAGGTAAGCCACAAAATTATCGCGATGCTCCACGGAGACGCGTTTGAGTTTATCCATGATGCACGCCTCCAATTAAAGTCCCCGTAGCGTGGGCTTTAGCCCACGCTAGAGTGCGATCTCTCCTGTTTCGAAGTGTCCTCATTGGGCGTACTCCTCAAGAGCGACTCGCAGCTGATCTCGAGCCCGCGAGAGTAGCGATTTGACCGCTTGCGGGGTCATCTCCATGGCAGCTCCGATGTCGATGTAACTCATCCCCTCGAATTTGTGGAGCAGCAGCGCCATCCGCTGGCGGTCGTTGAGGGTCTCCATTGCAGCCTGGACCTTCTCCATCAGTTCGGCTTTGGCCATCAAGCGAGATGGCATGAGAGCCGACTTCTCCGGAACCGCCTGGGCGAGGGGACCGGGTTGTGGTCCGGAAGTGTCGGGGGCCGAGACGAGCTGAGTCTCCTTGCGTCGCCCCAAGGTGCGACGTGCATTGCTCGCCAAATTGTGAGCGATACTGAACAGCCACGTCGAGAACTTGGCGTTGGCCTCGTAGCCGTGCCGCGCCCGGTAGACGCGCAGGAATGTCTCCTGGGCCACGTCCTCGGCAGTCGTGCGATCGCCGACCAAGTTGGTCAGCAGGCCGATCAACCGGTCCTGGTAGGTGGCCACGAGTTGGGCAAATGCCGCTTCGTCCTCCTCCCGGACCCGCAGCATCAGCTGGACATCGGGGTCTTTGAGGTAGGGATTACTGACGGTACTGGTGGTTGTCACGAGTCCCGATGCCTTGTGAAGGAGGCCACCGATGGGCGAATCAGCCCTGTGAGGATGCACCATCCCACACGCCCTGACACGCCCACTCGGAGCGGAGAAAACAGTTTCTCCGCAGGAAAGAAACACCGCCCACTCGCCAAAGTTCCGCACCAATTCCGCCAGTGGGGGCTCCTCGCAAGTGATCGACGGCGGATCATACCCGATCTTCGAGTCCGACAGCGAGGACAGGAACCTCGGTTTCAGGAGGCGGGTGGCGACTTTCGGTACCCGTTTGACAAACTGGGGACGGGGCACGAGATTGCGGCTTCTCCTCGATCGTCCCGCGTGCTGCCCCTCAGCGGCCTGGTTTTCTAAGGACTGACATGATGCGATTGCTATCCTGTGTGCTGTTTCTGGCTCTGGCTCTCTCGACTCAGCTGACCGCCGATGACAAGGACTACGTCCTCGGCCCCGACTCGCAGCGGCAAGAGGGCGTGCCCCAGGGAACCGTCACCGAACATGTCTGGAAGAGCAAAATCTTCGAGGGCACAATCCGCCGTTACTGGGTCTACGTTCCGGCTCAGTACCAAGCTGAGAAGCCCGCAGCGCTCATGGTGTTTCAGGACGGCCACACTTATGTCAAGGAGGACGGCAAGTTCCGCGCCCCGGTCGTCATGGACAACCTGATCCACAAGAAGGAAATGCCAATCACCATCGGCGTCTTCATCGACCCCGGCCACAAAAAAGAGCAACTTCCTGAGAAGCCAGGCTGGCAGCCGCAACCCGAAAATCGCAGCTTTGAATACGACACGCTGTCGGATCAGTACGCCCGGTTCCTGCTGGAGGAAATCCTCCCCGAGGTCCAGAAGACGGTCAAAATCAGCGATGACCCGAACCTGCATGCCATCTGCGGCATCAGTTCGGGAGGCATCTGTGCCTTCACCGTGGCTTGGGAGCGGCCCGACCACTTCCGCAAGGTGCTGAGCCATGTCGGCAGCTTCACGAACATCCGCGGCGGTCACAACTACCAGGCGATGATCCGCAAGACCCAGCCGAAGCCGCTACGTGTTTACCTGCAAGACGGCTCGGGCGATCTCGACAACGACCACGGCAACTGGCCACTCGCGAACCAGGAGATGGCCGCCTCGCTGAAGTACAAGAAGTACGACCATCAGTTCGTGTATGGCACCGGTGGACATAACGACATCCACGGGGCGGCCGTGCTGCCGGATGCGATGCGGTGGTTATGGCGGGAGTAGGTTGAGCGCCCGTTCGTGAGCGGCACGGCGCTAGCCGCCGGTTC
>JAYSUV010000273.1:0-14319 GCA_043718945.1 Planctomycetota bacterium
CGCGGGACAAAGCAGGGAGTTTTCTCTGGAGGCACGGGCCTAGGCAGCCGTGCCCCGGCGAGGTGGAAGAGCTGCTCGAAGCCCACGGGTTTCTGCGTACAATGGCGACCACACTCCTTCGGAGGTCTCCGAAGACTTCGGAAGTCTTTCCCAGTAGTCCGTGGGATAGGCTTCCAGCCTGTCATTCTGATCGCCCGATGACAGGCTGGAAGCCTATCCCACTACGGAATGGGGAATCTCCAGCGATAGACCACCAGTTCGCCGTTCGCCTCGCGGACGGCGATGCACAGTACCTCATGCCCGGGAGTCGCAATCACCATATCGGCCAGTCCCGTGTCGGCACTGGGGCTGATCTGGTCGAACAGCGTAAATGCCCCCGGTTCTCCCTGGCTTGGTTGGTTGCCCGGTGGCTGGCAGATGGACATGAGTGCCCCGCAGGCCATCCACTCGCGATCATTCCTGCGGCTTTCAAGCTGTCCCGGTGCCGCAATCATGACGTGATCCGTGAAGAATACGTGTCCGATCGTGTTGGGTAGAGCTTCTCGAATCTTCGCGGTCAACTGATTCGTGAACTCGGGCGAAGAGATCTTCATTCCAGATTCAGGGGTGGGTAGCGTGAGCGGAGTCTTCTGGTCGCGAGGGAATGTCACGGTCCGGTTCAGCTGGGGTTTCCACTGTTCGACCTGTTGCGTGACGGAGGCTTTGTCCGTCGGGTTGCCCTCGATCATGACCAGCTGGCTCTCCAGGGATTGCCCCCGGTTCTGGTTGTACCCATTGCCCGGTGACTGGCGGGCAACGGGAGTAAACGCGGCGTTGTTGAGCTGGGTGACCGATCGTCCCGAGCTGGAGCGGAAGAGCAACTCGAAGCGTTGCACGCGGCAGATCGTGCCGTCTTCGGCCACATCGCGATACTCGACCACACTCAACTCCTGCGACGCCCCCAAGTACCCCTTGGCTGTGCCGATGAACAGCAACGAAACGGCCAGCGTCATCGCGGGAAAGGTGAACCACGTCCACCGCCGCCGCTTCAGTTTGCCGAGGACGATGTAGTCCCCGAAGCCGATCGCAGCGATGTAGACGATGATGATCCCGCCCAGTAGCCAGACGGGGATCGCCTGCACGTCGCGCGGCATCAGCGCCTCGATCATCTCGCCGGGCCGAGCGCTGAAGGAGTTGTTCAGCTGATATTCCCAAGCCGCTAGAAACGTATCGTCCATCACACCGGGAGAGAACTGACCTCCGTATGTTCGGTTCCATTGAGAGTTTTGCTGCGTCCGGGCAGGCTCCAACGACAGTTGCCCCGTTTGACTCAACTGATCTCGATGCACTTGCTTTAGTCGCCATAAGTGGATGAAGCCAGCCATGCGGTCGGCCTGGGTCGCCTCGGCCCAGGACCGCTGCGTCGTCAGCCAGACCTGTCCGAAGCCGTACTCCAGCGGAGCAGCTGTGCCCACGCGAATGACCGGGATGAGCTTCGTCCCTTCGATGACATCATCGAGCACTTCGGGATTCTTCGCGATGAGGCGATCGAGGAATGCCTGCTGATCGGTCGACAACTCGTCTGGGCCGATTTGCAGGAACAGCGAGCCGCCCCCCTTGACCCAGGTGTCGAGCGCCCGCACCTGCGGCCCGCCCAAATCGGTGAAGCCCCCGGCCTCGATCACGACAATATCGTGTGGCAAGTGCTTGATCGCATCTTGCGGCAGATCGGCTCCCCGGATGCGAGGCGTGATCGTCAGCATCGGCGTCGCAGTCGGGTTGGTCGAGTGCTTGGGGCACCAGCTCTCCAGCATCAACCACGCGAAGTCATCGCCTTCGCCAGCGCGAGAGCCATGCACAATCGGTACGACAAAAGACCTCCGCGTCGGGAGGATCAGCTGCCCGGCGCTGGAGTAGACGGGGCCATTCTTGTCATGGAATTCGCACTTCACGACCAGGGAGCTTTGAGCGTGGTGCGACTGGATGGGGAGCAGGTAATCGACCTCCAGTCGACCCGCGGAGTAGGTCTGATCGGGGATCTGAAGCAAAGCGATGGTGGAACCGATTCCGTCCCCGATCTCAATCCGCAGGTCTCCCTCAATAATCCCGGGAGCAGAGCAGGTGATCTTGAGCCGCAACGGAACGGGAGCCTCCGCCCGCATGGCCCACGCCGCCTGATCGACCTCAAACACCAGCGGTTGTCGAGCCTGTTCCTGGGAATAAGCCAGCGAGGAACACAAGTGCATCGCCCAGCAGGCTGTCAGACCTCGAAGTGTGAGAAGTGTCCAGTGGATTAGCCCGTCAGCCTTCATACCCACATCTCCGGTCAAGGTGTCAATTGTCAGATTTTAATGAAGAGGGGAGGAGAGGAGAAGCGGCTGAAGTCTGCTCTTCGGAAGTGGTCGCTTCTCAAATTCAAAGATTTCCCTGTCCAGAACTGGATTGAGACTGGATGTTTAACTTCTGTGTCCGGGTCAACCGGGAGGCAGCAGGATACAAACTCGTCTGCTATCTTATCAAACACTCCACAGCATCCTCGACCCATCTCATGCACGAAGTCTCTCGGATTCTCGAACGGCTCGAACGCGGGGAGCAAGACGCCTCGGCGGAACTGTTGCCGCTGGTGTATGAGGAGTTGCGGGCGCTGGCCAAGGCCAAGCTGGCTCACGAGCAGCCCGGTCATACGTTGCAGGCCACGGCTCTCGTTCATGAGGCGTGGCTGCGGCTGGTCGGCCCGGACGGAGAGGCTCGCGACTGGGACACGCGTGGCCACTTCTTCGCCGCGGCTGCCGAGTCGATGCGGCGGATTCTGGTCGAGTCGGCCCGTCGGCGGGGTCGACTCAAACGGGGAGGCGATCGCGAGCGAGAAGAGGTCGAACTTGGGGAGGTGGCTGCGCCTCAGCCGCGTGAAGATTTGCTCGACCTCGATGTGGCTCTCAACAAACTGGCCGGGGTCGATGCCCAAGCGGTGGCACTCGTGCAGTTGCGGTACTTCGCGGGCCTGACGCTTCCCGAAGCCGCCCAGGCTCTGAACATGTCCCCCCGCTCGGCGGACCGGCTGTGGGCTTACGCGAAAGCTTGGCTGCGCGACGAATTGGAGTCGCCGGACTTCCAAGTGGAAGAACTTTAAGGAATAGTTGGCGTGAACTCGCCCGACACGGCGCATGAACTCGTGAGGGAGACTTCACCGACCCCGGAGGGGTCTCAGACATTAGCCGGTGGTTGAGCGAAGCGACACCACCGGTTGAAGACTTCCCTCAATTTCTCCATCCTGAAGGGATGGAAGAGAAGGGAGCTTCGCCCGCGCTGATCAGGTTCCGATTGCAGTTTCCAGCCCCTCCCAGCCTTCTGGCATCCCTCCGGGATGCGATGCACTTGGAAAAGACCGATGACCGGTGGTGTCGCTTCGCTCAACCACCGGCTAATTTCTGGCATCCCTCCGGGATGGGATCACAACCCTCAACGCTCCTCTGATTCCCCGTTGACCCTAGCCGTCCCAGTCCCTTCCAGCTTACTCCGGCCCACCGCCATGAACGAACGCCAGATCTTCGAAGCGGCCCTCGACATCGCCGACCCGGTTCGCCGGGAGGTGTACCTGTCGCAGACCTGCGGAGCGGACACCGCTCTCCGGGCACGGGTCGATGCCCTCCTCGCCGCGCACGCCGCCGCCAGCCAGTTCCTCGAAACCCCGGCGGTCCAGCAACTCAACACCCCGCCCGACTCCAGCGGAGAGGACACCATGCAGCTCCCACCCAGCCACGCCCCCTCCGCCGATGAGGACGACAGCGACACCCCGTCCGGCCCTGACATCAGCTTCCTCTCCCCCTCGACCAAGCCCGGCTCGATCGGCACGCTCGGCCATTACGAGATCCTCAACGTCCTCGGCCAAGGGGCGTTCGGGATCGTCTTTCGGGCCTTCGACGAGAAGCTGCACCGGCACGTCGCCATCAAGACGATGAGCGTTCAGATGGCCGCCACGTCGCCGCCCCGCAAGCGATTCCTTCGCGAGGCCCGCGCCGCAGCTGCTATTCGCCACGAGAACGTCGTGCAGGTCTACAGTGTCGAGGAACAGCCGCTGCCGTACCTCGTGATGGAGTTCATCGACGGGGAGACATTGCAGCAGAAGCAGCGCGATCATGGTCCGCTCGATCTGCCCGAACTGCTGCATATCGGTCGGCAGATCGCCGCCGGTCTGTCTGCGGCCCACGCTCAATCGCTGATTCACCGCGACGTGAAGCCGGGGAATATCCTGATCGAGCGGGGGGCCGAGCAGAAGGTCAAGATCACCGATTTTGGCTTGGCCCGCGCAGCTGATGATGCGAGCTTGACTCGCTCCGGAATGATCTCGGGCACGCCGCTCTACATGGCCCCCGAGCAAGCCCTGGGCCAGACTCTCGACCACCGCTCCGATCTATTCAGCCTCGGCAGCGTCCTCTACGAACTGGCCACCGGTCGCCCGCCGTTCCGCGCACCGAACACCGTCGCTGTCCTGCGCCGAGTCGTCGACGACACCCCGCGCCCGATCCAGGAGATCATCCCCGAATGCCCCGATTGGCTGGTCTCGATCATTAACAAGCTGCTCTCAAAACAGCCCGATGATCGCTATCAGTCGGCCAAAGAGGTCGCCGACCTGCTCGCCCGCTGCCAGTTGGAGTTGCAACTGAATGGGCAGGTGACGTGTGTCACGACGAGCAATCCAGCGAGCGGGGCGGCGTCAGCCCCCCGAGTCCCTGCGACTCCCGCAAACTCTACGGGTGAGCCTGTCTATCGAACACCAGCAGAAGCAATCTTCGCTGCGCGGACTGCGGAATACTCCAAGCTGTCCCCTGCGGAGTTGCAGAAAGTCCGCAGCCGCAAACGGCGGACGGTGCTCTTGCTGAGTGTGCTGTTCATTGCGGTAATCATGTCGCCCTATCTCGCGGAGCAGTTCCGGAAGCAATTCAACGCCTGGTACTGGCCCGCGATTCCGACCCTTCCCGCCACGGAACTCGCCACCGGTCTGAACTTCGACGGCAAAGACGATTACGTCGAAATCCCGGTCGACTGGTCGTACCCGCAGTTCACCATCGAGGCGTTCGTAACCTCCCCGGCCCAGAGCGACAACGGAAACATCATCACCCTGTTCGGTGGGGACGCCACGACTGTCGAATTGATGGGACTCTACGACGACAGCCAGGCGGACCCCGGCCAGCGTAAGAGCGGTGCCCAGATCGTCGGCCAGCCCGGTTTCGCCAATGTGGTTGCCCCGCTCGGGGTCGGCGTCCGCCAGCACCGCGCCCTCGTCTTTGACGGGACGCACATGCACTATTACGTCAACGGCATCTGGCAAGGCAAACGCCCCTCCGCCGCCCGCCAAGCCATGCAGTGGAAGTTCAGCCGCCTGAGAATCGGCAGCAGCGGCGATGACAAGAAATTCTTCGAGGGTCAGATCGACCAGGTCCGCATCTCGAAGGCCGCCCGGTACACCGATAACTTCGCCCCCGTGACGAGCGTCGCCAGCGACGATCAGACCCTGGCCCTGTACGACTTCGCCCAAGGCAGCGGCGATATCCTCAAGGACATCAGCGGCCACGGCCACGATGGCAAGATCATTGGGGCGACGTGGACCGACCGTAGCAGAAGTCGTAAGACTTCTGCCGATCCCAGCGAAGACGGCAGAAGTCTCACGACTTCCGCTACGAACCCAGCGAGCGGGGCGGCGTCAGCCCCCCGAGTTCCGTCGATCGCAATTGACTCAGGAGGCTCACACCCTTCGCTCGCCGAACTCCTCACATCTCCTGGTTACGAATGGACTGTTCCTGAAAAGCTCGGCCCCCAAGTGAACTCCGCCGGGCATGACGCCTTTGCGAGAGTCTCGTCGGACGGGAAACGAATGTGGATTCAACGCGACAACAGCTGGGCGTGGGTCAGTAATCGGGAGACACTTGATCAGGAGTGGAAGCCAGCAATTCGAATCAGCAATGCCTTTCAACCGATTGGGGCAGTGGCCGACATGTTCGTGTCGCGCGATGAACTGACTTGGATGTTCGCCACTTGGACCGAACCAAACAATGTCCGGATTGTGGAATCGAACCGTCCATCTCGCGATGCCTCATGGCCGACTCCACGGCCACTCACTGAGACCGTGGTCGCCACACAATTTCCGGTAATGACGGATGATGGACTGACGCTTTATGTGTCGAAGTATTTCCCTACGCTCGGCGGGACAGAAATGTGTGTTTCAACCCGCCCAGATCGTAATGCGCCGTGGTCCAATCCAATTCCGATGTCAGCTCCTGTGAATACGACTGCGGTTGAGCGACCGATGTGGATTTCCAAAGATCAATTGACTCTCATCTTCAGCGAGCAGGGAGGCCCCCGCGCGAACAGTCTCCAATATGATCTGTTCTTCACGATTCGCCCCTCACTGACCGAGCCGTGGCAAGCCCCCGTTAACTTCGGGTCTAGCATCAACAGCGATGCGATTGAAGCCAGTGCCTGTCTGTCTGACGATGGACGAGAACTCATTTTCTCCCGAGAACGCCTCGGCCAAGTTGGCGACGCTGATTTGTTCGTTTCGCGACGGGTTCCCAAGAAGAAACTCTCCGCCACCGGCTGGCACGGCTGGCCCGCCGATGCACCGGCTCCGGCGATTGCCCCGTTTGATGCGGAGCAGGCGAAGCAGCATCAGGACGCGTGGGCCAAGTACCTCGGCGTGCCGGTCGAGTACACCAACTCCCTCGGCATGAAGTTCCGCCTCATCCCGCCGGGTGAGTTCACGATGGGTAGCACGAAGGAGGTGGTCGAAGAGGCGCGGTTGTGGGCGAAACCGAATGACGCAGGTTGGCTTGAATCTCTTCAGGGAGAAACTCCTCAGCACCAAGTCATTCTGACTCAGCCCAGCTACTTGGCTGTGAATGAGACCACCCAGGCGGACTATGAAAGAGTAATGGGCATCAATCCATCAGCACACGCTCTGATGGGGGAATACAAAGCGCAAGTCACCGGAATCGATACCAGCCGACACCCTGTGGAAGTGGTGAACTGGAATGGTGCTGGCGAGTTCTGTTTAAAGCTGAGTGAACTGGAAAAAGTGACGCCGTCCAATTTCCAGACTGACGAGACTGTGTTACCGCACAACGTCACGAGCTATCGCCTTCCCACGGAAGCCGAATGGGAGAACGCCTGTCGTGCCGGGACGACCACGCGGTTTTGGAGTGGCGATAAGGATGAAGTGCTATTTCAGACCGGATGGTTCAATGCGAATTCCGGTGGCCGGACGCACGCGGTTGGCGAATTGAAAGCGAATCCGTATGGGCTTTGCGACATGCACGGCAACGTGTGGGAGTGGGTCGAGGATTGGTTGGATCCAAGCTACTACGAACAGTGCCAAGCAAACCTGACCGTCAACCCAAACGGCCCCGATTCTGCGCAATACAGACGGGTAACACGGGGAGGCAGCGTTGCATTCCACGCGACCGTCAGCCGATCCGCACATCGCGGCGGTTCCACTCCAACCTCTGGATTCCCAGACTATGGCTTCCGCGTATCGCTCTCCGTCGATGCCGTACGTCAGGCGTTGAAGCTCACCGGTCCGGCGATTCCTAAGCCTGCTGTTCCGATCTCCGCACAGGCGAACTGGACGAACCTCTTCGACGGCACCACCACCACGGGCTGGAAGACGCTAGGGCCGTTCAAGATTGAGGGAGGGCTGCTGAAGTCGTCGGAACGCGGATTGGCAGTCACTGAAAATTCGTACGACAACTTCGAACTGGAGTTTGAATGGCGTCTCGCGTCCGCTGGGAATAGCGGCGTGTACTACCGAGCGGATGCCTCCAAACTGGGGACCAACCCCGCCTACCCCGGGACCGAGTTCCAGTTGCTCGACGGCGTGTTACACCCGGACGGCAAGAATCCCAAGACATCCGCCGGAGCGCTGTATGGCGTGATCCCGCCGGAAGGGACGTTCACACGCCCCGCCGGGGAATGGAACACCAGCCGCATCGTCGCGCGCGGACCTCAGGTGGAACACTGGGTCAACGATCAGAAAGTCCTGTCCTACGACATGGATTCCGAAGCCTGGCGGCAAGCGCTCACGGTCGCGAAGAACACCGACATCGCCACCAACGCCGCTTCCCGTTCGGGGTGCATCGCATTGCAGGGGCACACGGGTGAGATCGCCTTCCGCCGCATCCGAGTTCGTGAAATTTCGACAACGGCACCGAATGCCGCCGCCTCGAAGTTCCCGCCGCTGGCACCGGGGTGGTTCGAGCGGGTCTCGAAGCTGCCGCCCGAGGAGCAGGTGAAAGAGGTCTCGCTGGAACTGAAGCGGCGGAATCCCGAGTGGGATGAGAAGCTGGAGCATATCGTTGACGGCGATCACATTTCGTCAGTTTCGCTTGACAGTTCGCATGTGGCCGACATCACGCCGTTGTCAGTATTCACACGGCTGTATGGGCTGACTTGCGCTGGGAGAAATCATTCGGGCCAGATCACTGACTTGTCACCGCTGGCGAACTTAAAGAGTCTGGTGTCACTCAGCTTAACCTTCAATCAAATCACTGATCTTACGCCATTGCGAGATTTGCCAATTCCGTATCTCGATCTGACAGGTAATCCGATTACGGACCTGGCGCCGCTGGCTGGTAAACCAATCGTCTCGCTGTCGCTTGCTGGATGCACAAATCTCGTGGAACTGTCTCCAATCAAAGGAGCACCGCTGAGTGGTCTGCTGAATATTGCGGGGTCGGGTATTCGCGATGTAACACCATTACGAGATTCCAAGGTCGAGAACGTAGGCCTGATGGATTACCAGTTTGATCCCAATATTGTTTGTGGCTGGCCGCTTAAGGCGATCAACTTCCAACAGACCATCGAGAAGGTGCCACGTGAGAAACTCCTCCGGCTGAAAGAAATCAAGACCCTCGAAACGATCGACGGCCAACCCGTGGCCGAGTTCTGGAAGGAGTTCGATGCCGCTGCGGACAAGCCGGTGGAGTAACCCCTCCGCTGGAAGATCGCCCCAGCGTCAGTCACACTGGGACCGGAGGCCCAGTGACCATGAAGAAACCCACGCTCTATCTGGACACGAATATCGTTTCTGCATTGCATTACGATGGCTCGGATATCAACACGTTGTCGCGGCGGATGGTCACCCGGGATTGGTGGGACGCGGAACAGGCGAACTTTACGGTGTGGGCCTCGTCCTTCACGGAACTGGAACTGGCTCAGGGAGTCTATCGGCAGCAAGCCGAATGCCTACGCTTTGTCCGGCGGATGAAGTACGTGCCGATCACGAAGGAGATTCGGAGTTTAGCCAAAGAGCTGGTGGTGGCGGGGATCATTCCGGAATCCAAGCTGGGCGACGCTTTGCAACTGGCATTGGCTGCGGGCCATCAGGCCGATTATCTTCTGACGTGGAACTACGCCCATTTGGCCAATCCTGTGACCCAGGCGAAATCAGAGCGATTGTTGCTAAAATGGGAACTACGGAGTCCGCTGCTGGTTTCGCCCGAGTCGATCCCGCAAGTGCGTCTGAACCAAACAATCCGGAGAAAGTCTGATGTCTGATTCACTGGTCGAAAAATCCCGCGAAGTCCGCGAGCAACTCTTGCAAGAGCTGGGTGGCATAGACGGCTTGTGCGACAAGCTGGAAGACATGGATCGCGACCGCGAACAGCAGTCGGCAGCTCGCAAGAAGTCGACTCGCCGGTCAACGCAAGTCGGCCAGAGTCTTCAAACCCTCCCCACGAAGCGAGCTGCGGCGCGATAGATCACCATCCGGAGACCGACATCATGACTGATCCCGCGACCGAAGCATGTCGTCGTGTCCGCGACGAAATTGTCGAACACTCCGGCGGGTTCGATGGGTATTTCAATCAACTTGAAAAATTGGACCAACAACGACTGGCGGTGGAAGCGGCCAAGACGAAGACGCCCCAGAAAGCAGTCGTGGATATTCCAAACCGAGACCGAAAGCCTCGGAAATAGTGGAGGCCCGATCGTGTCTCCTGCTGGTCGCTTAGGCGAACAGTCAGACTTGTCTCACCGGTGGCACGGGCGTCCCGCCCGTGTTTTCCAGAGACTCCACATGGGCGAGACGCCCATGCCACGGCATGTTATTTCTGGCCGCCCGCCTCACAGCGAATTGTCGCGGTATCCTCGACAAGGCCATCCTGAAGCGACCGCGCGAAACTCCTCCGACTGAAAGAGATCAAGACCCTCGAAACGATCGACGGCAAGCCCGTGGCCGAGTTCTGGAAGGAGTTTGATGCCCACGCTAGCTACACCATCGACTACGCCGCTGAGCGTCAGGTCGCGGAATGGGCGATTGGGGCGCAGGCTCGCGTTCAAATTGAGGCTGCGGGACAAGTCATTCACGTTCCCGATGTGGCTCAACTCCCCAGCGGGCCGTTCCATGTTCAAGGTCTGGAGTTTGCTCCGCAGACAGCTCTGAAGCCAAGTGACCTTCAGAGGATTGGGAAGCTGAGGAACCTGAAAGTGTTGAACCTTCGCGAAACGTCCGGTGTGGACGCAGCCCCCGAAAGCCTCGGCCAATTGACCACACTGGAGTATCTGGATTTCATGAAGAGTGGGATCACTGACGCCGAAATGCCCCAGTTGTCCGGCATGAAGAACCTCACGTACCTCGATTTGACTTTCACGGTGATCGACAACGCTGGGATGGCAGTTGTCTCCCAGTTGAGCAGTCTCAAGTATCTCGGGCTGGGAGAGTGTCGTGTGGGTGACGAAGGACTGGCCCGGCTCAAGGCTCTCGATCAACTCGAATGGCTCAGTCTGGGTCCGTCAGTCACGGATCAAGGTTTGGGGCACCTCGCGAATTTCCCGAAGCTGACAACCGTCCTTGGCTTGAAACCGCATCATCTGACCGAAGTGGGAATCGGCCATCTCCAGCTGTTGCCGAACGTGACCGCCCTCAATGTGGTGGTGGCCACGGACGCGGATCTAGTGCGGATGAAACCACTCGCGCATCTCACCTCCCTGTCCTTCAATCTCCATCAGCTCTCTGCATCGGGCCTAGAGGCATTGGGAGAATTCCCCAAGCTGGATTATCTCATCCTGGGAGGTCACCCGAACTTCGACGATTCGTATCTGATCCCCCTGGCGAAGCTCAGCCCCCTGCGAAAGCTGATTTTGCAAGACGTAAAGGTCACCGCCGCCGGGATTGCCAAATTCCGCGAGCAACGGCCCGAGGTGTGGCTCCATGTGAATGGTCAAGAGTATCCCGCCCAGAAAGAATCGGACGCCCGGCCGTAGCGGAAGTCGTCAGACTTCTGCCGAGCATCGGGTGAGTTTTCCGCCGAGGCACCGAGTACGTTCAAAGAGAAGACTCCGCAGCCATTCCTTCCGTGTCCTCCGTGCCTTCCGTGTCCCAATTCAGAATTAATGGGACACGGACGACGCGGAAGACACGGAGAAGAGGTAGAAGGTCCGTTGTGTATTCTCAATCGATCCCGTCCGTGTCATCCGCGTGTTCCGTGTCCAAATTCTCTTGTTCAGAAATCCATGCCATGTCCGACAGCAAATTCCAAGGCAAACATTCCGACATTACCGACCTGATCCTGAACGCCTTCTACAAAGTGCATCGCCAGTTGGGATATGGCTTCAACGAGAAGGTCTATGAGAATTCAATGGCGATTGAACTGCGAAAGCTCGGCCTGCAAGTCGCCCAGCAACACGAGATCGAAGTCTTCTACGACGGACAGCCAGTCGGCACCTACTTCGCCGATATGATCGTCAACGAGGTCGTGATGCTGGAACTCAAGGCTGTGAAGCAATTGGCGGACGAGCACGAAGCCCAGCTGCTGAACTATCTCAAGGCGACGCGGATCGAAGTGGGACTGCTGCAGAACTTCGGACCGACGACCGACATGAAGCGCCGCGTCTAGAGCATTCCACAATTTGGTGAGCGCCCTCGTAGCCTGGACCCCTAGGTCCGGGCGAAACGGACCTAGGGGTCCGTTCTACTGCTCGGCGCGAACGCAATTGTGGAATGCGTCTATGACAACGAACATAAAGGATCAATGGAGTGGTTGGGGAAATAGAAACCCCTCCGCTGGAAGATCGGCCCGGTGCCAGTCACACAGTGACCGGAGGACCAGTGACGATGAAGAGGCCCACGATCTCTCTCGACTCGAGAACCCACGCTGCCTCTGATCCCCCCCATATCGCCGCACATACGCCTCGAAACGTGTCGCAGTAAAAACTCCATGAGCGGGGAGAAGATCAACTTTCCGGAATGCATCAACCTCTCCACTCTGAAAACGGGGAAATCGGAGTGACGAGAAGCCGCACGAATTGAAATCGTGCGAGATTCGAGATGTTAATATCTGTGGGATTTACCTCGCAGATCATGCTGCTGCGGGAAGTTATCCGGACAGTGGTGAGTCAGGAATATGAATCAGTGCATCGCTCTCCCCTCTCGCACCAAGCCACGATAGGATAACGAGGAGTCACACAAGACCCACTCTGAGCCTTCGATCGGCTTCCCCATGCTCCCGATCTCTCGACGACGTTTCCTCCAATGCGCCTCCGCAGCCACCGCAGCGGCCGCAGCCTCCGCGTTGTGGACTCCTTCGCTCCTCGCCGAAGGCAACCCCATCCCCGGCGAGCGCCCGGTGCGCGACCCGCGCGTGGTCGTTGAGAATCCCCAGCTGCGGGTGCCGCTGAGCTTCATCATTGATGACTCGACGTGCTTGGTGAACCTGGCGCACTTCGCGATCCCGCAGTTCGCGCAGGTCTATCCAGAGAACTATAAGCAGGACTGGAAGAAGCTGCCGCGCGAGATCCCGGACTCATTCGTCCGCAAGTTCTCTGAATGGTGTCACGAGCGCGGCATCAAGGGGAAGTACAGCATCGTGCCCTACCCGGCGTGCGTCGGGCGGATTGATCGCGAGTTGCCGGGGTGGACGCGGGCGGAGCAGGAGGCGAGTCTGCAACTGGTGCGGGACATCATCCTGCCCGATTGGGACATTCATCCGGAGATGGTGACGCACACCTGGATCATCGATCCCAAGACCGGTCATCCGCACCCCGAGCGGACGCCGAAGTTCATGGAGAACTTCCGCTGGGCCGATGGTCGAAGCGTGGACGAGATCGCGGAGTACATGGCGTACGCGCTGAAGATTCTCAAGAACGTCGGGCTGCCGTGCGAGGGGATCACGACCCCCGGCGGGTTCGGGAATCGCGTGCTGCCGGAGCTGTCGCAAGCGACGTTCCAGGCGGTCCGCGATGTTCATGGGGCCGAGATCCCGCACTACTTTCGGCACCTGTTCACCGATGACACGAGCGTGGCCCCGCGCGTGGAGTATGCGTATGGACTCCACACGGAGAACCCGAGTTGTGTGGTGTCGATCATCGGCTGTACGGGCGATTGGTTCGGCGGCTGGGACGGGCTGGAGCCGGGACAGACGGGTCAGTTCATTTCGATGGATGGCAAGGACGGTCGGCTCCCCGAGGTGATCAAACGGGGCGAGCCGACGATCCTGGTCTGCCACTGGCCGGGTCTGTACTACAACGGCGAAGAGGTCGGGTTCAACATCTTCAAAGAGGTCGTGGCCCGGCTGAACGCGAATTACGACAATCTGCTGTGGATGAAGAACAGCGAGATCGCCCGCTACTGGGCCGCGAAGGAATTGACGGCGATCACGCGCGGTGAGAACTCGGTGAAGCTCCAGGCCCCGTACGCCTGCCCGCGTTTTACCTTGCGAGTCAAGGAGATCGCCAGCAGGCCACAGCCGAAAGTCCAGCTCAGCACCGAAGAGTCGGCCCCGCTCAAGCGAGTGGAGCGGGCGCTCGACCTCGTGCCGGGAACGTGTTGGTGGGACGGGAGCGACCTGGTCGCGTGCCTGGAGAACCTGCCGAAGGGGGCGGTTACGCTCTCGTGGGGCTGAGGAATTATCAGTAGCTACCTTCGCCAGAAGGTGGGCGAAGTCCAACAGACTTCCGAAGCCTCGGAAGACTTCGGAAGGAGCGTAGTCGCCATTCTACCCAGTAACCCACGGCTTCGAGCAGCTCTTCCACCTTGCCGAGGCACAGCTGCCCCGACCCGTGTTCCCAGAGGAAACTCCCGTCTTTGTCCCGCTAGGGACACCCGACAGTAGCCCACCGTTTCAACGGTGGGAGAGCGATCCCGACTGACCCGTCGAGTCCCGCCAGGGACGGCAGAAGCCTGCGAAAGTCGTGGCCGCGTGCAGCGGAAACAAAGAATACAGGGCGAGTTTCTGTCGCCCCTACCGGGGCTGTTGGAAGGCGAACGACTCGTGGACCCACCGCTGAAGCGGTGGGCTATTGTCGGGTGTCCCTGGCGGGACAGGGAGTGGCCAGCGTGGGCCTTTCGCC
>JAYSUV010000274.1:0-14310 GCA_043718945.1 Planctomycetota bacterium
GGCCACAACCGGCGGGGCCGAGTCTTCCACAGCCCCCCCCAAGGCCAAGCGTCGCAAACCCGAACCCGACCAACGCGGGCTTTTCACGTAGCCGTGGGATAGGCTTCCAGCCGGTCGTCTTGGGTATGTAACGACAGGCTGGAAGCCTATCCCACGTTCAGACGCGGATGTCTGTCGGATCGAGAAACATCGCCTATGTCCCGACACACCGAATCCCGTACCTCTCCCTCCCACTGGCCACTGGCCCTGCTCGGCCTCGGCGGCGGGTTGTTCTCGCTCGGGGTCGCTGTTCTCACCGTCTTGTGTGAGTGGGTCTTTGCGTCCGCTTACCTGAGCCAATCAACTTGGCAATCGCTGGTCCTCGGGCTGGGAGGCCAACTGGAAGCCGACGAGGACGGTGCCACCTTTCGAGTGCTGCTCGACAGCCCGGAGTTCGTCGTGATCGCCACAGCTTTGTGTGGAGGGATCGTGTGGGCCGCCGGAGCGTGGCTGGCCAGCAGGCTCTCCGGGCGAAGCTGGGGTGAAGTCGCCACCTCTTGGGCAGTGCGCGGCGGACGCTGGTTGTGCCTGCTGTTACTCTGGTCCCAAGGGCCAGTCATTGCGTACCTGCTGGGGGCGGAATGGTTAGAGATGGCCTTGTTGGTCGCCAGCGAGTTCTATTGGGCGATCGTCTTCGGCCTCGTCGCGATGGAGTGGTGGCCGCTCACTCGTCGACCGGCCTCACCGCTGCTCGTGACCTCAGCCGACGCCGACGACCGCTTCGCCCGCCGACTCGTGTGGGGAGCCTTCGCGGCCTACTCCCTCGTCTTCGTCGCCATGAATTGGGGGCTGTGGTTCAACCTGCGCATCCCGCATGGGGACTCCGCCATGTACGAAGAACACTTGTGGAACCTCACCCACGGGAAGGGCTTTCGCAGCTACCTCGACCAGGGGCTCTTCCTCGGCGAGCACATCCAGGTGATCCACCTCGCGCTGCTGCCACTGCATTGGATCTGGCCGTCACACCTGTTGCTGGAGTTGTGCCAGTCGCTCGGGATCGCCGCTGTGGTGTTCCCGCTCTATTCGATTGCGAAGCGGCACACGGGTCAGCCGCGACTGGCGGCGGGCGTGGCGATCCTGGCTCTTCTGGCGTTTCCGTTGCACTACCTGGATATCTCGATCGATGTCAAGACGTTTCGTCCGACGGCGTTTGGCGTGGCGGCAGTGCTGGCGGCGATCGATGCGTTTGAGGCCAAGCGATTCCGTTGGATGCTGGCCTGGGTCTTGATCGGCCTCTCCGCACAGGAGGACTTCTCGCTGGTGTTCGGTCCGCTGGGACTCTGGATCGCGTGGGACGGTTGGCGAAAGAAGGACCGCTCGCAGACGTGGCTCGGGCTGGGGCTGCTCATCGGCTCGGCGGCGTATCTGCTGCTGGTGATGAAGGTGTTGCTGCCGTACTTCCGAGACGGGGTGACGATCCACTATGCGAGCTACTTCGCCAAGTTCGGCAACACGCCGGGCGAGATCGTATGGACGATGCTGACTCAGCCGGGAAAAGTCTGGGGGGCGCTGGTCACCGCTTCCAGCTTTTCGTGGGGGCTCTGTCTCTTGGTGCCGCTGGGGCTATTGCCGCTGCTGTCGCCGAGTCGGTTGCTGACGGCGGCTCCGTTACTAGTGCTCTTGTGTCTGAATGAGTTGGCTCGCAATCCGCCGGGGCCGTTTCACCATTTTCATGCCCCGGTCTTGCCGCTGCTGCTGTGGGCAGCAGCAGCGGGATTGGGGCGAGTGGCGCGCGGGGAGTCATCGAAGAGCGTAGCGGGCGAGGACCACGCCCTTCACCAAGCGTCCGGTCGTGCCACCCTGTCGAGCCACGCCGTGATGGCTTTCCTGACAACCGGAGTCACAAGTCTGGCAGCTCGATTCCGGCCCCCTCTCCCCCGCGATCGACGTGGCTTTCGTCTGGAGTGTATTGCGGGGGAGAGGGTTGGGGTGAGGGGGCCACACGCTCAGCTCATGCCCCCTCACCCCGGCCCTCTCCCCCACAGTGGAGCCCCCTCCGAAAGCCATGTCGAATGTGGGGGAGAGGGAGAAAGAGTGTGGAAAACGCCTCGTGAAACCCCTTCAGGGCGTTGCCTCGCTTGGCGACCCACGGGCGGAGCGGTCCTCGCGTTCTCCCTGACCTGCGGAGTCTGGACCGGGCTGGTCTTCAGCCACAGCCCGCTGAGTGTGAAGTTCTGGGACCCTGGCCAGCCCGAGTATTGGCGAAACCGCTACCTCCCCGATGAGAGACCTGCTCAATTCGCCAAGATCGCCGACCTCATCCCCCTCACGGCACGGGTCGCTTCTACCGACTTCGTCCACCCGCGCTACACGCATTTTGAGCGCTCATACGACTACAGCCAATACCCACGTAAAGTGAACGGCAATCGACCCGGTGCCCCGCCCGATACCGACTTCATCGTGATCGATACCCGCCACCCCTACAGCTGGATTCAAGGCCCAGAGGGCGTGCCTGAACTACTACAAGAACCCAACAAATGGGAACTGCTGCCCGATACGACGGAGGGATATTTCCTGGTGTTAAAGCGACGCAACGTCGTTCTCGCACCGTGAACGGAGGAGCGAGTTCCCCGAGACTTTCGAAGGAGTGTGGTCGCCATGGTACGCAGGTTCTCAATCCTCGGCTCCCACGGGGCCCGACTCGACAGTCAGGCTGCACATCCTGGGGTTTTCGAGTCAAGACCCTTCAGGGCGAGGAACCTCGAGTGCCACTGGCGGTTGCTTTGGGCCGCCAGTGTTTGGTGGACGTTTGGCTGCGAATCGCACTGGCAAGTCAAAGAGGGGTAGGTCAAGCTTCGCCTGATCGCTCAGGCAAAGCCTGACCGACCTTGCTGACCCATCGGTTCTCTTGCCAATGAGTTCGAATCCGAAGCCACGCTTCGCGCCTACCCGAGTCGGGGCCATCCGCAAAGCCTCCTCTGACCCCGCCACCCCGCCGCGTAGGTATGACATGGCTCACGGGCCGTCCTGGGCAACCTCCCGCCCCTTCTCCAACTGCTCAATCAACTCTTCCCCGGCCAATTGCGTCTTGTGCATCTCGTCCACGAGTTCGGCCCCGGCCTCCCTCGTTTTTTCCATCTCTCCCACCAACTCTTGCCCGGCTTCCAGCACCTTACCGACTTCCTCGACCAGTGCCTCCCCGACCTCACGGGCTTTCTCGATCTCCTCGACCAAAGCCGTCACTGGGGTCGTCTGTGCCAGGTCCTTCGACTCCTGATCCGCCCCCGCCTTCTCCAGCCCCAATTTCTGGCAGATCATGTGGAGCATCTGCATGCTCTTCGTTACCTCCTGCTCGGTCAGTAGGGCGACTTGCAGGGTGAGGTGGCCCCACTGCTCCTGCCGCTTCGATTGGAGGTTCTGGTTCATCAACACGAACGTGGTGAGGAAGATGAACTCGATCCCGACGATGAAGCCGAGGAATGGAAACGGGTAAGGATCGAACGCCACGACGCCGGGCAGCCCCGATACGTTCATGGCGATCCAAGCTACGAAGAAAACAGCGTGGGCCGCGATGAACCACAAGCTCCCGAAAAATCTGGCAACCCAATCGGCGATCTTTTCAACCCGAGAGCGGCGTCCAAGGAGCTGCTGCTCCACCTGGGCGATGGCCTCAATGTTTTTCTTGGCTGTGTCCGACAACGGGGCAGACGACATAGTGATGGACTCCCGTATCGGTCGTGGCGTGAAATCTCGCCATCATCGTCTCGAGCCCTGCCCACGTCTTCGCCGAGGCAGCAGTTTCGACCGGCTGGCCTCAGTGGAAGCTGAACCCGTCGTCGGCACTCTTTAACTCTCGTGACCAAGCTCCAGCTGGGTCACGCAGATACTCGCAGCTCGGCCTCACCTCGCCACGCAGGACATCCGCCCAGCTTGTCAGGATGTGATGCAGAATGGAAGTGCAAGGACCATCGCGAGAGGGGTTGAGGGGCAAGTCAGGCTTCGCCTGAGCGCTCAGGCGAAGCCTGACCTACCTTGCTGTGGGTATGTCCCCGTACCCTCTTGTTGTTCCACAACCCAGACACTCAAAGCAGTGTCTGGGCCACCCCGCGGTAACGGGGCCGCCGCCAAAAAACTATGATTTCAAAACTCGCGTCATCGGCGGCTCCCGATGACATAGACCAGCAGAAGGATCGCAACAATGATGGCGACGGCAACGGCAACAAGGGCGAGATAATAACCGAGAAACTGCCCCGTTGTCTTCGACAATCGCCAGCGGTTGCGTAAGGCGGAGGCCGCAGAAAAGAGACCTCCAAAAATGACGAGAATAGCAACCGGCACTTGGACAAACAGCGGGACGTGCGGAAGCCATAGGGGGAGCAGAATCAGGGCGACCTGGGTGGCGACAATGGTCGCCGCTAGCCAGTCGGGAGTGGAGATTTTCATGCGAGTGCTCATATTGCCTAACGCCCCAAGCTCAGCGACCCGGCCCACGGGACGCAACGATTGCAACCTGGACGCGATGGCCGAGTTCGCTGCAGCGCATGGTTAGGTCGCTGATGTGTCGGATATCTGAACACAATGTTTACGAACAAATTCAGAAAGCTCCACAGGCGATGTCGAACTCCAGACTAAGCCACAATCCAAGCATGCAAAGGCCTCTTCACCGACAAACGTCCCCCCCCACGAAGAAAAATGCGGCCAGCGCAAATTGTCTGGTTGGAAGATAACTGGAGCTCCGGCCGTGATCTTACCCGCTTTGAGGCGGGTGCTTTTGCATTTTAGACAAGTAGTCATAGCGGCCTAACTCCAGAACTGACCGACGCGGGCGGCCAGTGGCGTCGGAATTGGAAGCTAACGCGGCCCGCCCGCGTTCGGTTCAGTGACCAGGGCCAGCGGCCACTGAACCGTGTTTTTGGTGCAACTTTTTCGCCTTCTCGCAATTCACTTGGGTCCAGAGTAATCCACAACTCAGGCAAATGGTCGCACTCTTATCTGGATATACACATGGCTCAGTCGACCAGAAGAACTTGCTTCTCGTAGTCTTTACGTAAAATGCAGGACTCCCCGCCTCGGTGGGTTGGTCGCCACGAAGTTCTCCTTCCACGATCTCCTGAGACTTACAGTTTGGGCATTGCATGTTCATATGGCCTATGATCGCGCCGAACCTTGTGATTCTCTGAATGGAATACGTTGAGAATACCCGAAAACTGGCAAGTGTCAATCTCTTGGCTGCCTTGGACTTGCGGAAGTTCTCCCGTGGCGCGAATTGGCGGGGTGGCCCAGACGCTGCTTTGAGCGTCTGAGTTGTGCAACAACAAGAGGCTACGGGTCAGACGCTCGTCTTTCAATACCTCTTGTTCCTTTGTCACCCAGACATCCAAAGCGATGTCTGGGCCACCCCGCGAACCGAACCCTCTTGAGCGGCATGCTCCAGTAGAGTGCCCAGTGACTCTTGGGTTTCCTAGTAAGTCGTCATCAGTCAGACACCTCCATAACGTCAATTCCGGCACTTCGGGCCGCATGCACCAGCCCTGTAACCGGCACCTAAAGATCCGGCCCATGTTCAGCGGGGTTTCATTCGATCTGAAAGTGCTCGCCAATTCTTGCACGACCATTGGAGCGAAGGAGGCATGTCATTCACTGGTTTCCCTGCTTTGCAAAGGTCCGCCAATTTCTTCGCTGCATCGGCTGCGTTACGACCATGCTTCACGCGAGATCCCTCAGTAGATTCGTCCGTCTTTCCCGTCTCCAGAAATTCGATCCAGTTCTCCAGTCGGTCTTTGGCAAAGACAAACACCACGCGGTCGAAGTGCTCTTTCGTGACTCCCTGTCGCTCCGCCTCCTTATGGAATGCGGTTTTGAGCGCATCGCCATCGGCACAGTTGTCGTCACAGTCGCCCCACACCATCAGCGTGGTGTCGGCACCGGCGGTGAGACAACTTTGCAACTCGACTGGCATCTTATCGATCAGTGCCTTCCTCCCACCACATGGGACGATGCGGATCGCATTGCTGCCGCTCGAGGGCCGCAGCCAACTTGGGTCTAAGCGTTTGATCAACTTGTTGATGAACACCTCATCAATGCTCTTGCCTTTCTCGCCCTCGCAAAGGCAGACGATCTGTGTTCTATTGGCCACGAACCCACCCCCTTGCGATCGCCTCACCCACAGTCATGCCTTCGGGCACCTTAAGTGGCCCGATCCGAGTAGGCGACGTATGGTTATCACGCCACAGGTAGCGCCCATTCTCCTCGCCAGAGTTAGAAAGGATCTCCGGATGGTGTGAGATCAGGATGAGCTGGTGCTCCTCATCAAGCAGTTCCCGCATCGACAGCACCCAAGGCTGCAGTTCGGGTAGACCGACAAAGTTGTCTGGCTCGTCCAGAAAAACCGTCCGCGCCGCGCCTGTCTCCATCGCTGCCCTCACCATGTACAAACCAACCAATCCCCGCTCCCCGTCTGACAACTGCTCCATAAACATCAACGTTGGTCGGCCACCCTGTCCCGAGTCGAAACGCAGTTGAAGCGATTTTGCGTTCAGCCCGACATCGACCAATTTGAAAGATCGAAAGTCAGGCCAGACGCCCTGCAGAGAGACCCGCAACGCGTCAGTCCACTCTTGCTCCTGGGACAATGCTCGATACCAAGAATTCAAATTACTGAGCGACGCATTCGGGTAGACAGACTCAGCACGGCTCTCCCGTTCAATGTTCCGCGGATTGGGCCGCACGATCAACAACTTGCTGATTTCCTCCTGCAACAACGCTAGATTTTGAATCCTTCCCCGAGGCTGAACGGCTGCCAAGGCTGCTTGCCTCCAATCCAACGGGAAGCCGGTCTCATTCCCGTCGTGCCGTAGGATTCGTACTCCGTCCAAGTCGCGCACATAAAGATCCTGATCGTCGCAAATTGCTTTCTCAAAGATGATTCGTGGCTTTTCAAAATCAGCCTTCTGTTCGATATGAATGACGTACTGAAATGCGTGCCCAGCGACGCTCAGGCTCAACTCGAATTCCTGAACCTTGCTATCTAACCAATACGTGAGTTCAAGATTCGGGATATCATTGTCGCTTGTGCCGCCAAGAATGCCTTCACCGGTGCCGAGGGTTCGGATCAAGCTGATGGCATCAAAAACAGAGCTTTTGCCTGCTCCGTTTGGGCCACATAACACGCCAAACGAGTCAAACACGGCCTCGAAGGCGACTAGACAGCGGAAGTTGTTTGCGTAGAGTCGGGTAATCATGTGTGAATTCTAATTTGAAGCCTTGTTCAACTCAACTGTCCACTCCGCTGAGATGGCTAGAATGTTGCTATCCCGAGGTGCAAACAACTGATTTGCCGCAGCAGTTCAGGTAGGTCAGTTCGGGTAGGGCAGGCGATGTCAGAGCGTTCAGGCATTACGATTGCCACATTGGTTTTCGGATCGTCAACGCTCGGACTTCTCCGGGCGCTGACGCTTCCGGCTCAGTGGGGAAGATTACTTCAGCGTGAACTCCGGCAGATGCACAATCTGCCCGCCCTTCAGGGCCGACTCGTGGGCCAGGATGCCGACGCAGGTCCAGTTGGCTGACAACGTCGCGTTCGGCCACGGGTCGCGGTTTTGGGCCAGGGAGTTCAGCATCTCGTTGACGAGGTGCGGGTGCGAGCCGCCGTGGCCGCCGCCTTGCAGGAAGCTGAGGTGGTCGGCGTCGTGGATCTCGCTCGGTTTCGTGAACTTGCGGATCGGCTCGGGGAGCAGGTGGGCGTAATCGGGCACGGTGATCTTCTCGGCGATCTCCGGCTCGGGCCGCTTCGCAGTGTGCATGACGTGCGGCTCGTGTTCGACCAGCGTCCACTCGAAGCTCTTCTTCGTGCCGTACACGTCGAAGCTCTCGCGGTACTGCCGGGCCACATCGTACAGGCACCGCCACACATGCGCGGTCAGGTCGCTGTCCTTCAGCTTGATATGGCAGCTCTCCACCGCGAACTTGTTCCCCGACTTCTTCTGGATGTCCTCGCGAACCGTCCCCGAGCCGAAGCAGCTGACGTACTCGGCCCGCTTGTTCATTAGGCCCAACACGGGGCTGACAACGTGGGTGGCGTAGTGCATGGGGATCATGCGTTCCCAGTAGTCGGGCCAGCCGTCCATGTCCTGCGGGTGGGAAGCTGCGAGGTGTTGAATCTGGCCGAGTTCGCCCTTTTCATACATCTCTTTGATGAAGAGAAACTCGCGAGAGTAGACGACCGTTTCGGCCATCATGTACTTCTTGCCGGTGCTGGCGACGAGATCGCAAATCTTCTCGCAGTCGGCCACGTTGGTCGCCATCGGCACGGTACACATGACGTGCTTGCCGACCTTCAGGGCTTCCATGCTCATCCACGCATGGTCGGGAATCGGCGAGTTGATGTGGACGAAGTCGACCTTCGGATCTGCGAGGACATCTTCGTACTTGGTGTAGCGGCTGGCAACTCCGAACTGGTCGCCGACCTTGTGGAGCTTGTCTTCGTTCCGCTGGCAGAGAGCCTGCACATTGGCCAGCGGGTGGGCCTTGTAAATGGGGAGGAACTCCGCTCCGAAACCGAGGCCGACCATTGCGACATTGAACTTCTGGCTCATGTGGTGTCTTTCATTCGAGAAACGCGTCGACAGAGAAGGCGACATTCCGCGTAACGAGTTTACAGCGAGACACCGCCGGGGAGAATCGAGGCGGACTCTACGGCAAAAATGAAAGTTTCATGGGAGGTGGAATCGAAACCCGAGAATCGTTGCGTTTGTGTCATCACGAGTTAATCTGAGTTCGCATCGACGGAGGGCGAACAGCAGTTGGCATTCCTCCCTAAATCATTCCACTCACTGACTGACTCATCGGAACGATCCCTTGAACCTGAACAACCACGTTGGCTGGAAGAATCAATTCTGGAGTCTGCTGGGAGCTGTCCTCCTGCCACTGGTGGTCACGGGAACGATTGCCGGTGAAGATCGCTCCATATTGGCTAGCTATCGGGACTGGAAGCACACCGGCGCGGTATTCGTGCTGACGACACCGGAAGGGGCGGACCTGCCGGACGCGACGGTGCTCGAAGGGTTTCCGTTACTCGTGCGACTGCACCGGGACTTCTTTGACTTCAGTCAGACAAGGCCCGGCGGAGCGGATCTGCGGTTCTCTTCCAGTACGGGTGAGCCGCTTCCCTATCAGATCGAGGAGTGGGACACCGCCCAGGGAGTGGCCAGCGTTTGGGTCCGCGTGCCGAAGATCACCGGCAACGCCCGGCAGGAAATCCGCCTGCACTGGGGGAAGGCCGATGCGGCCAGTGAGTCGAGCGGCAAAGCCGTGTTCAACGACGCCAACGGCTACGTCAGCGTCTGGCACATGCACGAGACGGTGCAGGACGAGGTCGGCACGCTCCCCAGCGAGGACAAAGGGACCACGGCCACGGCGGGCATGATCGGGGTGGCCCGGCACTTCCCCGGACAGAAGGGGGTCTTCTGCGGCGACATGATTCCGGACTATCCCTCCGCCGACAGTTCGCATAGCACCGAAGCGTGGTTCCGCATCGAGCAGCCGAACGCCACGATCATCGGCTGGGGCAACGAGGGCGGCGGTCGCGGCAGCAAGGTCCGCATGCAATTCCGCAGCCCCCCGCACCTGCACATCGACAGTGACTTCTCGGACGTGAACGGCGACGGAGCGCTCAAGCTCGGTGAGTGGATGCACGTCGTCCACACCTATGACCGCGAGGACGGTCGCATCTACATCAACGGGAAGCTGGACGGGGCTGCGAAGCCGCTGCTGAACATCAAGACCCCCGCGAGGCTGTGGCTGGGTGGGTGGTATCACAATTACGACTTCGTGGGCGACATCGATGAGGTCCGCATCTCAAAGGTCGCACGGTCGCCCGAGTGGATCAAGCTGCAATACGAGAACCAGAAGCCGGGGCAAACGCTGGTCGGGCCGGTGGTCCAGCCGGGGAGTGAGTTCGCCGTGTCGAGTGAGCGGCTCACGTTGAATGAGGGGCAGTCCGCCACGGTGACCGCCAAGGCTGGTGGGGCGCAGAAGGTGTATTGGCTTCTCAAGCGGGGTGGGCAGGAATCGGTGGTGGCCACTGACCGGTTCTCGTATCAGTTCGAGGCGGGACGAATCCCTCGTGGGATAGGCTTCCAGCCTGTCGGCACCCCTCGCGTTGAGGAAGAAAAAAATGACAGGCTGGAAGCCTATCCCACGTTGACATTCAAAGCTGTCTACCCTGACGAAGTGAAGACCATCGAGATCCCGATATCGGTCGCAGAGGCGATTCCGGAGCCGGTCTTCACGCTCTCGGCCCCGACCACTTGGAATGGGCGCGAGACGATTGAGGTCGTGCCGCAGATCGCCAATCTGAAGGAGATGCAGTCTGCCGGGGCGGGCCAGTTGAACTACTCCTGGGCCGTCGACAACGTGGCGATCATCCAGCAGATCGAGCCGGGCAAGTTAATCCTGAAGCGGGCGCAGGGAAGCGGTCCGATGCAGGTCTCGGTGGCGGTCGACAACGGCGGGGCAAAGACCACTCAGTCGGTGACGATCGCTGTGACCGAGCCGCCCGCGAGCCAGGAGCCGTGGGTACCTCAGCCTCTAACCGCGAACGAGCAACCGCAGGACAACCAGTTCATCGCTCGCGACACAGAGCATGGCATGCTGGCCTATACCGGCACCCTCACCGAAGCTGCGGACTCCGTCTTCGTGCGGGTCTTCGCTGACGACAAACCGTTCGCCACCGAGGTCGGAAAGCTGACCGCTGAGAAGACCTACTCACTGGTCGTGAAACTCAAGCCCGGCCTCATCAAGTACCGCACCGAGTTCGGCACCCAGACCGGTGACAAGGAGACCGTACTCCACACTGCCGCGAACATCGTGTGCGGCGATGTGTACCTCATTGATGGCCAGTCGAACGCGGTCGCTACCGACCTCGGCCCCGAAGACCCGACCTACACCAGCGACTGGATTCGCACCTTCGGCAGCACAGCGGGTGACCCCAATAACTCGCGACAGAAACTCTGGGGCAACGCCATCGCCCGCAGCCGCGATGCGGGCAAACGCGAGATCGGTTACTGGGGTATGGAACTCGGCAGGAGACTAGTCGAGAGTCAGAAAATACCGATCTGCATCATCAACGGAGCCGTCGGCGGGTCACGCATCGACCAGCATCAACGCCGCGAAGCCGACCCGACCGATGTCTCCACCATCTATGGTCGACTGCTGTGGCGCGTGCGTGAAGCCAAGCTCACCCACGGCGTTCGCGGCGTCCTCTGGCATCAAGGCGAGAACGACCAGGGAGCTGACGGCCCGACCGGCGGGTACGGCTATGAGACCTACCGCCAGTTCTTCGTCGACATGTCGGCGGGGTGGAAGACCGACTACCCGAACATCCAGCACTACTACGTCTTCCAAATCTGGCCCAAGGCGTGTTCGATGGGAGTCAATGGTTCGGACAACCACCTGCGCGAAGTACAGCGCACACTCCCGAGGCTCTATTCGAACCTGAGTGTGATGTCGACGCTGGGGATCAAGCCACCGGGCGGGTGCCACTTCCCGAAGGAGGGGTACGCCGAGTTCGCAAGGATGATCCACCCGCTGATCGCGACCGACATCTATCACCAGCCAGTCGCAGGGGCCATCACGCCGCCGAACCTGAAGCGCGCGTACTGCACCAGCGACCAGCGCGACGAACTCGTGCTGGAGTTCGACCAACCAGTCGTCTGGTCGGACACCTTGACCAACCAGTTCTACCTCGACGGGGAAGCGAAGCAAGTCGCCTCGGGGGCTGCCAGCGGGAACCGCCTCACTCTGAAGCTGACCAGCCCGTCCCAGGTCTCGAAAATCACCTACCTCGACAGCGCCGCCTGGAACCCCGACCACCTGCTGTATGGAAAGAACGGACTGGCAGCCCTGACGTTCTGCGAGGTGCGGATTGAGGGAGCGTTCGCCCGCCCTGTGAAGTGACGGTACAGTGACCGTACCACCACTTCAGTTGCTCTTTCAGAAGAATCGATGCTGTCGATCCTGGCTACCACCAAGACGTGATGTTACCCATGCAACGCCACATCCCAGAGATCGTAGATGATTTGGCAACATTGCTTGACTCACATGGCGAGGAGCAATGGAGCATCGCATTACAGCAAATTCTGGACAAACTCCCATCGGATCCAATCTTTGCGAAGTCCCAGCTAAGGCAACTTTTTGGAGGAATGGGATCATTCAATGATCTGGTACTCCATTTGGACGGGGTTCCCCTTCAACAAGAAAACAATATCCTTTCCGCGTTGAGATCTGAACTATATTCAGCCAGTAGGTAACGGTGGCGTGAGGACGTTGTGTCGCTCCAAGTATGGCACATCAAGCAAGCTTGACGGCTGGCAGCGGGCGGCTCGTGTTCCGCAGTGGCAATGAACACGGGGCTGACTACAATCCAAAGTTCCTCGTTCCCCGTCCCGCCACTGAGAGCCTGCCATGTTGGAAATCCCTGTCATCCGCTGGGGTAAACCTTACGAGTCGATCGACAAGCAACCGGTCGTCCACTTCGAAACGGGTGAGGTTCTGGGCCAGTTGCATCAAGCGACGGCCGGGCAGATCAAGCTCGATGGGCGGAAGCAGGGGAAGGCCCGTGAACTGCTGCGGCAGTTCACCATCGACCAGCTGTGCGACATGTGTGCGAAGGCGGCGGAACTTTATCTGCACGCGACCTTGCCGCTGGGCAACGGAACACAGACTCCCGAGGAGTTCTGCCGCATCCAGTCGGCCACGACCGGTCTGCCCGAGGCGATGTGTGCCGCGAACATGCGGAAGAACTCGTACGTGCTGACGCATATGCGGGAGGTACTCGAAGCCCTCACGCGGGGGCTGCCGTTCGACATCCTCTCTCGCGGGTACGGCATGGAGTCGCGGGGCGTGATGCTCAGCTATCAGTGCCAAAGCCCAACGCTCGGCATGGTCCTGCCATCGAACTCGCCGGGGGTGCATACGCTGTGGATGCCGGTGATTCCGCTGCAAATCGGGCTGGTGCTGAAGCCCGGTTCGAGCGAGCCGTGGACACCGTATCGCGTCTATGAAGCCTTCGCCCAGGCCGGTGTCCCGCGCGAGGCGTTCTGCTTGTACCCCGGTGGCCACGACTGCGGCCCAGCTGTGATGGAGACCTGCAATCGTTCGATGATCTTCGGCGGCCAGGCGACCGTCGACAAGTACAAGGGCGACCCCAAGGTGCAGGCTCACGGCCCCGGGTTTAGCAAGATCATCCTGGGTGATGACTGCGTGGATGACTGGGAGCAGTACATCGATCTGATGGCGGATAGTATCTACCTCAACGGCGGGCGGTCGTGCATCAATGCCTCGGGTGTCTGGGCCAGTCGCCATACCGCAGAGATCGCGGAGGCCCTCGCCAAGAAGCTCGGCCCGATCGCCCCGCTCCCGATGACCGATCCGAAGGCCGGTCTCGCAGCCTTCACCACAGCCGGTGTCGCGGGCGGCGTCGATGGCCAGATCGAGGAAAAACTCCGCGAGCCGGGCTGTACCGATGTGACGGCGAAGTACCGCGATGGGTCACGCCTCGTGAAGCATGAGCGGTGCGATTACCTGCGCCCGACGATCTTCCACGTGACCAACCTCGACGCGTTCCTGGCCAACCCGGAGTACATGTTCCCCTGTGCCTCGGTCGTCGAATGTCCGCAGGATGAGATGCTCAAACGCATCGGCCAGACCCTCGTCTGTACCGCCATCACCAAGAACGAAAAGTGGGCCAGCCAACTCGTCGACGCCACACACATCGACCGCCTCAACATCGGGGCCATCCGCACGAACCAACTCCATTGGATGCAGCCGCACGAAGGGAACATCATCGACTTCCTGTTCCGGGCGCGGGCGTATCAGAATAGCCCGCCGCCAGCGCATTGATGGGCCAGGGCGAAAACCCAAGAGTTGCAACCTTAGGGATTATTCGATTCGCGACAACTCCGGAAAGGGGTTCCATGCAGAAGCTCGTGACGATCTATCTCGACAGTGCGGTCTACGGCGCTGGCAAGTGGCTGGGCATGGCCGTGCAGGACAAGCACGGGATTGTAGAGGAACACCTTGCCGATGAACTCGCACGCGGATGGAACATCGTTTCCGTCAGATGCTTCGGCGGCGCGGCGGAATCGATGTTTGCCCGTGGCTGGTTGGTCATAGTGATTGAGAAGCCCGATGCCAGTTGAGGGGACTGCTAGCCGTCCAAGACAACTTGTCACCGACTGGAACGACAGGTAAGCTGAAATCTAGGACGCCAGCCAGGAGATTGTCATGAGCCAGAAGACCGTATTTTCCGATGTTCTCGAAGCCGCCGAGCAA
>JAYSUV010000275.1:0-4788 GCA_043718945.1 Planctomycetota bacterium
GGTCGGTTGAGAGGGAATCGAGTGGTCATCCATGACCTCAGTGTGGGGCAGACATTCCTGTCTGCCGAGTGGGCGTCCTGCCCGGCGAATCCGCGCGAATCATTGGGAGACGAGTGGCAGGCATGACTGGTCGCGGTTCACCAGCTTGCCCCGTTTCACGTGAAACGATTTTCTCGGACACTGAACACTGAGTCAACCAACATTCGGAACCAGAAAGCTGAGGTGCAGTTCGCAGTGGCGAAGCATGGATCCGATCCACTCCTCGTGCGTCAGTTTTCCGAGGAAGGGGTTGGGGGCTGTGGGGGCTTCTCGCTCCAGACGAGAAAACTGTTTGCGAAACTCTTCGAGAGCGGCCTTTGCATCGGCGTTGTCGTCTGGTCGAAATGCCGCCATCTGGGGAGTGAACTGGAAGCCAGGCGAGATCGATCCCGAGATGAAGTTCTTCTTCAAGAACGGAGCGATGATTGTTCGCACAAACCACGGGGCCGGGATGTGTGGCCCGTCGAACATGATTCGCACTGTCTTAGCGAGGTGATCGAGGATCTGCCCCGGTGTCCAGTTCCCGACTGTCCGGCAGGGGTTGGCCACCAGCGATTCGGCGTCGTCGATGGCCTCTGCCAGCGAATTGAATCGAAGAGTTCGACGCCCCGTCGCTTTGGCGGTGTCCACGGTCATACGATTGGTCACTCCGAGGTTAGAGGTTAGAGGTTGCGATTGGTGATGTCTTCCCAGTTTGCCCCGTTTCACGTGAAACGGAGGGGATGGAGGGGATGGTTTATGGTTTATGGTTTATCGATCAGAGAGTTGCCTCTGTCGATCAACCATCAACCCTCTTACTCGTCCTTCCGTCCCACCGTCGGTGGGTTCGGAATCTTCTCCAGCACATGGTCGATCAGTCCATACTTCTGGGCCTCGTCGGCGGACATGAAGTTGTCGCGATCGGTGTCGCGCTCGATCTCGTCATAGGTCTTGCCGGTGTGCTTCAGCAGAATCTCATTGAGCTTCCGCTTCATCCGCAACAGCTCTTTGGCATGAATTTCGAGTTCCGTCGCGGTCCCCTCCATCCCGGCCAGCGGCTGGTGAATCATGATCCGGCTGTTGGGCAGCGAGTTCCGCTTCCCCTTGGTCCCGGCGGTCAGGAGCAACGCCCCCATGCTGCTCGCCTGACCCAGGCAGTACGTCGCCACGTCGCAGCTGAGGTACTGCATCGTGTCGTAGATGGCCATACCCGCGGTGACCGACCCGCCGGGCGAGTTGATGTACAGGTGGATGTCCGCCTTGGGATCATCGAACTGCAGGAACAGGAATTGGGCGACCAGCGAGTTGGCCAGGACATCCGTCACCTGTGTCCCGAGGAACACGATGCGGTCCTTGAGCAGGCGGCTGTAGATATCCATGGCCCGCTCTTCGCGGCCGGACTTTTCGATGACGTAGGGAATCAGTGTGGACATTGGGGAGGGGCTTTTGGCTGATGGCGGGTGGCTGATGGCCAGAACACTCTGGCTGACAACTGATAACTGACGACTGAAAACTGACTACTTCGCTTCCACCGGCTTGGGCTTCTTCTTGTCGCGCTTGATCGGCACGACCTCGTCGACCAGCCCGTACTCCTTGGCCTGTGTCGCGCTCAGGTAGCGGTCACGCTCGGTGTCCTTGGCGACGCGAGACACCGGCTGTCCGGTGTGCTCCGACAGAATCTGGTTGAGCAGCTCGCGGGTCTCGATGATCTGGTTCGCTTGGATCTCGATGTCGGAGACCTGACCGCCGACCTGACCGTACGGCTGGTGGATCATCATCTTGGCGTTCGGCAGAATCTTCCGCTTGCCGTGGACTCCCCCCGCCACCAGGATCGCTCCGCCACTGGCCGCGAGTCCGACGCAGTAGGTCGCCACGTCGCACTCGATGAACTGCATCGTGTCATAGATCGCCAGCGTGGCCGTCACCGACCCGCCCGGCGAATTGACATACAGGTGGATGTCCTGATGTCGGTTCTCATTCTGGAGGTAGAGCATCTTCATGACGATCATGTTCGCCATGCCGTCGTGGATCGCTCCGTCCACGAAGATGATCCGGTTTTCGAGCAGCAGATCCCCGAGGGTCAGCTGCCGGGTCCGCGTATAGTCCGCCGCAGCAGAGGCGTTCTGGGGGTCGAGGTGAAACTGTTTGAGGTTCATGTGGTCCATGGGGTATCGCGGCAGGGCGTGAGAGTTCGGGTCCATCCAGTGGCGTCGATCCCTCTTGACGGTGGTCCAGTCCGGGGCGCGGGGAGTCAGACTCTCCGGGCCTCGGGACGGTGCCGACCGCAGGGGGACTCCGGATTGTTCGCAATCCCGGCGAAGCGGTCAACCCCGGCTGGTCACCACGAGTCGATTCTCGCCTCCCTATTCCTTCGTGAGATCATTGATCACCGATGGGTCAGGCCACATGATATCGCCCCAGCATCATGGGACGCCGATGGCAGCACGGCAATCGCTGACACCAGACTTCCGCGAAAAGTGACTGGGGATTGGAAACGATTGTCGGAGTTCGGCTCCGCACTGGAAATACAGATTACAGGCAGTCAGCTGGCGAAGAGTACCTCGTCGGTGATCCGCTGGACTTGCCCTTGACGGTCGACGCAGGCCAGTACGCTGTGCCCCTTGGCGACTTGGACCCCGTCCCGGATCACTTCATACTCGTGTTCGAGCTTGGCGGGAGTCTGACGGGAAATGCGAGTGCGAATTGTCAGTTCGTCATCAAAGCGTGACGGCACTTTGTAGTGACATTCGATGCGGACCACGACCAGAAAGAAGCCGCGATCCTCCATCATGCGGTAGTTGCCGCCTTGAGCGCGAAAGAGTTCGGTCCGTCCCATCTCGAAGAAGTTGAAATAGTTGGCGTGGTGCAGGTAGCCCATCGCGTCCGTTTCGCAGTAGCGAACGCGAACGTGAATGTCGTGAGAATCGGTCGGCATGGGGGAACTCCGAGAATCGGAAGCGGCGGCGTACAGGCGACGATCATCGCGAGTGATTGGAAGTGCAGCAACCAATCCAGAGGTTCTCAGGGATGGCCGTCGGTACGTCCAACAAATCAGCAGCGATTCCTCACGGGGCGTCATGATTCACAGGGTGAGCCGCAGATGAACACAGATCAACGCAGATGAAGAGGTTCATCAACCAGAGGACAACTCATGCGATTCCGCTCTGATCTGTGTTCATCTGCGTTGATCAGCGGCTCAACAACTCTTGGGTTTCTGACTGTCTTGTCACTGCCATTCGTTTGAGCAGAGAGCCCGAATCGAATCTCGTTGTCGCCATTACGGCGATTTTTGCCGCGTGCCGACTTTTCGGATGCTTGCACCGGGATTCCCTCGCAGCCTTGATCCCCACGCCGCTCCCGGTCAGAGTGAGGTCATTCATTCGCGTGTCATTCTTCAGGAATCGCCCCGATGCGGTTTGCCAGTGCCGGAAATCAGATTCACAACACGCGGCACGCCGTTGGCGAAGCCGTGGCGTCCATCGAGAAGCAGCTGGGCGGGAAGACTCCCGATCTGGTCTTCGTGTTTGCGTCGCCGCATCACACCATCGATCCGGGCGTCGGTCGGTTGTTGTTCGATGCCATCAAGTCGCGCGTGCTGGTCGGCTGCACCGCCGAATCGGTTGCTGCGAATGGTCACGAGTACGAGAACGGACCGTCGATCGCTGTGTGGGCCGCATCGTTGCCCGGCTGCGGTGTCGACGCGTTTCATATTGCGTTCGAGCGGACACTGGACGGCTTGCTGGCGACGGGGGCTCCTTCGGCTGAGGTGGTCGCTCCGGCGTCTCGCGCGGCGTTTCTGCTGGGCGATCCGTTCTCCTGCTCCGTCGATTCACTGTTGGCTCACTTTGCCACGGAATTTCCGGGCCTGCCGGTCCTGGGGGGCATGGCCAGCGGAGCCAGTGCTCCGAGCGAGAACCGGCTGTTCCTGAACGATGGCGAGTATGACCACGGCTGCGTTGGCCTCGTCATCGGCGGGCCGGTCTCGATCCGCTCGGTGGTCTCGCAAGGTTGCCGCCCGATCGGCAAGCCCTTCGTGGTCACACGGGCCAACCGCAACATGCTCGTCGAACTCGGCGGTCGCCCGGCGCTCGAACAGCTCAACACGCTCTACCGCGACTCACAGCCCGCCGACCAGCAGCTGATCCAGCGCGGCGTGCATGTCGGCTTGGCGATGAGCGAGTACAAGGAGAGCTTCGAGCGCGGTGACTTCCTGATCGCGAACGTCATCGGAGCGGACCGGGAGAGCGGTGCCCTCGCCCTCGGGAATTTGATCCGCACCGGCCAGACGATGCAGTTCCACGTCCGCGACGCTGGCACCGCCGACGAGGATCTGCGCTCCCTGCTGGCCAGTTCTCTCGAAGCCGGGCCCGCTGCCGGTGGGTTGCTGTTCAGCTGTAACGGGCGCGGGACACGGATGTTCTCCGCCCCGCACCATGACGCCAACTTGATCCAGGACATCGCGGGTTCCATTCCCCTGGCCGGTTTTTTTGCGCAGGGCGAACTTGGCCCGGTCGCGGGGCAGAACTACATCCACGGGTTCACCGCCAGCGTGGCGTTGTTCGGTGCGAGGTCAAAATGAGGCAGGCGGCCGAAAATAGTCTCCCTGCCCCCCGCTCGTCGGGGCGGTTCCCGCGCTGGTGCGATCCCGTAGCGCACAGACGTGGGAACCACGGGGACAGGCCTGGGCTGTTAAAAATCTGGGGTTGTGGGGGAAATGAGTTGATCCCGGTTTTGTTCCGCGGGGGTGGGTTTGAGGTCTCGTTGGCGGAG
>JAYSUV010000276.1:0-4783 GCA_043718945.1 Planctomycetota bacterium
GCGAACTGTTCTGCGGCGTCCGCTTCAGCGCCGCCACCTCGGCCTCCAAGTCCGCCATCCGCACCGTCATCGTCTCAATGCGAGCCATCGCGTCCGCCAACTTCTCCATCAACGCACGGATGATCCCCTGCGCCTCCGGCGTCTGCCGTGCGATGATTTCGTCAGTGATCAGATCCAGTGACATGCACCAGATGTCGCCGATTTTGAGTTTCTCAGAAAGACCAGTTTCAAAACGGTCATGCTGCCGGGGTGTGAATGGTTACGCGATTGTGGCTCCACAGCAGTGAGGTCTTTAGCAGAACAAACCCCCGTACCCTCCATCCCCAACTGTGCCGCTCGCACAAGAGCGGCATCGGCATTGTCGGCTTGGACGTACAAAGCGGACGAAGTCTTGCCCTCGCGATATCCATCGACAAAGAAGTCGGGCATTGGTGATCTCCCGCGAGCGACCAGACACGGACCGTTGGAAGGAACATCCCTCCCCACTCGCCTCAGCTTACTGTGCAACGCAATAGACTTCGAACAGGATCACTGCTCGTTCGTCTGAAGGCCCCGATTTCAAAAGTTCGGGAGCCCAGCGAAGGACTTCGGCTTGCTTCTCCGGGGCCATCTCACTCAACAACGCCATCTCGGGGCGACCGCCGGATTCCAGTACCCCCGCCTTGACCAGTGCCTCAAACCGTGAAGGATGCACAAAATCGGTGTACCGATACGTGGTCCGATACCGCAGAATCTCGCTCCAGTTGACGACGATATGCGTGACCCCGCGGGCGTGCCAGCGGTCGAGAATCTCCTTCGCAGGCCGCAGAGGTTGATCGGCTGCAAGAGGACTCGGCTGGCCCGCGCTGCAGTCAGCCTCGAAGATCGAGTGGTCGAAGACGGTGTTGTATTCAAACGGGAACGTGGCATCGAACATCTCCGCTTCGCCGACGAACAGCACCTTGTCGGTCGGGGCCAAGTGCAGGCTTTCGACCAGAGCGATGCACGGCGTCTTGGTCAGATCGCGGAGTGACTGCATCTCCATGAGGTACGAGTTGTTCCCACCGAGGGGGCTGGTGGCCAAAGCGAGGTTGAACATCACCACCGCGAAGACTGGCACAACGATCACTCCCCGCAGTAAGGCGTAGACTTCCCACGAGCGGTTCGGCATGAACTCCTCGACTGACTCCCACAACGCCGCCAACCCGGCCCCCGCCAGCAGGCTGAGCAGCGGCAACATCGGCACCCAGAACCGGTCGATGCGGTGTGTGAGGAACTGCCATGTGAAGAAGAGCCAGAGCGAGTAGGCGGCGGCGAGGAGTAGGGCCCGCGTAGCGTGGGCTTTAGCCCACGCGTCGTTCGAGGCGTTGCTCTCATGTGGGCTAAAGCCCACGCTACGATACGATCGCCAGATCGCAAACACGGCGGCCACCGCCAGTGACAGATACAACGCCGACTGCCAGTCACTGCCCAGGAACACATCCCACAGCCGGTCGCGTGTGTCGCGAACGACCCAGTCGGGACCGGTGATGTCCTTCAATGGCAATGGGTGTCCGGCCTTCCACTTGGCATTCGAGGCGTCGTCCCAGTCGGCCCCTCCGAAGACAGAATAGAGCAACGGGTAGACGGGGTTGCCAGTCTCGCACAGGTTCTTGCCGAGCCACGGGCCGAAGGTGGCCAGGACGCCGACTGAATAGAGCAAGGCGAGGCGAAGCGTAGGACGGGTAATCCTGTCCGTCCCCCTGGGGGCCAGCGACGCGAAAGCAGGGACGGGCAGGATTGCCCATCCTACGATCAGCACCCCCAGCGGAATCACCACTGTCAGCACCGCCGGGTATTTGCACCCCGCAGCGGCCCCGGCGAGGAGGCCGGACAGCAACGTCCAGCGGCGAGCAGCCTTCGGTTCGGTGGATTCGATCACTCGGCAGGCGGCAAAGAACGTCGCGAACAGGAAGCACGCCAGCCCCCCTTCGGCGTAGGCAATAATCGAGATCCGATAAATCCACGGACAGGTCAGATGCACCAGTACCGCGAACCAACCCGCCGTGGTCCCCAGCCAGCGCCGGGCCGCGACGAACAGCCCCATTGCAGTCAGTGGAGCAAACGCAGCCAGCACTGCCTGCCCGACAAGCGCCCCTCGGAACCAGTCCCCGCGCAGGACCATTCCGGAGAGGCAGAGCATCTCCGTCAGAAACGGGAAGCTCGTGTACACATTGTGCGGGAGCATCTCGACCTGGCCCCGCAGGTAGAACTCCTTGGCCCCCTCGAGGTGGTACTCCTTCACATCGAAATCGTTCGGTGGTTGAAGCGAACCCAAGAGCATCGCGAGCAGGAACGGAGCCACCGCGATGGCACAGGCGATACCGAGTCCGGTCCAGATCGAAGGAGAGGGGCAGACATTCCTGTCTGCCCTCGGCCTCTTCCATCTCCCAACGACTGCGAACAGTAAAGGGCCAATCCCCAGGCACCCAAAGACCACCAGAGACACCACCCCGCACAGCCCCAGTAACAGCGTCAGCGTCCCCCAAGCTGCAATTCCGATCACCAACGACCAATAGAGATGTTCTAGTTCCGACCCTAGCCCGACTTGTTGGTGCGGGATCACATCGCCAGACCCTCGCTGACGCGTCGGACTAAGAAACAATCGATCAACGATCAAACTCCCCCAACCCCAGGCGAACAACAAAATCGCCCCTGCAATTCCCATCAGGTCGAATCGCTCGGCGAGATACCGCCAGCCGGAAGGACGAGGTCGAGCGATCTGGAACAAATCCATTGAGGACACCGGGGGAGTGGGAGTGATCAAATCCCCGAGCAAATCGGGAATCGCGATCCAGACATCCAGTCGATTGAACTCGGAGTTGTTCTGTAACGTCTCCGAGGAAAACCACACGATCCCCCCGAAAATCGCCACCACTGCAACCACCCAACCGACCGCCAGCCGCAAAGTGCGATTGCTGGCCGGAGGGGTGATGAGTGTTGTCATGTGATCAATCGACGCAAGGTGTATCGGGCGAGCGAGATGCCCACTGAGGAGGCAAGATTGCCACAGCGGTATTGGGCATTTCACCGGATAAGCATCTTTGTTCGCCTGCTCCCTTACAGCCCCGAACGCTCCCCCGGCTCGCCGCACTGGATTTGAGCCTGTTGCAGGGCCTGGGCCATTTGGTTGAGGGCGGGGAGGGCGACGTTGATCCGCTCGAAGATCGGGCGGATGTGGTCGTCCTCGAAACGCTGGGCCATGCCGTCAGTCCAATGATCGCGCACACCGCCCCACGCGATCTGGAGTTGCTCCATCGCTTCCTGCATCCGGCCCGCTGCGGCAATGATGTTTCCAGGGTGCATGGGAGGGGGGATCGTTTATGGTTGATGGTTGATGGTTGATCGACAGAAGCGAGGGAAAGCCCACCGGTGGCAACCGGTGGGCTTTGCTCTGACTGACAACTGAAAACTGACGACTGAGAACTTCCCCTCACGCCTTCTTCATCATCTCATCCCGCACGGTCTCCAGCAGCTTCTTCGTCGCGCGGATGCCGGCGTACTCGTCGATCTTGCTGCCTTCGTACTCGACGCCGACATACCCGCGATAGCCCGCGTCGAGGACAATCTTCATCATCTTGCGGTAGTCGGTGTGGGTCTCGTTCCCCATCTCGTCGAAGTCGTGCGACTTGGCACTGACCGCATGGGCGAACGGCATCAGTTCCTCGACTCCCTTGTAACGGTCGTACATCTCCTTGTCGCTGACTCGGAAGTTGCCGAAGTCGGGCAGCGTCCCGCAATGCGGGTGATTGACCTTCTTCATCACGCTCGACAGCCACTGACCGTTCGACGACAGCCCGCCGTGGTTCTCGACGATCACACTCAGCTGGGCCTTTTCGGCATACTCGGTCAGCTTGCCCAAGCCATCGGCGGCCCGTTCAATCTGCTCCTCATAAGTGCCACCGCTGGCCGCATTGACGCGAATCGAGTGGCAGCCGAGGAAGGCCGCAGCGTCGACCCACTTCTTGTGGTTGTCGACGGCCTGGGTCCGCTTGGCCTCATCCGCATCGCCGAGGTTGCCCTCTCCGTCGCACATGATCAGCAGGCTCTTGACGCCCAGGTCAGCGGCCCGCTTCTTCAGTTCCCCGAGGTACGCTTCGTCCTTGGCCTTGTCCTTGAAGAACTGGTTGACGTACTCGATGGCCTCAATGCCGAACTCTTCCTTGGCGATCTTGGCGAAGTCGAGAGCGTCCAGCTTCTTCTCAAAGAACGACTTGTGCAGCGACCACTGGGCCAACGAGATCTTGAACAGCGGTGCATCCGTCGACGCCGCAAAGGCTGCTCCCGGCAACACCACAGCTGAGGCTGCCACGGCAGACCACTTCAAGAAATCGCGACGAGATGATCCACTCATGATGTACTCCCAGAGCCATGTCATTCCAGCTGTGATCGACCACTTGGGTCGTCACCGTATCCACGCAGAGTTTAGCGTCCCATGAAGCGGCTCGCCTGTCAAATGAGGGGAGTCTCGAACGCGAATTGGCAGCAGCCCTCGCAGCACTCGGCCCTCGCTGACCGGGGATGATCTTGTCTCTTGATCCTTGCCCTCCGTGACCGGAGGATGTCCTCTGCGAGCTTGCCCTCCTCCGTGCCTCCGTGGTGAATCTCTGCCGACGAGACTGAGGCTCACACTCCCGCGCCTCGGCCAGGTCGGCGACCTTCCGCGTCCCGCTCCGCCGACTGTTCGCCCGCACCTGCGTCCCATCGAACGCCAGCTGCGTGAGCGTCACATGACCCAACTCGCGAGCCACCAAACCGATCTGCA
>JAYSUV010000277.1:0-4774 GCA_043718945.1 Planctomycetota bacterium
CCTCCACCCGCTGCTGCCACGCCTGACGCTGCGCCTCAAAAAACGCCCGCACCGCCGGAGTCATCTCCCGCTCCACCTCCGCCGGTATGTGATCCGATCGCGACATGACCGTATCCGTCGCAGATCCCGCCTCCCGCGCGAAGACCAATCCTCAAACGGGCTGTGAACGGTTACGTAATCAACCGAGCGAGGAGTCCCTTGTTCAGCATCTTTCCGGACAATGAGCCATAGAACTCACCCGGAGTGGTGGTGCCAAACAGCACCAGATGCGGTTGATAGATCAGGCCACCCGCTTGCCCCGCCTTGTCCCGGATCGACCGCAGGCCACCCGCTTCTCCGTACAGCTCCAGGAGCATGGCAAACTGATTGCGGTAGCGAGCCTCCTTGTTGTCTCGCATATTCTCGAATAGGGTGTCGATCTCATCGTCCTGTTTGAGGGTGATCGGATGACGAACCAGCCGGTCTTCGATGCCTTCACCGCTGGCCGACTTCCCGGCGATCTTGCGCGTCTTGCCCGCACTCAGCAGAATGTTTGAGTTGATCTTCCGGGGCCAATCCTTACCCACCCCGGAGCTGGCCAGCGCTAGGATCTGCACATTCGTTCGGATGTTCCCCGGTTCTCGGACTTTCCGGCCAGTGAGGGCATCGAGCAGGGCAATCGCCCCCACGAATGCCAGCGGACGGTTCGGATAGGGAGCGGTCGCCAACGTGAACTGCATCACATCGTCGACGAAGCCGGGGATATAGAGCAGATGATCAGGAATCGGTCCCGGATCAGGGAGTTCATCCTGAGCTGCGGAACTCGGAATGCTGTTGGCAATGATGATCACGGATTCCGATTCGCTCTCCGAGGGTTTGTTCAACAGCCGCGACATATCCACATCGGTTGCTTCCACGATCGGTCCCCCATACCCCTCAGCTCGCAGGGCGGATGCGGCAGTTGCGAAGTCGGCGGCATGCTCCAGCAGCGCGTAGACCGCAAACGGCGAATACGGTGTCCCCGGCTCGAACGGCGCGGCGTTCGATGAGAACACGTAGAACACCCGGTCCTTGAGGGTGGCACTCCAGCTGTCGGTCTTGCCGGGACGACGCCAGTACTCGTTCGGACCACCCCGCACGAGCGTCCACCCATGCTTCTGGAGCAGCGCTGCCACATCACCGCGCTCGTTGAAGTCGTCGCCCGGTCGACCGGAGGGAGCTTCAGTATTGACGGGTGCTGGTTCAGGCTGCGGGAAGTACTCGTTCAGCTCCCAAGCGGTTTGCAGCAAGAACTCCCGTTCGTCGCTGGTGAGCGAGGGGACCGCTTCAAGCTGCTTCTGCTGCAACTCGTACTCCGGCGTCGGATGACACAGGAACAGGCCCCCTTCACCACGGGTCTCAATCAGCGTCAGGATCACGAACCACTCGCCATCTTGAAACCGAGGTTTGTACACCTTCCCTGAGATCGTCACCGGTGAGCCCTCCGGGACCACCAGCCGCCGCTGGGCCAGGTTCATACTGCCACAGACTGGTTCTTCACAGCGGTAGACGACATGGAAGCCACCCGACGGCGAACGCTCGATCACCAGCCGACCCGCCAATTCCGGGTTCTGCGATGTCACACGTTCATGCCACGCCCAGAACAGTTCTCCTTCGGCATCGAAGTCCAGGATCTCCAGGTTCCCGGAGACCTGTCCAGTGACAATGCAAATCCCTGGGCAAGCACGGAACCAACGTTCCAGATCCTTTGAATCCGGCAGCTGTTGCTGCGCCCGCTTCCAATGCGCCAGCGTCGGTCGCTTCTCCCGGACATGCGCGGGCAGCACACACAGCCCCGCCGCCCGGTACGACTCCGCCACCGTCCGCAGGTCATGCAGCGGCTCAGTGGCGGGAACAGATTCCGGAACCTCCACAGCGCGCGGTTCCTCAACGTTCAACATTGTTGACAACTCAGTCTCCTGATTGGAGTCGATGAATTCGGAGCCCCTCAACATGAGCGGTTCCAGCGGATTACCAAACAACTACTCCATAGACCGGAACGGAGCGTTCCCGAAGTCCGGGTCACTCCTCCCAGGAAAAGCGACTTACGACGGGGAGGTCAGCGACGATTCTGCGAATCCGTCTGGCTCCCAGACCGGGTATTTCCATCGCAGGATTCGGGGCGGCACTGGTGGCCATCCACGGGCCGAAACGTCCAACCGCACACACCCGCGTTCTGGCTGCGGCTGCAATTCCAGATACGTGTCGACGCCCCCTGCTAAGGATTCCACATCCTCATTAGCGCTGAAGCCATTCGACGAACTCGTCCCGGAACAGGACTGGACCATAACAAACGAGCAGCACAGCCGATCCGCATGGCGTTCCAGGTTTTGCAGCACCTCGCGAGTGCTCTTCGAATCTCGCCCCAGCAACCCCTCCAGAGAATCGATGACAATCAATTGGAACTGGTACGGTTCCAGCCCCTGAGATAAGTCTCTAGCTGAAACTCCTCCCTCGTCCGCCCGCGCAGGGCTTCAACACACAGCCGTTCGTGCAGTGTGCAGCGAAAGATATCGCGGGCGTCTGCGACTTGCCGAATACGATCAACGATCGTCTCGCGATGCAGATCGCTGTTGATGTACAACACCGGACCAGCCCCCATCACGAACGTCTGGAGCCAGTTCTGTCCGGTCGCCACCGACAATGCTAGATCGATCGCCAGCCAAGTCTTTCCGATTCCGGGCGGACCGACCAGACTCAACGTCTCCCCGGCCCGCAGGAGCCCATGCATGATGGGACGCCGCAGGTCGGGCGGCTGCGAGAACCGCAGCGGCTGAGGTTCATTCAGCAGTTGGACAACGGATCGATTCTTACTGGCAGGTGGAGACTTCGATCCTCTTGGTCCCATCCGGTTTGCAGTTGTGATCACATTCGACTCCATACAATTCTCCGACAAAACACGAAACGTGATCGCAGCACGCTGCCACGAACTTCCCCAGCAGGATCGCACGATCCTGCAAGTCAACACCTTGAGGTCAACCTCGCTGGCGGAGTATTTCGCCAGGAGATCCATTGAGTTCCTGTTTGACTGCGGAAGACACTCTCCGATGTCCTCACGGGCGCAACTTCAACACCGACCCGCTGGCAGAATTTCCGCCAAGGGCACGCAGGCACTTTCCAACAGACCACGAAACGTGATCACGGCATCATGCCGCGACCTTCCCCCAGCAGGATCGCGCGAACCTTCTGGTCAACAGCTTGAGCGCCGACTCGCTGACGAGAGTTTCGCCAAGAGATCCATCGAGTTCCTGATGACCCGTGGATGACACACCCGGGTGCCATTGCGGCTCCAACTACAGCGATGACCCATAGGCTGACATTCCGTCGATGGCACGCGGGCACTCTACTCTGACCACAGCAAGTGATCGCAACATCATGCCGCCATCACCCCAAACAGGAACGTACGTTCCTGCAAGGAAACACCTTGAGCGCGGACTCGCTCGCGAGGATTTCACCAGGAGCAATCTGAGTTTCCGGTTGTCTGAGGCAACACCCATTGATGGTTACAACACATGCGCCGTCCCTTGGCTGAACTTCAGCCAAGGGCACCTATCAGACCACGACAAGTGATTGCAGCAACATGCTGCGACCATCCCTGACAAGTCATTTGATCACCTTGAGCGAGGACTCGCTGGCGAGCAGTTCGCTAGGAGATCTATCGAGATCCTGACTGTGGGTGAAACACACTGGAGTCATGGTCGAAAGTTCGAGTGTAGACATGCGACACCTGGCCATTCTCGTCGAAGTGTACATGCGAACCGGTAACTTTACAGGCGTACCTTCATTGGATTTTAAAGAGTGATTGCGGGGCGGAGCCGGGGGCGATACGGGAACCCTTTGGTGCGGGTTGTCAGCGATTTACCTGATGCGGCGCTTTCCATATCGATACGGGATGCTTCGGGGTGGGGAACGGGAACGATCTCCGTTTCAAGGCTCCATGAGTTCACTCGGCGAGTTTCAGGTAGGGGTCTAATCCGAGGCGGCGGTAGGTTTTGGTTTGTTGTGTTTCGTGGTCGAGGAGTTGGCGGCGGAGTTGTGTGTCGTGGGTTTCGAGTTGTTGTTGGGTGCGGGTGAAGAGGTTGAGCGAGCGTGGGGGGAGTTCGCCGTGGGGGTTGGGGCGGGCTTGTTGGATGAGTTGCTGGCGTTTCAAAGGGGGCAAGACGCGGAGGAGTTCGTCTTCGAGGGAGAGGAAGAACTGGAACGTGCCGGGGTCGCCTTGCCTCGCGGCGCGGCCGATGAGTTGGCGGTCGATGCGTTTGGACGTGTGCATTTCGGTGGCGATCACATGCAGGCCCCCGGCCGCGCGGACAGCTGCCTCTAACAGGATGTCGGTGCCGCGTCCGGCCATGTTGGTGGCGATGGTCACGGCGCGAGGGGCTCCGGCGCGCTGGATGATCTGGGCTTCGATGTCATGGAACCTCGCGTTCAGAATCGTGTGTTCGATACCGTGTTGCAGGAGTACAGCGGCGACGCCTTCGGAGGCTTCGACCGAGGGAGTGCCGATCAGGATCGACCGGCCCTGCGCGATCAGTTCCTGCACCGAGCGGACGATGGCTTGTCGCTTCGAGTGCTGATCGATGAACACGCGCGAGGGGTGGCCTTGGCGGATGCAGGGGCGGTGCGTGGGGATGACGCTGACCGGGAGTTTGTAGGTGCGTCGGAACTCGGCCTGGGCGGGCATGGCGGTGCCGGTCATCCCGGCGAGATGTTCGTAGCGACGATAGAACGACTGGATCGTGATGCGGGCGGCACTGCA
>JAYSUV010000278.1:0-14173 GCA_043718945.1 Planctomycetota bacterium
GCGGGACTTTGATGAGGTCTTAGACAACTCCATCATGACCCACAGGACTCCCGGATGACTCTCTCGCTCGACTACTACCACAGATTCTGCGGAAGAACCACAAATCAGAGGAGGTCAACGCAAAGATGCGAAGGCGCAAAGTCGCGAAGGGGGAAGGTTCGCGAGGGAAGGCGAGAAGCCTTTGAATATCCTAATATCGCCCGCCGCTGCCAGTGTGTGAGTCACCCCTCGAAACAAGTCTGCCTCTTGCTTTGCGTCTTTGCGTTAAATTCTGACTTTTGTGGTCAATCTCGCGGCAATCACCAGCGCGAAGTCGATATGTAGAAAGGACGGGCAGGATTGCCCATCCTACGAATCAGCCAATTCGCTCAGCGATCTCGAACACTTCAGTGGTATTCAGCACCCGGTCATGCTGCTCAAATAAGGCTTCCACGGCGGCCCGATGGACTTTCATCTTGGTGCCGCCAATGCCGATGGCTCCGTAACAGACGATTTTCCCGCGTTCTTTCGCCTTGTCGGTGACGCCGATCCCCTCCAGTCCGGTCGGAGGGACCGCATTCAGATCGATCGCGACCTGCAATTCCGGAAGGTGCAGCCACTGGTCTTCCTTCAAGAACTGCACCTTCGCAGCTCCGGCCGTGATCAATAGCTGGCAACCCTCGAGGAGTCCCGAGAAGTCACCGCCTTGGGGCACGGCGGGAGTCAGTTGGGCGTTGGGGTGAATTTCCAGGATGCGGTCGCAGGTTTCCCGAGCCCGCTCAATGGTCCGCGAGGTCACTGTCACCTCGACTCCTCGGCTGGCCAGAATCTGTGCCGCCCGGTGCCCGACTGGCCCGGTGCCTCCCAATACGACCGCCCGCGCCCCGGACAACTCCATATGCCGCGCAGCTGCTCGTACGGCTGCCGCAGCAGTCGTGTTGGAACCGTTGGAGTCGAGCAGGGCCGAGACGCGAATCGGGCCAAAGAAGAGTGACTGGACCTTGGCGAGGAGGGCCTCTCCGGCGGTCACGTCACTGCCCCCGATGAAGATAGCGGTGTTCTTGAGGTCGTGCGGGCTGCGCGTGAACATCGCTCCATGGACCAGCCCGGTGACATTCTCGGCATTGACCCCGCCGTATGAAAACAGCTCATCCACCCCGGCATCGATCGCGACGACGCGGTCGAACACACTGGGTTGGGGGTCGGTGTCGAGTTGGAGCAGGATCTTTTTCATGGGAGGCTCGTTGATCTGAGAGGTGATCGAGCGGGAACGGGGCCGTCTCCCAGGTCGGGTCAGGCCATCGCCTTCCGCAGATTCTCATCCACCTTGTCGAGGAATCCGCTGGTGGTGAGCCACTTCTGGTCCGGCCCGACGAGGACAGCCAGGTCCTTGGTCATGAACCCGGCTTCGACGGTCTCGATGCAGACTCGCTCCATCGTGTGCGAGAATTGTTCCAAGGCTGCGTTCTGATCGAGCTTGGCGCGGTGAGCCAGTCCACGGGTCCAGGCGAAGATCGAGGCGATCGAGTTGGTCGAGGTCTCTTTGCCCTTCTGGTGTTCGCGGTAATGGCGGGTCACAGTGCCGTGAGCGGCCTCGGCTTCCACGGTCTTCCCATCCGGCGTCATGAGGACGCTGGTCATCAGACCCAGCGAGCCGAAGCCTTGAGCGACCGTGTCCGACTGCACATCACCGTCATAGTTCTTGCAGGCCCAGACATACCCGCCTGACCACTTCATCGCACTGGCCACCATGTCGTCGATTAGCCGGTGTTCGTAAGTCAGCCCGCGCTTGTCGAACTCGGTCTTAAACTCGGCATCGAATATCTGCTGGAACAGCTCCTTGAACCGCCCGTCGTACTGCTTGAGGATCGTGTTCTTCGTGGACAGATAGACCGGGTAGTTGCGGTTCAGCCCGTAGTTCAGCGAGGCCCGCGCGAACTCGCGGATCGAGTCGTCCAGGTTGTACATCGCCATCGCCACACCGGAGCCGGGAGCCTTGTAGACTTCCTTCTCGATGACCTGCCCATCGTCGCCCACGAACTTGATCGTCAGCGTCCCCTTGCCGGGGAACTTGAAGTCGGTGGCCTTGTACTGATCGCCAAACGCATGCCGCCCGACAATGATCGGCTTCGTCCAGCCCGGCACCAATCGTGGCACGTTCTGGCAGATGATCGGCTCGCGGAAGATCACGCCGCCGAGGATGTTGCGGATCGTCCCGTTGGGGGACTTCCACATTTCTTTGAGGTTGAACTCCTTGACGCGGGCCTCGTCCGGAGTGATCGTCGCACACTTCACCCCGACGCCATGCTTCTGAATGGCATGAGCTGCGTCGACGGTGACCTTGTCATGGGTCTTGTCCCGGTTCTCCATCCCGAGGTCGTAATACTCGATATTGAGTTCGAGGTACGGGTGGACCAGCTTGTCCTTGATGAATTGCCAGATGATCCGTGTCATCTCGTCGCCATCGAGGTCCACAACGGTTCCGGTAACTTGGATCTTCTGCATCGGGTCGGGCCTGGGCGGGGGTCAATGAGGGCGCATGCTTCGCGGAGTGAAACGATAACGGACGAACGGAAACGTGACCAGCGGACCGAAGATTCGTGAGCGGCCAGGCGCTAGCCGCCGGTTCTTCTCACCGTTGTCTATCGGGGAGTGTTTTGTTCTCGGGAAACAGAGTTCCGGGGAACCGGCGGCTAGCGCCGTGCCGCTCACAGAGCGGGAGATCGAAACCAGGCCGGTCTCGCGAGAGACCGGCCTGGGCGGGGAAGGACGGGCAAATGTGCCCGTCCCACGAACGTGGCTACGACTACTCCTCACGCGGGCTGAAGGTCGCACAGGGCGTCCTTCAGTCGCGCCCTGGCGGTGTGCAGACGCCGCTTAATCGTGCCGACGGGGCTGGAGAACCGGGCGCTCATCTCCTTCAAGGATTGACCCTCGAAGTAGAAGGCTTCCAGCGTTTCCCGGTCCATCCGCCGCAGCTGCGACAAGCTCGCCCGCAGTTGGGTCGCTCGCTCGTGGGCGAACAACCGGTCATGCGGAGCCGACTGGTCCCCCCCAATGAAGGCGAACGACTCGGGAGCGCAGATCGCCTCGGGAGGCCGACGGACGGCCCGGTTGATCGACAACCGTACGGCGATCCGCTTCAACCAGCCGACGAACCGCTCGGGCTCGCGGAGTTGGTTCAGCTTCCGGAAGGCCCGCAGGAAGACTTCCTGCGTCACTTCGGCGGCTTCAGCAGAGTTCCGCAACCGGCGATAGACGACCGCGAACACGCTCGACTCGAACTGTGTCACCAATTGGCCGAAGGCGTGGTTGTCGCCCGACTGAGCCCGGAGAACGGTCTGGAGGATGTCAATTTCGTTCATGATGTGGCCCCCCTTCCTGGGGAGTTTTTTCGTGGGGGATTCCCAGCTGAGGAATGAGTCCCGGTGGGGGAGGAGCTGGGAAGGAATGAAGAGTACGGGCAGCAATACGCCATTCGAACGGAGTGAATCCGCCGGGTGGGCCAGGTCCATGATTTCGAGAAATCGTCAGTCGTAATGGCCAGAAAGTCGGGCAATAGACAGTGAATGCCGTGCCGGGGATCACTGTCCCCGTGTAGGAGTCTGAGAACCGTCTCGCTTTAAGTTCCACTCATTCGATGGTTCTGTTCCGGCCCGGCCAGTGACGGCCCCCTGTGAGTTCAGGGAGAGAGGGGCAGCAAACAGAGCAACATGAGTGGCACCGCGAGGGCGGCGACTCCGACAGACTTTTCGACCTGACTGGCGACTCGATTCAGAGCGTGATGGCTCTCGAAATCACCAAGGAGGCCCAGGCTGCCGGCGGAATCAACTCGGCCCACGCCCTCGTCGGTGAGGCAGTGGGTGAGGCCGGGGCCGCGGGCCAACAGGCATCCGCGTCCTCTGTCGGTTCCAGCCCGTCGATACTCGATAGCCTCGAATATCGCAGGAAGTGCGGTTGGGAAAGAGGTTTCCCGCTCTGGGAGCGCATCTTGCCATGGCGAGAACGTACGACGACGGCGGTTCCGGTCTGGACATTGCCAGCAAACCCGAAGTTGACCGAGACGTTGTTGTTGTTCACATTCGCCATGATGCACCTCCTGCAAGCCGTCAGGCCGCAAGTCCACGAGAAACACAAACCGCCGCCCCAAACTCGCTGAAACACCTTCAGACCGTGGGGCACCCAGAATCAAAACCAGAGATCTCACACTTCCGAAGGGGCCAACATGAGGGCCGTGACTTCTCAGCTGTGGGATCACGTTCCAGTAAGACCCGCTGACTCTGCAAAAGGTTCGCGGATTTCGACCGATTGTTGCTGGATTTTCGAAATTAAAGAGAACAATCTCATCGAGCACACCTCCGGGATGGTAAAGTGGACCTGCTGTAAACAGCTATCGGCTCGGGTGTTACGACTTGAGAAGACTTATTTTCAAGGCTGGCTAGATTATTTCGCACACATGTTTGATTTGGCACCAAGTGTCCACTTCAGACTTTGACTGAACGCTGTTCGGGCTGCGATTCTGAATTGACATCCGTTTCGGGAATCGCAGATAGTGAGTGAGAGTTCGTACACTCCTCCTCCGCTCTCAGGATCCGTTTCCGATGCAAATCTACACCGCCTCCTGAAACAAGATGGCCCGTGGTGGATCGGCTGGGTGGAATGTGTGGTCGCCTGCCTGCAATCAATATGGCGGTCGATGTCAGAGATTCTTGCACAAGGAACACTCGCCAAGTAACCTCGCAGCCTCAGGTACGGAGGTTCACAGAGGCGGGAAACTGTTGCCCCCAGCGAGAGGCATGATTTGACTCGTGAGTGAACAGATCCGTCGAAGTAGGTGCTCCAAAGCCGGAGCTTGAGAGCGACATTGCAAATGCTGACATTCGTTGATGAGTCCGGTGATCCTGGGCTCAAGTTCGATAAAGGGTCTTCCCCGAAGTTTGCGATCACCGCAGTGCATTTCAAGGATCCGCTAGAAGCCGAGAGATGCAGTCAAGCCATCGACAAATTGAGGATTGGGCTGAAACTGAGTCCCCACAAAGAATTTCACTTTTCCAAGGACTATCCAAAATTGAAGAGAGAGTTTCTGCATTGTGTCGCCCAGTTTGATTTCGTTTACGGCGCGTTTGTGCTGGATAAGCCCTTGCTCACAGATCCCAACTTCAAGCGGAAGGACCACCTGTACAGATATGCCGTACAAATGGCATTCGAAAGCATGGAATCACTGTGGGATCACACGACGATTGTGTTTGATCGATGCGGTGGTCGCGAGTTCAACCAGGAACTCAACAACTACATTCGAACACAGTCCAAGAAATGGTCGTCGGAGGACGGGCGAGTACGCATCAAGCAAACCAAGTCAGCAGAGGCGCACAAGAACAATCTTCTTCAGTTGGCTGATATGGCTTGTGGAGCTGTTTACCGCTCATACTCATCCAAGGATGATGCTTGGTTATACCGCAACATCATTCGAAAAAAAGAACATCACGTTCAGATTTGGCCCTATCAAATAGAAAACCCACCTCCCTATCCCGAGTGATCGGGCACGCACACCATAAGGTGACAGTTCGGTTGGCGGGTTTCTCTGTAATCAGTATCGGAGGAATTCACCCACGATGCAAGGGAAATTCATCCTGATTTTTCAAGAGTTGAAAAGGAGACAATGTGGCTCTCCTTTCTACTCATACACTAATCCACTCCTGTTGCGCCGCAGATTTCACACGAACAAGGTTGAACGATCTTGCTCGTGTGGTTGACTTGGAATACATCCTTTGAACCGTACTGAATCGTGAGTGACCTCGGCCTTTCTTTGGGATTGTTTTTCGATCATTCTTCTAAATCCATCCGTTTTCTGGCCAAGATTCTCTCCACCCCAGCGAATCCCCTGTTGTTCACGATGCACTTCGCATCGGCCATCTCACACAGGGGATCTCGCCATGTTTGTCACGAAAACGGTCAAAGCCGGTCTCGCGACCCTCGGAATCGCTGCGGTCGTCTTTGGCACCCAGGCGTGGAGCTACATCCGCACCGGCGTCAGCAACGTCCAGAACGCCGTCCAGTCCGAAGTGCCCATCGCCTTCGAACTCGACCGGGCTCGCAACGAAGTGCAACAGCTGTTGCCCGAGATTCGCAAGTCGCTGCATGTTGTGGCGGAAGAGCAGGTCGATGTCGAGCACCTCAAGGCTGCTCTGGACACCAAGGGAGCCGCTCTCGCCGAGCAGCAGCAATCTCTCGTCACGCTCACAGCTGACTTGAAGTCCGATCGCCAGCACTTCGTCTACGCAGGCAGCAACTATGACCGGGTGGAATTGGAGAAGGATCTCGCCGAGCGGTTCAGCCGCTTTAAGATTGCCGAAGAGTCGCTCAAGAAGGAACGCGAGATGCTCGTCATGAAGACGCGGGCACTGACCATTCATCGCGACACCCTGGAGAAAATGCTCTCCCAGAAGAAGACGATGGAGCTGGAACTCGACCGGTTGCAGGCCCGCCTGCGAACTGTTGAGTCGCGGAAGCAAATCTCCAGCCTGTCGATTGATGACTCGAAGCTGGCCCAGGTGAAGTCGATGATCGGCACGATCGACAAGAAGCTTGATGTCGAAGACGCTGTTCTCGATGCCGAAGGGAACTTCTCGGACCTGATCCCGGTCACCAAGCCTGCGATCTCGACGGTTGATATCGTGGCTGCGGTGGAGGCTCATCTCGGCACGCAACCACCAGCCCCACCGGAGGTGGAGTTGGTGAGTGCGACGGATGAAGTGGACGAGTCGAAGTAGTCGAAAACACCACGCACAGGGCCGGTCGAACGACCGGCCCTTGCTGGCGTTTGATACATGAGCGATTAGCCGTCAGCATTCAGCGATCAGCCAGAATAAGAGATCTGGCTAACGAGAGACCTCGGTCTCCCGTTTTCTCTGGCTCTCGTCACTCTTCTCTCAACTCTCTTCTCATGAACGATCTGATCTACGTCGGTTTCAACTCCCGCATCGCAGCTCTCGACCGCTCCACCGGTGAGACGGTGTGGGACTGGAAGGCCCCGCACGGATCGGGGTTCGTGGCGTTGCTCCTTGATGGAGATCAGTTGGTCGTCTCGGTGCAGGGGTACACTTGGGCTCTCGACCCCTTCAGCGGGGATGTATTGTGGGAGAACCTCTTGAAGGGCTTCGGGTATGGTGTCCCTTGCATCGTGTCGGCTTCCGGGTCGACACTGGTGTCATCAACACTGGCTGCCGAGGAAGTACAAGCCCAACAACAGGTTTCCTCTGGGGCCAGCAACACCGCCACTTAAGGACACCCCATGCGAACGCGACTCTCAATGCTTGTTGTGCTGCTCCTGGCGGGCTGTGCCGAGACAGCCCGTGAGCGGGCTCCGATGAAGAACCAGGTCGGGAAGAACTGCATTGTTCACTTCCGACGGGACGCCTTGGGAATGGCAGGGGAGATTCCCTCTTCGGTCATGGCGGGCAGCGTGAATGGAGCGGAGACCACCCAGGCTGGTCAGTTGATGGACGTGGGGGCCGATTGGATCGTCATCAACCTTCACGGGCGAGAGTTCCACATCCCGCAGGCTGCGATTCTGTTGATTGAGTTTGGGAGCAACATCACGCAGAGCCCCGGGTTGAGTCAGCCTGTCGAGGCTCATCCCGTCGATCATGGAGATCACACACACGCTGAACACGAGCATGCCGGAGAGCATCCGCCAGCGGGGAATCATGCTCATTGATCCCGCCCGCAGGGATGTGAGCCGCAAGGCGCTAGCCGCGGGTTCTGCGGAGCGTGATGCGAGAAGAACCGTTCACCTGGAGGCCCTCTCATGCCACCGACCTTCATTCAGCGATTCTTCCTCGCGATCCTCCCCCGCACCTGGGCAGAGTCGATGGTGGCTGACTCCCGAGCTTGGAAGGCGCACTGCCCGTGTGGTCATGCCCGTTCGATTTGGGACTTGGGAGGGATTCGATGGAAGGCAACCGGGAATCCGAAGCGGATGATCGACTGTCCCGGTTGCGGCCAGTTGATGTGGCACAACGTGACCAAAGATGTGCCCGATCGCGGGGATGAGACTTTGCCATGAGTGCCGCAGTAGCGAGGATCATGGATGTTCGCGAAACTCGGTGATCTAACAGGGTTGAGATTGCGTTCTCAGTGTCAGGGGGAAAGATTCACGGGCACTACCCTTTCCGTCAGACAGTCGAATTGGCACGATAGTAAGCAAGTGAACTCTGACGACGAGATCAACACCATGAGAAGGCAAGAGAGATGAGCATGGGAATCGGCTTGGGCATGTTTGCGATCGGCGGGCTGTTCAGTCTGCTGTATTTTGCATTCTCGATCTTCACGCTGGTCGACTGTGCCCAGAATGAGCCGAGCGAGGGGAACACGAAGATCATCTGGATCCTGATCATCATCTTCGGCATGGGCGTCGGCCCGTTGATCTACTTCCTGGTGCGGAGGCCAGAGCGGATCTCGATGTATGGGAAGTAGAGAGTTGTCAGTCATCAGTTCTCAGTGTTCAGTCAGAGAGGAGTGTTGGTGCGAGGTCGGATGTGTGCGATGTGAGGCTCTCTTACTGAATACTAACGACTGAAAACTGACAACTTCGGAGACTCGAATGAAATTCACCTACACCGCCGAATCCCGTCCGCTCGACGGGTACACCATCAAGCGTCCGCTGCATCGCGGAGGCTTTGGGGAGGTGTACTTTGCCGTCACCGACGGCGGGCGGGATGTCGCTCTGAAACTGTTGCGGGAGAATGTCGAGGTCGAGCTGCGCGGGGTGCAGCAGTGCTTGAACTTGAGCCACCCAAATCTGGTCACGATCTTTGACGTGAAGCAGGACGGGGACGGCGATCATTGGATCATCATGGAGTTCGTCCCGGGCGAGACGCTCGACGAATCGCTCCGTCGTCACTCGGGGCCGCTGCCGATGGAGGAAGTTCTCCGCTGGATGCGCGGACTGTGCGCCGGGGTCAGCCACCTGCACGAGCGGGGGATCGTGCATCGCGACCTGAAGCCGAGCAACATCTTCGGAGCCGAGGGCGTCGTCAAAGTCGGCGACATCGGCCTCTCAAAATTCATTACCGCCAGCCGCCGCAGTGCCCACACCGAAAGCGTCGGCACCGTGTACTACATGGCCCCGGAAATCTCGCGCGGCCGCTATGGCAAAGAGGTCGACATCTACGCCCTCGGCGTCATCGCCTTCGAGATGGCCACCGGGAACATCCCGTTCGACGGCGAGTCGGCGGGCGAGATTCTGATGAAGCACCTCACCCAGCCGCCGAACCTGTCACTGCTCCCCGAGAGGCTGCGCCCCGTGATCAGCAAGGCCCTGGCCAAAGACCCGGCCCGACGGCAACGCTCGACAATGGAGTTCCTCCGCGAGTTCGAGGCCGCTGTCGTCGGACGGTCCGCCGGGCGCAGGCCCCAGCCGCTCGCCGAGGTCGGTGGTCCAGCCCGCCGCCAGCTGAGCGTCCGCAGCTCCACTCATCCCTCGGAGCCGGGACTCTTTGAGGGATCGAACCTCGCGATCCTCATCGCTGGGGCGATCCTCTCCGTGGGGATGCCGTTCATCTTCATTCCCCTGCTGATCGCGTTCTGCGTCATCACCCAGCAGCGAATTAACCGGGAGCGTGACGCGCGCGGTGAGCCAGGCCAATACGCCCGAAGGAGTTCCCCTCGCCCAATCTCCGCGTCGCTTGATCGAGACAATCGCCCATTGGCAGCTGACCTCGCTGAGACAATCCAGGTCACCGCCGGAGAAGAGGTCTGGCTCCCGGAACAGCCGCGTCCGGCTCCCGTCCGCACGTCTGAGTTGCCATGGTACGGCCACTGGTCATTGCTCGTGATCCTGGGTGCGGTGCTGTTGTTCGTCATGCGCGGGGGATTCGGAGTCACTGGAGTCGCCGCCATCGCGGGACTCTCGCTGGCGTTCGTCGCGCTGTCCGTGAAGACGATTCGGTTCGGGACCGAGGTACTCTACGGCCTCTCCGACACGCCCCTGCCCCGAACCGCCATGCAGTCGCCGCTGGTTCCGATTCGTACGAAACCGGAGCAGCTGCACTCGCTGACCACCTCGGCGTTCTTTGCCCCGATCTCTGTGACTGCGCTGACCGGTGCTATTGGGTTAGCGCGGCCCGATCTGCTCAACTTGCACAACAACGATCTGTCGCTGGCCACGGTGTTCGTCACGGTCGCCACGCTGAGTACCTGGACGATCTCGCTACTCTCCACCATCTCCGAGGGGAATGACTGGGACAAGTGGACCCGCCGCGGACTCTTCGGAGCGGGCGGCCTTGTAGCCGGAGGGGCCGCCTACACCGTGTGGCAGGCCCTCTTCGCTCCGGGCAGCAGTCTGTTCTCGACTCGTGGCCAGGACACCGCCTTCACTCACCTCGGCAGCCATGCACTCATCGCCGATACGGGAGTGCCAACGCTGGCGGGGTTCTTGTGCTTCTTCGGATTGTTCTTCGCGCTCATCAATTGGACGAAGCAGACTGATCCGCTGCGTCTCTCTCGGTTCGGGCTCTGGCCGCTCATCGCGTCCGTCGTCGTGGCGGGAGCGACCTCACTCGTCTTCGCCTTTCCCACGGGAGTCGCTGTCCTCTGGGCCGGAGTGATCTCGGCCAGCGTCCAGCTGACCTCACCGGGTCTGGGACAGAAGCGAGTGTAAGCCTGCATGTGTACCCACACGGTTCCGGCTCCCTCTCCCCCGTGATCAATGTGGCTTTCGTCTTGTGCATGTTGCGGGGGAGAGGGTGGAGGTGAGGGGGCCACGACGAGCGATATGACCCCCTCACCCCGGCCCTCTCCCCCACAATGGACTCGTCTCCCCAGGTCGAGCCGATTGTGGGGAAGAGAGAGCAGAACCTTGGAAAACACTTCGTCAGGCAGCAGGCATCGTGAGCGTAGGGTGGGACCAGCCGCTCGGCGCGCAGGCCCACCATTCCGGAGCCACGTCGCACTTGGTGGGCCAGCGTCACCAAGCTCCAGTCACGACAGGCTGGAAGCCTATCCCACGGAAACCGACCCCGGCAGGGGTCACAGCCATTAGCCAGTGGTTGAGCGCAGCGACACCACCGGAGGAGCGTCGTCGAGGTCAACCCATCCTGGAGGGATGGCAGAGATCGCGAGATGTAGACCATCCAGAGAATCCAATCTGTGAGTCACCTTCTGGCATCCCTCCGGGATGCGGGAGTAGACCGGGACCGTGTCCCGGTTGTGTCGCTGCGCTCAACCACCGGCTAATGGCTTTCATCCCTCCGGGATGGATGACGACAAACGCCTTGGTCACATTCGACGAATCGAGCCCTCCCATGCAACCCCTGCCCGTCTTCAACACACAAATCGCGTTCGTGCCACTGATTTTCCTCGTGCTCATCGGTGGAGCAATGGTCTTTGGCATCGTGGCAGCCATCCGGCATGGGTACGGCAAGGTCGTGTTGATCGTTGGAGCGGTCGGCTTGGTCGGGCTACTTCTTGCGGGATTCACATCGACATCAGTCAGGGTTCAGAATTCACCAACCGCCTTCGACCATGCGACGAGTCAGCCTCTGCAATCGCCTCCTGGGTTTGCCCCGCCGTGGATCATGTTGCTCGCACCAGCGTTTGCCGGTCTGGTCTTGTGGGCTGCACTACAGCGCCGAGATCGGGTGGCTGGTCAAATGCTAGTGCCCCTGCTGGTGGCGGGAGCTTGCTTTGGCGGAGTCTTGATACTGCATTTGACATTGAGATCACCGGGGCCGTATCCATACACGAGCATACCTGAGCCACCAAGGATTCCCTCGCCTGCAGCGGTGCCTGGCGAAACATCCGTCACCTCATACCTCGCCACACAGCCGAGTGCCACAGCAACTCCCACCGGCCCCTCACCCAGCCAGATCCTCTACACCACCGGCAATGCCCAGCCGATCACGATTCAGGAACTCCCCGGCTGGCGGAAGAACCCGCCGCATGAAGGGGCACTCGGAGCGGGACGGGCGAAGTACGTTCTCACGAGCCGACAGTTCGCCACGGTCGAGGAGGCCGAGGCCGAACTGTTCCAGTCTCTCACGGTCGATGTCCAGGAATCGTTTGCCCGGTATTACACCCCAGCTGTGGGATGGAACCCGACGCCCGAGGATCTGCGTCTGAGCGGGATCATTGCCGAGCGGGTCGACGAGACCTTCTCGGTGAAGGTCGGCGAGTTCGAGAACCCGGTCCACCGCGTGTCGTGGCTGATCGAGTTCGACCACGACAAGAGTACCGTGCTACTCCAGCGCTGGGAGCCGATCGAAGCCCAGCGAAGGGCCAAGCTGATCCTGTCGATCTTAGCGGGGGCCTCGGGTGTGCTGGGGGTGACGGCCATGGCGCTGCGTCGCTGCCGGGATCAACCGGTCCCGGCAGAGGCCACGGAGAGCGGGTCGGCGTGATTTCGTGGGGCACGTTTTTTACGTGCCCGTGTGCGGCGTAGCGGTGGGACTGGCCGGGCTTGTTTTGTCGCCTTTTTCTCCGAAAAAGGACGCTCTTTTTCGGAGAAAAAGGCGACTGACGCCGGACGCTCGCCTTACTCCACCTTGCCCGGCTCGCGAAACCCGGCTCCGGTCAGTTTCCGCGCCGAGTCGCCCAGTTCCACGCGCGCCGGCTCGGCCAATTGTTGCAGGTGGCCCATCACATCGGGATAGAGAGTCTTCACATCGCGGCTCTCTCCGATATCCGCTTCGAGGTCATACAGCGCGAAATTGATCCTCCGCTCCGAGTACCCACTGGTCTTGCCGTCCTTGCCTGGCCTACCTGTGAGTGAGCGATACACATGCGGGAAGTGCAGCTTCCACCGGCCCGCACGGATCGCCTGCAACTCGTTGCCCCAGTAATACAGGTACGTTTCATGCGGCGTTTTTGCTCCCGGCAACCCGCTCATCAGCGGCCAGATGTCGCGGCCATCGATCGGGTGTTGCGGCAATTCTCCGCCGACCAGTCCCGCGATCGTCGGCACGATGTCGATCGTCGCGGCCAGTTCGCGGCACACCGCACCCGCTGGGATTCGTCCCGGCCACCGCATCAGGCACGGCACGCGTACGCCCCCCTCAAACGTCGTCCCCTTTCCCTCGCGCAGTGGCCCGGCTGACCCCGCATGGTTGCCATAGCTCATCCACGGGCCGTTGTCAGTGGTGAAAATGACGAGCGTCTTCTCATCCAGCCCGCACTCGTGCAAGGCGGCTAACACCTGTCCCACGCCGTCGTCGATCTCGGCGATCACGTCAGCGAACAGCCCCTTGCCGGTGCGGCCGCGGAACTCCTCCGAAGCATGCAGCGGGACATGCGGCAGAGAGTGAGCCAGGTACAGAAAGAACGGCTGCTCTTGATTCTCGCGTATGAACTTGACGGCGTGTTCTGTGTACCAGCGGGTCAGCATGTTCTGGTCATCGGAAGTGACCTTGGGATTGATGATCCGGTTCCCCTCAATCAGCGGTAGATCGGGAAAGTTCGCCCCCGACTCCGGATGAAACGGCCACATGTCGTTCGAGTACGGCAACCCGAAGTACGAATCAAATCCATGCTGCAACGGCAGGAACTTTTCATGATGCCCGAGGTGCCACTTCCCAATCGCAGCTGTGGCGTATCCATTGTGCTTGAGGAGTTCCGGCAGCAGCAGTTCCCGCTCGTGAATGCCGTGCTTGGAGGCCGGCCCCGGAGCGGCCAGCATGCCCAGGCGGTTGGGATAACAGCCCGTCAGCAGCGCAGCTCGCGAGGCCCCGCACACCGCTTGGGCCACATAGAAATCGGTAAACCGCATCCCCTGCGTCGCGAGCCGGTCCAGATGTGGAGTCACCACATGCTCGCCGCCATAGCAGCCGAGGTCGCCGTACGCCTGGTCATCGGTGAAGACGATGACCACATTGGGAGTCTCGGCCCGCGACTCGTTCGCGGCCAACAGCCATCCCGCCAAGACGAACCCCGCGAACAGGAAGCCACGCATCGGGAATTCCGCGAACCGGGGAGCAAGAACAGACATCACAGAATGGCCTCTCGGAGTGAGCATGTGGGGCAATTGTTCGCTGATAGAATAGCCGGTGGGAGCGAGAGTCGGGAGTGGAGGGGCGGGCAATGGGAAGAGCCGTTGAGTTTCCGGTCTGAATCGCCAAAGGACCGTTCGACAGCGAGCGCCGGACGTCAGTCCTCCGTGTTCGAACGACGCTCAAGGGCCCTTTCGCCCGGCATGGTACAG
>JAYSUV010000279.1:0-14170 GCA_043718945.1 Planctomycetota bacterium
AACTGAATTCGATGGGACACTCTGGTTCTTCACGAACGCCGATTCCCCCAAAGTCGATGAAGTGCAGCTCGAACAACACGTCAACGTGAGCTACGACGACTGCGAAGACCATCGCTACGTGTCGATCTCTGGGCGGGCGACATTGATCCAGGAGCGTCAGAAGCTTGAGGAGCTGTGGATCCCGATACTTCTGACGTGGTTCCCCCTCGGGCTGGAGGACCCTCAACTGGCCCTGCTGCGAGTGGAAGCCGACAGTTGGGAATACTGGGACTGCCAGGTCGCAGCAATGGTACCACGGGACTGTGACAAACCCGCGCTGCTGCCAGCCGATGAAATCCTGGCCCAGGAGATCCCACGAACCGCAGATGTGATGGATACCTGGGTCAATCAGGACGTGGGAACAAGCAAGACACGAAACAAGCGAGTCCAACCATGAACGCGAAACTGGAACAAACCACTTCAGTCTGGATGCAGACTGCGGAACGTCCGACCTATCCCCCGTTGGCAACGGACATCCATGCCGATGTCTGCGTCGTGGGGGCGGGAATCGCTGGGCTGACGACCGCGTACTTGCTGCTGAAGGAGGGGAGAACGGTCGTGGTCCTGGATGACGGACTGATCGGCGGAGGGCAGACGGAGCGCACGACCGCTCATCTGTCGAATGCGATCGATGATCGTTACACGCAGATTGAGGATCTGCATGGGCGAGAGGGAGCCAGACTGGCTGCCGAGAGTCATACGGCAGCCATTGATCGAGTCGAAAAGATCATCACGGCTGAGAAGATCGAGTGCGAATTCGAACGGCTGGATGGGTATCTCATTGCGTCGCCCGGAGAGAAACCGGATCTCCTGGAGAACGAACTTCAGGCAGCTCGCCACGCCGGGCTGTCTGATGTGGAGATGGTGCCGCGTTGTCCCTGGGATGCCTACGATTCGGGTGCCTGTTTGCGATTCCTTCGCCAAGGTCAGTTTCACCCGTTGAAGTACCTCGCCGGACTGGCGAATGCGATTCAACGCCAAGGAGGGCGAATTTTTACCCAGAGCCACGCGGAACGCATCGAGGCTGGTCCGCCCGCTCGTGTCAGGACGCGTGAAGGTTCCACGGTCACAGCCGCATCCGTCGTGGTGGCGACGAATTCTCCTTTTAACGATTTCGTCACGATCCATACCAAGCAAGCGCCGTACATGACGTATGTGCTGGGATTCAATGTCCCACGGGGAGCGGTCACAAAGGCTCTCTATTGGGACACGCAGAACCCCTATCACTACGTTCGGCTGCAATCTCCTTCTGCCAGCGAGACGACCACGCCGCAGCAGGAAGACACGCCGACGGAAGACCTGTTGATCGTGGGTGGCGAGGATCACAAAACGGGACAAGCGGACAATTCAGAAGAACGCTATCGCCGACTGGAGATGTGGACTCGCGAACGATTCCCCGCCGTCGAGGGTGTTCGCTACCGCTGGTCGGGCCAAGTTCTGGAGACGATCGATGGTCTAGCGTTTATCGGTCGGAACCCTCTCGACGGGCCGAACGTGTACATCGCGACCGGTGACTCGGGACAGGGGATGACGCACGGGACGATCGCCGGGATGCTGCTTACCGATTTGATCGTCGGTCGGCAAAATCCCTGGACTTCGCTCTATGACCCGGCTCGCAAGACGCTGCGAGCCGCCGAGAAGTTCCTCCAAGAGAATGTCAACGTCGCTCTGCAATATAGCTCCTGGGTCACGGGCGGGGATGTCAGCACGACCGATGAGATCGCATCCGGCCAAGGAGCTGTGGTGAGGCGAGGCATGACGAAGGTCGCAGCTTATCGGGATGAGACGGGACTGCTGCACGAGTGTTCGGCGGTTTGTCCGCATCTTGGCTGCATCGTGGAATGGAACCACAACGAAAGCACCTGGGACTGCCCATGCCACGGCTCTCGATTCGACAAGCGAGGTCATCTGCTGTGCGGTCCAGCCAACAGTGAACTCTCACCGGTTCGCGATTCGTAGTCGACGGCATCTTAGCCCTTCACCCCCCCCTGATTCCTCAACAGCCAGAAACCTACGACAAGGAGACCCCTGATGACCAGAGAAGAACGTAGACCGCGTCCTCCAAGACCAGTTCCCACCCCGAAGAATTTCTGGATTCACCTCGCCATTTTTGTGGTGGTGAATGCGGGTCTGATCACTCTGAACCTGGTCCGGTCGCCCGACAAATACTGGTTCCACTGGGTTCTGCTCGGCTGGGGAGCCGGGTTGCTGCTGAACGCTTATCGCGTGTTCGGCTGCAGCTGGACGAAAGGGTGCAAGGTGAGTCCGGTTAGCGAGCCTGCTCCCAAGGATGCGGTGAAGTGATCTCCAGACCGATCACAACATGAAACGGAGATCCTCACGAATCCCTTCCACTGGAGAACTCGCATGTCCAAGACTATGAACTGCTTTGTGATGCACAGAATCGGGATAGTCGGCCTCATGGAGAAGCCGATCCCGCGACCGGGTCCGAATGATGCCATCATCCGCACGACGGTCGCGCTGATTTGCACATCCGACACGCACACTGTGGCTGGAGCGATTGGCGATCGACAAGGACTGACACTCGGGCATGAGGCTGTGGGTATCATCCACGAACTCGGGGAAGCTGTAGCGGCCAGTGGCCTGTTCAAGATCGGCCAGCGTGTCGCAGTGAGCGCCATCACGCCGTGTTATGCCTGCGACAATTGCCAGCGGGGATACTCCAGTCAGTGTGGCGGCATGCTCGGAGGCTGGAAGTTCGCGAACCTCAAGGATGGGAGCTTTGCCGAGTACTTCCATGTCAACAACGCCATCGCCAACATTGCCCCGATTCCGGATGGTCTGACTGACGAGCAAGCTGTGTACTGTTGCGACATGCTGAGTACCGGTTTCGTCGCCGCCGAGCATGCAAACATTCCTATCGGCGGCAGTGTCGCGGTTTTCTCGCAAGGGCCAGTCGGAATGATGGCCACCGTCGGCGCTCGTCTGCGAGGAGCGGGGTTGGTTATCGGGGTGGAGTCGATGCCCAACCGCATTGAACTGGCGAAGACGTATGGCTGTGACGTGATCGTGGACTTCACCAAAGAAGACCCCGTTGATGCGATTCTGAAGCTGACCGGAGGCAAGGGTGTCGATTCGGCGATCGAGGCTCTCGGATCGGCGAAAACATTCGCCGCGTGCGTGAGTGTGACGCGACCGGGCGGAACGATCTCGAACGTCGGCTATCACGGCGATGGCGACAGCGTGCCGATCCCGCGCGAAGCGTGGGGCGTCGGCATGAGCGACAAAACGATCCGCACAGCGTTGTGTCCTGGCGGTTCGGAACGGATGAGCCGCCTGTTACGGTTGATCGAAACGGGACGTGTTGATCCCCTCGCGTTGACTACTCACCGTTTCCCGTTCAAGGACATCGAAAAGGCATTCCGAATGATGCAGACCAATGAAGACGGAATGATCAAGCCGCTGATCTCGTTTACCTAGCCATTGAAGAGACTGAATCCTTGAAGCAATCGCAGGCAGATAATCACCAGAGCGAACCACATGACTGAGAAGACTCGAATCGAAATCGCTCTGCTGTTACCAACGGTGCCAGATGCTCGAGATGCGTGCTTACAACGGCTCGGTGAATTGCTGAGAGCGAATGACGGGATTGAGACGGCGCACGTACCGGATAGAAACGGCAAGGCATCCGACAATATCTGCATCCACTACGACTCCAACCGACTTTCAATTGGTAAAGTGCGAGAGCTGGCCCGTCGTGCTGGAGCGGAACTTGAACAGCGATTTGGGCACTTGATGCTCAAGACGGAACCGATGTACGCTCGCCAGTCGCGCATGGTCGAATCGCGAGCGAAGCAAATCAATGGGGTGTTGGAGGCCGCGACATCTCCCGCTGGTCTTCTCCGTATTGAGTATGATCGTCGGGTCACCGACGAAGCAGCCATCCGTACGGCGGTGCAAAAGATCGGTATACGAATCCTCGAAGTGCCGAAGATGCGGACGCCTGCGGAACCCTCTGCACCGGAACGCAAGCCGTCCGGACGAGAACACGAACATGCGCATGGCGGCCTGTTTGGCGAGCGGACGGAACTTGTCTTCGCCGTGTTCTACGGCGGTCTGCTGCTCATCGGTTGGCTGCTGTCGGTGTTGACTGATGTCACGCCAACGGTGCCTTGGAGTCTGTATCTGGCGGCGTACTTCTTTGGCGGCGTGTTCATGTTTCGCGAGGCGATCAAGGACATTCTCGCCCTCCGGTTTGATGTCGATATCCTGATGTTACTGGCTGCCGTTGGTGCCGCCATGCTCGGTGACTGGGCTGAAGGGGCTCTGCTGCTGTTTCTCTTTAGCCTGGGACACGGACTCGAACAATATGCCATGGGCCGCGCCAAACGGGCGATCGAAGCCCTTGCTGAACTCGCCCCACAAACTGCATTGGTCCGCCGTGAGGACCAGACCAAAGAAGTGCCGGTCGAACAGCTTGGTGTGGGCGACATCGTGATCGTTAAACCGAACGAGCGTATTCCGGCGGATGGCTTTGTGATCACGGGAGCAGGCAGCGTCAATCAAGCTCCGATCACCGGTGAGAGCGTGCCCGTGGACAAGCGGGCCGTCGACGATCCGCTGCAGGCAGCCGCGAATCCTGATCGGCTCGATCCGGAATACCGAGCCTTCGCGGGCACCATCAATGGCAGCGGCGCGCTGGAGATTCAGGTGACGAAACTTGCCAGTGAATCCACGCTCGCCCGTGTCGTGCAGATGGTCAATGAAGCCGAGACGCAGAAGTCTCCCACGCAACGGTTCGCCGACAAGTTCGAGCGGTACTTCGTGCCCACGGTGCTGGCGTTTGTTGTGCTGCTGTTGTTTGCTTGGACCGTCATCGACGAGCCGTTCAGTGCGTCATTCTATCGCGCGATGGCGGTGCTTGTGGCGGCCAGTCCTTGCGCTTTGGCAATCTCGACCCCGAGTGCCGTCTTGAGCGGCGTAGCTCGCGCGGCGCGTGGCGGAGTGCTCATCAAAGGCGGCGGTCCGCTGGAGAACTTGGGAACAGTCGGCGCGATCGCGTTCGATAAGACCGGCACGTTGACCGAAGGCAAACCGCGACTGACCGATGTGGTCACTGCCGACGGCGTCACCGAAGACGAGTTGCTGCGAGTGGCGATCGCCGTGGAGCGGCTCAGCGACCATCCTCTCGCTGCCGCTGTGGTTCTGGGCGGCAAAGAGCGACTGAAGAGCGATTCGGACTTGCAGGCTCACGACGTGCAAAGCATCACTGGCCGTGGAGTCCAAGCCACCGTGGACGGTCAGCTGGTCTACATCGGCAAGGAGAACCTCTTCGCCGAAGTCACGGGGCCACCACTGCCGGATGCACTGCGCGAGTCCGTCGAGAAGCTGAAGGCCAGCGGACGCACGACAATGATTGTCCGACGCGGCGACACTTACCTCGGCGTGTTGGGCTTGATGGACACCCCGCGCGCAACGGCCAAGGACGTGATTGCCCGCTTACGAAAGTTAGGCATCCGCCGCATGATCATGCTCTCCGGCGACAATCAGCAGGTCGCGAGTGCCGTCGCCCAAGAAGTCGGTCTCGACGAAGCCTGGGGTGACTTGATGCCCGACGACAAAGTCGCGGCCATCAAGAAACTCAGTGAACAAGAAGGCGTGGCGATGGTCGGCGACGGCGTGAACGATGCTCCCGCAATGGCCCATGCGACCGTCGGGATCGCGATGGGAGCTGCCGGTTCCGACGTGGCCCTCGAAACCGCTGACGTAGCATTGATGGCCGACGACTTAAACCATCTCCCCTTCGTCGTCGGCCTCAGCCGTCAAACGAGCCGCATCATTCGGCAGAACCTCTGGTTCAGTCTCGGCATGGTCGCCTTCCTCGTTCCCGCGACAGTTCTCGGACTCCATCTCGGCTTCGCAGTCGTGCTGCATGAAGGATCGACGCTGCTGGTCGTCCTTAATGCTCTTCGTCTTTTGGGGTATCGAAGTGAACACTGAACTCACTGCTTCCTTGACTCCCCATCGCAGGTGGCAATCACTCGCCCTGGTCGGCTGGTGCGCGTTATGTCTCTCGACTGCAGGCACCGGCTTCTTTGTGTCTATCGATGGCTGGTATGCGGGACTGAACAAGCCCGCATGGAATCCGCCCGCGTGGATCTTTGGTCCGGTCTGGACAGTGCTCTATCTCATGATGGGCGTCGCAGCTTGGCTGGTCTGGCGTGAGGGTGGCTGGAAGGACCGGCAGTGGCCGCTGGGACTGTTTCTGGGGCAACTGCTCTTGAATGCGATCTGGACTCCCCTGTTCTTTGGAATGCACCAGATTGGGCTGGCTCTGATCGACATTGCCTTGCTCTGGTTGGCACTGGGGGCCACGCTGATTGCATTCTGGGGGGTCAGCAGACCGGCGGGGTGGTTGCTGGTTCCGTATCTGGCCTGGGTGAGTTTTGCAGCTGTACTCAACTTCACTCTGTGGCGAATGAATTCTTAATGAGGAGGTCGGTGATGGACTACGTCAGCAACTTGGGAGTGGCTTTAGCGGGACTCAGTCTGATTGGGCTGGGGGCCGCCGGACTGGGCTATCGCTGTGGCTGGTGGGGCTACAAGACGGGGATCAGCATCGTGAAGTGTTCTGGCTTCACGAGTGTTGTGGGCGTAGTGGTGTGCCTGATCGGTATCGCACATTCGAGATGGAAGGTGTTTCCCGAGGGGATGACACCCGCACTGGTGGGTCTGATTCTCTCAGCGAGTGTTCTGGCGTTGACCCTGAAGTGGAAACGCAACCTCGATCGATTCCCATACATTCATGACATCACAACGGATACCGAGAATCCGCCAGAGTTTGATGTCCTCCTCCCCTTCCGTGCGAATGCGGAAAACTCCGCCGCGTATGGGGGGCCGGAGATCGCCCGACAACAACTGGTCGCCTACCCGGATCTCAAGCCGATTGTTGTGAACGAGCCTCCTCATGCCGCGTTCACTCGTGCCGTACAAGCTGTCCAAGACATGGGCTGGTCGATTGTCGACACGAGTCCAGAGTCACTGCGGATCGAGGCGACTGACAGCACGCTCTGGTTTGGATTCAAGGATGATGTTGTTGTGCGAGTGACTCCCGCCCCGACGGGAAGTCGAATTGATGTGAGGTCGGTCTCACGGGTGGGGAAGAGTGATCTCGGAACCAACGCTCGCCGGATCGAAGCCTTCCTGTCACAGATGGTTTAGACCAACGAATCGCTTCTACAAGGGGGATCACATCCGATGACTCGAGTTCAACCACTTCTGTTGTGGCAACGCGCCGTGATTCTGTTGGCCGGTACGGTGATCAGTCTCGTGATCGTGCTGGCATTGATTTGGGCGCGACCGGTTCTCGTTCCGATTGCGATGGCCGTCCTGCTGACGTTCCTGCTGAATCCCCTCGTGAGAACTTTGCAGCGGCGGGGACTCGGTCGCATTGGTTCGGTCATGTTGGCGGTCACGGCAGCTGGTCTCATCTTAATGTCAATGTGCATCATGGTGACCAACGAGGTCGCCAGCGTGCTGGCAGAGCTCCCTGAACACACCACGATCATCAAAGCCAAGATTCAGTCACTCCGTCGACTGAGTTCCGGAAAACTGGTGGGTCAGTTTGAGACGATGATGGATGAGATCAGTCGGGAGATTCAAGAGTCACCGACTGGAAAGACTTTAGTCCTGACAGAGCCGCCGACCCTCGTCTCGCAACCCGCTGAGTCTTCAGGGGAAACTGCTTCTTCTCGCAGAGAGTCGTTCCCCTGGAAGTCACTCACGGGTTATCTCGGGTCTGCCTTGGAGGTTATGGGGACGCTGGCCTTCTCGATGATCTTGCTCGTCTTCTTTCTCCTGGGGCGAGAGGACTTGCGTGACCGCATCGTGTTACTGGCGGGCAAAGCTCGGCTGGCTCTGACTAGCAAGGCACTTGAAGATGTCACGGAGCGCATCACTCGATACCTTTTAATGGTCGCACTGTTGAACGGAGGATACGGGCTGCTCATGATGGTCGGTCTGTATTTCCTGCATGTGCCGAATGCTCTTCTGTGGGGAGTTCTGGCAGCGGGGCTGCGATTCATTCCGTACGTGGGACCGTGGGTGGGTGCGATCTTTCCCATCTGCATGAGCTTGGCGACATCCGACGGGTGGTCGTACCCGCTGGGAGTGTTCGGATATATCGTGGTCCTGGAATTGATTAGTAATAATGTGATCGAGCCGATGGTCTTCGGCCACAGCACTGGTGTCTCCCCGACGGCGCTGATTATCTCGGCGGCCTTTTGGATGTACCTCTGGGGACCGATTGGTCTGGTGCTGTCGGCACCCATTGCGGTCTGCCTGGTTGTGTTGGGAAAGAATATCTCGCAGTTAGGGTTTCTGAATCTGCTTTTGGGAGATGGACCGGCCTTGCGCGCACACGTCGGTCTCTACCAGAGGCTCATGCTGGGAGATCAGCAAGAAGCATCCGCTTTGATCCTTGAGCGGATGAAGGCATCGTCCGTGGAGGAGGTTTTCGATGCACTTCTGATCCCTTCGCTCAACTACACTCGGCGCGATCTGTTACGCGATTACCTCACCGATGACGACCAACGCATGATTGTGCAGGGCATGCGGAAGACTCTGCTTGTGGTCGATGAATACGCCCACACTCCTGCCCCTCACACATTGGATTCGCAGGCTCCACACCCACAACAAGTACCAGCCCCATCGGCAGCACTCCAGTCGCCAATTGTGCTGGGCTGCCCGGCCCGAGACGACACGGATGATGTCGGATTGGAGATGCTTCGCCAACTGCTCAATCCGGCTCGTTGCACTCTGGAAGTCACATCGGTGGAGCTGCTGGTCTCGGAACTGGTGGCTCGCATTGCCGAAGATCCTCCCGTCGCCATCTGCATCGCATCACTGCCACCGGGGGGGATGTCCCATGCACGATACTTATGTAAGCGGCTGCGTGAAGCAGCTCCAGAGATTCAGATCATCGTCGGGCGCTGGGGACCGAGCGGAGTCAGCAAGTTGGATCGGGAGCGGCTTGTGGCAGCTGGTGCTAACTCGGTGACAACAACGCTCTTGGAAACTCGGAAGCTGCTAGAATCCCGGTTGTTGGTATTGATCGGTGAGCCCGTGACCACAATTGCATCATAACCGGGCGATGAGGCGGCGACTCTTATCGTTCTCTCTGGAGATCACAGAATTGACGTGGACACGCAGACTGTTTCGTGTACGGCTAGAACGATGGCAATCTCGGATTGGCGTCGACGGGTTGTTTCGTGAATTTGGCGACGACTTGCCGTTGCGGTCCGATCTCTTCAGCGGATCTCAATTGGAGCAACATGCCGAGAGTCTGGCGGGATGGCATCAGATTGATCCGTCTGCGGGGCCGGATTTGCTGCTGGCTCGCCTGACCGCGAATGAGAAAGTGCTGCTGAAGGCGTATCAGTTCGTTACCGAGACCGTGCAGCGCAAGCACCGCATCCCGCCGGCGAGTGAATGGCTGCTCGACAACTACTACTTGATCGAAGAGCAAATTCGGACCGCTCGGAGGCATCTTCCCAAGCAATACAGCCGCAGTTTGCCTCGGTTGTTGAATGGACCATCGGCGGGTTATCCGCTGGTCTATGACATGGCCCTCGAATTGATTTCGCATGTCGACGGGCGGATTGATGCGGAACGGTTGCGTACGTTCGTGGCGGCTTATCAACGGAGGCGTCCGCTGACGTTGGGAGAGCTATGGGCTGTCCCGATCATGTTCCGGCAGGCCCTGATCGAGAACCTGCGCCGGGTGGCTGCGAGGATTGCCAAGGGGACGCTCGCGCGCACGACGGCAGTTGACTGGTCGGAGCGGCTGATTGAGTGTGCTGAGAAGTCTCCTCAAGAGATCATTCTGCTGGTGGCCGATCTGGCCCGGTTGAACCCGCCTCTCTCATCGGCCTTCGTGGCTGAGATCACGCGACGACTACAGGGGCACGGCCCCACGTTTTCCGTATTGATAACATGGTTTGAGCATCAACTGGCAGCCAACGGGCGAACGATCGAGCAACTCGTTCAGGAGGAAAGTCAGCAGCAAGCTGTCGATCAAGTCTCGATTAGCAACAGCATCGGGGGCTTGCGCGAATTGGAGGCCATCGACTGGCGGGAGTTTGTCGAGTCGCTGAGCGTGGTGGAACAGACGCTACGTGACGATCCCGCCGGTGTCTTTCGGCAGATGGACTTTCAGACGCGCGACCAGTATCGGCGGGTCGTGGAGGATGTCGCGAAGCACAGCCTGCTCAGCGAACCGGATGTCGCACGGCGGGCTGTCGATCTGGCCTCGAAGACGGCCACACTCCACGGTGCCACAGATCGCACATCGCATGTGGGATATTTTCTCATCGACGACGGACTGCCGGAGTTCGAGCGGACCGTCGGGCGACGTTGGTCGATCTCCAACGGCCTGGCTCGCTGGGCGAAGGGGAAGTCGCTGCCCATTTACCTGGGGGCGATCTTCACATTTGCACTGTTGTTTACCGCAGTGGTCCTGCGACAGTCAGGACGACACGGCGTCGAGGGCTGGGTGGCAGCGCTGTTGCTGTTCGCGGGGGCCACTCAACTGGGATTGAGCCTCGTGAATTGGTGTTCGACCCTCATCGTCACGCCGCTCCGGATGCCGCGTCTCGATTTCATGAAGGGGATTCCCGTCGAGTACTCCACGCTGGTCGTGGTGCCGACGATGCTGGTCAGTTCGGAGGGCATCGGTCGTCTACTGGAGGGTCTCGAAGTCCGCTACCTCGCCAATCGCGACGACAACCTGCGATTCTGTTTGCTGACCGATTTCCGTGATGCCTCCACGGCTGAGCTGCCCGAGGATGCGGCGCTGTTGCAGGTTGCACAAGCTGGGATTGAGACCCTCAACGACAAGTACCGCACCGCCGAGGAGGATCTGTTCTACCTGCTTCACCGTCCGCGCCTCTGGAATCCGCAGGAACGGACCTGGATGGGGCAAGAGCGAAAGCGTGGCAAGCTCGGCGACTTGAACTCATTGTTGCGAGGCGGATCACTGGCTGCTTTCTCGCTGGTTGTGGGCCGAGACCCGCAATCGCTGGTCCGGATGAAGTATGTCATCACGCTCGACACCGACACGATTCTACCGCGTGACGCCGCCAGAAAACTCGTCGGGACAATGGCCCACATCCTGAACCGGGCGACGATCGACGAGACTCGGAAAGTCGTCGTCGAAGGCTACGGCATCTTGCAGCCGGGAGTCGCCATCTCACTGGAGGAGAATCACCAGTCCTGGTACGCGCAGCTGAATTCTGGTGAGGCCGGGATTGATCCTTATACCCGCGAGATCTCGGATGTCTACCAGGATCTGTTCCACGAAGGATCGTTCATCGGCAAGGGGATCTACGACATCGATGCCTTCGTGGCCACGATGGAGCAGCGGTTTCCCGACAACCAGATTCTGAGTCACGACTTACTGGAAGGGTGTTATGCCCGTTCGGGGCTGGTGAGTGATGTGCATGTCTACGAAAGCTATCCCGCAAAATACAACACGGATGTGAGCCGTCGGCATCGCTGGATGCGTGGGGACTGGCAGATCGCGGGTTGGCTCTGCCCTGTGGTTCCCGGAGCGGACAGAAAGCGGAGCCGCAACCCGCTGAGTTGGTTGTCGCGCTGGAAGATCTTCGACAATCTCCGCCGCACCTTAGTTTCCCCGGCGTTGATTGCACTACTGCTTCTGGGATGGTTGCTCTGGCCGCCCGCGTGGGTCTGGACCGTGGTCGTTCTGTGCATCGTGTTGATCCCGGCATGTTGTCTGTCGGTCGTGTCGGCCATGCGTGGGACGGGAGACTTTACGAGACTCCAACACTTGGAGCAGACCATCCGGTCCGCTGGAGTTGGGCTGGCTCAGGCGGGACTCATCCTGGCGTTCCTGCCCTACGAGGCCTACATCAGCCTGGATGCCTGCCTGCGAACTCTGGGACGGATGCTCTTGACCCGCCAGCGGATGCTGGAGTGGAAGACGGCCAGTGACGCCGAACGGGATGGGAGCCACAGCTTGTTGGGTAGCTATCGCGCGATGGCAATGGCCCCATTGGTGGCTCTCTCATCAACAGTCGCGTTAGCCATCGTTCAGCCGGATTCTCTCTCTGCGGCTGCCCCGCTGCTCGTGGCTTGGTTCGTGTCCCCGTGGATTGCCTGGCGGCTGAGCCGACCGGGGAAGCCGAACGAACTCCCTCTCACGGTTGCACAAGTCGTCTACTTGCATCAGGTGGCCCGCCAAACATGGCGATTCTTTGAGAGGCATGTCGGCCCGGAGGATCACTGGCTGCCACCGGATAACTATCAGGAGTACCCCGTTGGTACGCTCGCACACCGGACCTCGCCGACCAACATCGGGATGTCCCTGTTGTCGAACCTCGCAGCCCATGACTTTGGATATATCTCAGTGGGTCGACTGCTCGAGAGAACGACCAATACGTTTCAGACGATGACGCTGTTGGAGCGTTACCACGGGCATTTTCTGAACTGGTACGACACGCTGACGTTGCAGCCGCTCTACCCGAAGTACGTCTCCATGGTGGATAGTGGAAATCTGGCGGGGCATGTTCTGACGCTCCGCTCGGGGCTAATCGAGCTTCTCGATCAGCCGATTTTGCCTCCCGGAGTCTGGGGGATGTTGGATGTCAGTCGGCAGACTTGGCGGGCCAGTTGTCAGTCGATGGCATCCGGGGACGCGGGACTGCCGGTCGTGTGCCCGCTGCTCGAATTGCTGGAGCGCGAACATCGGACGGGAGCCGTTTCGAGGGATCTCCGTCTCTCCTCGGAGCTGCTTCAGAAGCTGGCCTTGAAAGCTGCAGAGATGCCGCGTGATCCGCCGTCAGTCTGGACGAAGGGGGTGGCGCCCCAGTTGGCGGATATCGAGCAGCAGTGCCGCGAGCACTCATCGGATCTATTGCGGATGGTTCCGTGGCTGGGGGGCTCCTCCGCACCGTTTGACCTTGGCCACCGGGGAACTCCGGAACAAGTGGGCGTGCGTCAGGAGCTGCTCTCACTGGTTCGCCAACTGGAGTCGGGACCGACATTGCGGTCGCTCATCGGTCTTACGGAACAACTTCTGTCGGTCGTGGATGAACTGCTCGGCATGATCGCAGCTCCACAGTCCGCCGAGGATCGAGCGGAGCAGGAGTGGGTCTCGACGTTGCGGACACATCTGGCGACGAGCCAGCAGGTCGCCACCGAGCGGGTGCAAACCATTCATTCGTTGGTCACGGACTGTGGGGAATTCGCCGACATCGAGTATGAGTTCCTGTACGACCCCGCGCGTCGATTGATGGCGATTGGGTTTGATGTCAGTGAGCGTCGCCGCGACACCGGCTTCTACGACCTGCTGGCCTCGGAAGCCCGACTGGGCAGCTTTGTCGCCATCGCTCAAGGGAAAGTGAAGCAAGATCACTGGTTCGCGCTCGGTCGCTCGCTCACCACTTCGAACCGGCAACAGATGCTCCTCTCCTGGAGCGGGTCGATGTTCGAGTACTTGATGCCGCTGCTGGTCATGCCGACGCATCCGCACACGCTGCTCGACCAGACGTATCGAGCAGTGATTGAGCGCCAGCGGCAGTATGGCCGATTGCGGGGGATTCCCTGGGGCATCTCGGAGTCGGGTTACAACCTGACGGATGCTCACCTGAACTACCAGTACCGCGCGTTTGGTGTTCCCGGGCTCGGTTTCAAACGCGGTCTGGCGGATGATCTGGTGATCGCGCCATATGCCACGGTGATGTCGTTGATGGTCGCTCCGCAGGCAGCTTGTGCCAACATGCAGGCGATGCACGGATTGGGATTCACCGGAGAGTTTGGATTCTACGAGGCCATCGACTACACCCGTTCGCGGCTGACTCGCGATCATACCCACGAGGTCGTGAAGTCCTATATGGCTCACCACCAGGGGATGAGTCTCCTGGCACTGGCCTATCGACTGCTCAACCGCCCCATGCAACGGCGCTTCCTCGCGGACCCGCAGTTGCAAGCGACAACACTCCTGCTGCAAGAGCGCATCCCCCGCGTGGCGTCGTTCTATCCGCATGCCTCGTAAGCCTCGGACACCCGCGAACCGTCGGAAGATTTGCAGGCCCAGATGCGGGTCTTCACGACTCCCCACACGCCGATTCCCGAAGTCCATCTGCTCTCT
>JAYSUV010000280.1:0-14133 GCA_043718945.1 Planctomycetota bacterium
GTCCGAAACTCTTGTGAAAGAGGCGGATACGCAGGCCGATTCGACAAGAGGAGTGGACCTTGAGCTGGCTGCTCGCCACGTTGCGATCATCGGTTGGGAAGAAGTTCGTCATGGGGGGCACGGGACTTTTCCTGTGCTTCTTCCTTGTCGTCCATCTCGCCGGGAACTTGTTGTTGTTCACCGGACCGAAGGCGTACAACGCCTACTCCGACGCCCTGCACAAGAACGAGGGTTTATTGATCGTGGCGGAGATTGGCCTGTTCGGGGCCATGCTGCTCCATATCTATCTGGCCTTCACCACAGCTGCCGAAAACCGGGCGGCACGCGGCGATCGGGGTTATGCGGTGCGGCAGACGAAGATTCCGGGGCGAGTGATCAACTTCCTCGGCATGGCTCCCGACACCACGATGTTCGTCAGCGGAGCGTTGATCTTCGCGTACATCATCGTGCATCTGTGCGACTTCAAGTTCGAGGTCTTCGCCACCGAGGCCATGCGGGCTGCGGACCCCTACACCAAAGCCGCTCAGATCCTCAGCAGTACTTCGCGGAAGCTGATCTACGGGATCGCCGCCCTGGTGGTCGGACTGCACGTCTCGCACGGGTTCGCCAGTGCCTTCCAGTCGCTGGGCCTCAGTCATCCCAAGTACACGCCGACGATCAAGGTTCTCGGCAAGGTGTTCGCCGTGGTCGTGGCCCTCGGGTTTTGCAGCTTTGCGTTCTGGGACAGCGAGCGGAGTCGCCGCACCGATGACCTGACGACGCCGATCCCCGGCAAGGTCACGCTGCCGACTCCATGGCCGGAAGATGACTACAGACCGGCCCCCTAAGCCCGCCTCACCCGCACCCCAGCCCCCACGCGACCGACCGTCGCCTTGAGAGTCACCCGACCATGAGCTCCGACTCGTCCGCTCTCCTGAACTCCCGCGTCCCCGGCGGTCCCATCGAACAGAAGTGGGACAACCTCAAGCGGGACATCAAGCTGATCGCCCCGAACAGCAAAAAGAAGTACGAGGTCATCGTCGTCGGGACCGGTCTGGCCGGAGCCGCAGCTGCCGCTTCGCTGGCCGAGATGGGTTACAAGGTCAAGGTTTTCTGCTTCCAAGACTCCCCCCGCCGCGCTCACAGTATCGCCGCTCAGGGGGGCATCAACGCGGCTAAGAACTACCACAACGATGGCGATTCGGTCTGGCGGTTGTTCGTCGATACGGTGAAGGGCGGGGACTTTCGCGCCCGCGAGGCCAACGTCTATCGCCTCGCCCAACTCAGCGAAAACATCATCGACCAATGCGTGGCCCAAGGGGTGCCGTTCGCCCGCGAGTACGGCGGCACGCTAGCCAACCGCACCTTCGGCGGGACGCAGGTCTCGCGGACGTTTTACGCGCGCGGCCAGACGGGGCAGCAACTGTTGATCGGAGCTTACCAATCATTGATGCGGCAGGTGGCGGGCGGCAACGCTCAAATGTTTGCCCGTCGCGAAATGCTCGATCTGGTCACGGTCGACGGGATGGCTCGCGGGATCGTCTGCCGCAACCTGACCACTGGGAAGATCGAATCGCATGCCGCTCATGCCGTGCTGCTTTGCACTGGCGGGTACGGCAACGTCTTTTACCTGTCGACCAATGCCAAGGGGTGCAACGTCACCGCAGCCTGGCGGGCTCACAAACGCGGGGCCATGTTCGGCAACCCGTGCTACACGCAGATTCACCCGACCTGTATTCCCGTCACCGGCGATCACCAGTCGAAGCTCACATTGATGAGCGAGAGCCTTCGCAACGATGGCCGCGTCTGGGTGCCGAAGCAGGCCAATGATGCCCGCGCTCCCGGTCAGATTCCCGAGGCCGAACGCGACTATTATCTGGAGCGGCGTTACCCAGCCTATGGCAACATGGTCCCCCGCGATGTGGCCAGCCGCGCGGCCAAGGAACGTTGTGACGCTGGGTTCGGGGTCGGCAGTAGCAAGCTGTCGGTCTATCTCGACTTCAGCGAAGCGATCCAAAAGCAGGGCGAGGCTGCCATTCGCGGCAAGTACGGCAACCTGTTCCACATGTATCAGAAGATCACCGACGAGAACCCGTACCAGTCGCCGATGCGGATCTACCCGGCGGTCCACTACACGATGGGCGGGCTGTGGGTCGACTATCATCTGGAGAGTACGATCCCTGGCATGTTCGTGCTGGGTGAGGCCAACTTCTCGGACCACGGGGCCAACCGGTTGGGGGCGAGTGCCCTGATGCAGGGGCTGGCGGACGGGTACTTCATCGCGCCTTATACCGTGGGGCACCACCTCGCGAACCGTAAACTCCCCGAGGTCACCGATGCTCACCCCCGGTTCCGTGAGGTCGCCGAAGAGGCCCGCATGCGGCTGCAACGCTTACTGGGCATCGACGGCAAGCGGTCGGTGGATAGCTACCACCGCGAACTCGGCCAGATCATGTGGAACTACTGCGGCATGTCGCGCAACGCAGCGGGCCTCAACACGGCGATCAGCAAGATCACCTCGCTCCGCGAAGACTTCTGGCGGAACGTCAACGTGCCGGGCATCGGCGAGAACCTGAACCAGAGCCTGGAACTGGGCGGTCGCGTGGCCGACTTCCTGGAGTTCGGCGAGCTGATGTGCCGCGACGCCCTCGCTCGCGAGGAGTCAGCGGGCGGGCACTTCCGCGAGGAACACCAGACACCCGACAACGAGGCGAAACGCGACGACGAGAAGTTCGCTCACGTCGCCGCCTGGGAGTACCTCGGTGAGGGAACGCAGGAGAAGCGGCACACCGAGCCGCTCAACTTCGAGTTCTGCCCGTTGCAGGCGAGAAACTACAAGTAGGAGAGATTCGAGATCGTAGCGTGGGCTTTAGCCCACGCTTGGAAGATGAACCTCGCGAGGGCTAAAGCCCACGCTACCATCACCTCAGCATTCGAATCACTTCTGGAACGGACCACCTCATGAACTCCACCACAGGCAAAACCCTGAACCTGAAGCTGCGAATTTGGCGGCAGAAGGACAACGCTTCGCGCGGCGAGTTCCGCGATTACGAGCTGGCGGGCATCTCGACGGAGATGTCGTTCCTGGAGATGCTCGACATCCTCAATGAGCAACTGCTGCACGCGGGCGAAGAGCCGGTCAACTTCGACCACGACTGCCGCGAGGGAATCTGCGGCACTTGCTCACTGATGATTAACGGCCAGGCCCACGGACCGGACAACGGGACCACGACCTGCCAACTGCACATGCGGCGGTTCTACGATGGCCAGACGATCGTCATCGAGCCGTGGCGGGCCAAGGCGTTCCCCGTGATCCGCGATCTCGTTGTCGATCGCTCCGCCTTCGACCGCATCATCCAGGCGGGCGGCTACGTCTCCGTCCGCACCGGCCAAGCTCCCGAAGCCAACAGCGTCCCGATCTCCAAGAACGACCAGGAGAGCGCCCTCGACGCAGCCGTGTGCATCGGCTGCGGCGCGTGTGTGGCCGCGTGTAAGAACGCCAGCGCGATGCTGTTCGTGGCTGCCAAGGTGTCCCACCTGGCTCAACTGCCGCAAGGCGAACCGGAACGAGCCGCCCGCGTCCTGAGCATGGTCGGCCAGATGGACCGGGAAGAATTTGGCAACTGCACCAACACCAGCGAGTGCGAAGCCGCCTGCCCGGCGGGGATCTCGGTCACGCACATCGCCCGACTCAATCGCGAATACGCGAAGGCGCTGTATGCTTCGACGCTCGGACTTCAGGGCGAACTCCTGACCTCCAGCGGCACTGGTGGCGACTGATTTGGCTGGGACCAGCGTTTCGCTGTTGCGAAATACGCGATTGCGAGAAATGATGCGTGTATGAACATGCACATTCGCCCTCTATTTGTCGCCCTGCTGGCCGCTCTGGTGTTCGCGTCGTCGGTGCGGGCGGAGGATGCCCCCCCCATTCGCAGACCGAAGGTTCTGATGATCGGCATTGATGGGTGCCGTCACGATGCCGTTGCGGCCGCGAAGACGCCGAAAATTGACGCTGTGATTGCCAAGGGGACGCGATTTGAGGGGACGGACATTCTCTCGCCCAATCGTACGGATACGGCCAATACGGTCAGCGGGCCAGGTTGGTCAAACTTGCTGACCGGGGTCTGGCCCAACAAGCATGGGGTCAACAACAACCGGTTTGTCGGTTCGAACTACGAACGCTATCCGCACTTCTTTTCCCGAGCCAAGGCGGCCCAGCCGGAGATCCAGACGGCCTCGTTCAGTGACTGGGGACCCATCGGGGAGAAGATTCTCAGTGCCTCGGACAAGACGGTGAGCCAGCCCGCTGAGGGAGCGGAGAGCTACACGAAGCACGATTCTGAGTTAACCACCCAGTGCTGCGAACATCTGCGGAACCTCGACCCGGATCTGGTGTTTCTCTATCTGGGACAGGTGGACGAGTGTGGCCACTCCTTTGGGTTCCATCCCACCGTGAAGGAGTACACGCAGGCAATCGAGCGAGTGGATGCTCACATTGGCCAAGTGACGCAAGCGATCGAGAGCCGCCAGACCTACGCGAAGGAGGACTGGCTGATCCTGATCTGCACCGACCACGGTGGGGCCGGGACCGATCACGGAGACGGGCATACCAACCCGGACATTCGGCGGACGTTCCTCGTGGTCAGTGGACCTTCTGCTGTGGTCAACGCGACACAGACGCAGACCTACCAGGTCGATGTGGTGGCCACAGCTCTGACTCACCTGAAGATTCCGCTGCACAAGGATTGGGAACTGGATGGGAAGCCGGTGGGCTTGAAAGCCTCCATGACGCCCACACCGCCCTAGCAGCCTGTTGAAAATGTCCTGTGGCACGGGCGTCCCGCCCGTGAATCCCCAAGAGAACGCATGGGCGAGACGCCCATGCCACGTTTTTTAACAAGCTGCTAGCCGTTGGGCTTGCCTGACGTGTCCCTCTCGCTCCACTTCGTACCAGGAATCGGTCCATGAGAAATCGTCTGACAACAATGGCGGGGGCAACCGTGGCGGGGATGTTGCTGGTGGCTCTCCTGAGCCTGATGCCGCTCCTCGCTGATGATCCCGCGACTACCTTACCCACGCCCGCCGAGTTGAAGGCGCAGAAGGAAGCGCTCGCTCACTGGAACGGCCTCATCGGCGGCTGGCGTGGCACTGGTCAGACGCGCCGGGGTTCCAGCACCGGAGCGTGGCGCGAGGACACCAATTGGGCTTGGAAATTCTCGCCTACGGAATCGGCGCTCGTCGGCACGGTGACGAAGGGGAAGCTGGCGACAACACTGAAGATCACTGCCGATGCTGCCCCCGGTAAGTACCACTTGCAGTGGACCGAAAGCGAGAAGGTCGTGCGGGAACTCTCGGGCCAGATCGAGGACGGGAAGCTGGTCGTCGTCTCGACTCCCGATGAGCAAAAGGAGGTCCACCGGGTGACGATCACCTCGCTCAATGAGCTGCGAACATTGATCCTGTTTGAGAAGCGTAAAGAAGACCAGCAGAGCTACACCCGCATCGCCGAAGTGGGCTACACCCGCGAAGGCACCCGCCTTGCCGGACCCGGCGGGGGACAGCCGGAATGCGTCGTCACCGGCGGTCTGGGTACGATCAAGGTCGAGCACGCAGGCAAGACCTACTACGTTTGCTGCACCGGCTGCCAGCAAGCATTCAACGACGACCCGGAAGGAATCCTGGCTGACTACAAAGCGAGGCGGGAAAAGGAAAAAGCCGCCAAGCCGTGAAATGCCCTGCGAGGGGATCGCCCGTGAACGGGGGCTGAGGTGGATACTGCGGGGGTGGGTCTAGGAAAGCCGTGGAAGGGACAGTCTGCGTGGGGACTCCCTGGCGAGGCCTCCCCGAGGCAGGAGGAGAGCGATTGCAAAATGTACCAGGCATCGCCTGCGATGCTTGGGAGACGCAGAAGCCAGAGAATGGTATGTTGATCCCTCTGTGGCCCCGAAGCTCTAAGCAGCGTCCGCCCCTCTCATCCCCTGAAATGTGGAGTGTTAAAATGAAGTTCTCATTCATCTGCGTGTTGGCGCTGCTCATCGTGGAGCCCGACCTCTGCCAAGCTCAAGTCAGTGGCAATCTGGCCTACTCCGCGAATGGAGCCAAGGGGCGGGCCGAACAACGGGAACACAACAAGCGGTTGGTCCCCGAACAAGAACGGCCGCCCACGAACACCAGCATGTTCGTCGATGCGGACGTGTTGATGAATGTGAAAGCCGATGAGTTCGTGGCGGTCTTTGGCCTCTCACAAGAGGGCGAGACCGTGGCCGAGTGCAATGAGAAAATGGCAGCCGTCGTCAAAGAGTTCACGGACGCGCTGCTGGCCCTGAAGATTGCCGAGGATGACATCTTCCTCGACTTTGTGACCCAGACCAAGATCTACGGCTTCGAAGTGGCGGGGGACATCGCGAAAGAAAAACTCGTCGGTTTCGAGCTGAAGAAAAACCTGTCGATCCATTACCGGGATCGGTCCCTGATCGACCAACTGGTGGTCACTGCCGCTCGCTCCAAAATCTACGATCTGATCAAGGTCGATTACATCGTGACCGATGTGAATCTGATGCAGGACAAGCTCATGGGAGAAGCCACCAAGATCATCGACCAAAAGGTGGCCCGCTACAACAATCTGCTGAAAATCAAGCTCCTGCCCCCTGCCCAGGTCTTCGCGGAGATCCCTGCCGTTTACTACCCAACGGAGATGTACGACTCGTACACCGCTGCCGTGACGGAGCAGATCGATGGGCCGCTGAACCGACAGAGTCTCACGGTCCAGAGAGTACGCAAGGGGACCACATTCGTCTTCAACGGCCTGAGCGGTGACGGCTTTGATCAGGTGATCAACCCGGTGGTCATCGAACCGGTCGTGCAATTCACGCTCTACCTCAAGGTCAAGTATGAGGTCGAGCCGATCAAGGCGAAATAGTATAGAGGGTAGCGCGCGACACGCCCTGAATCCTTTGTCCCCGATCCAAACAATCTTCCAAGGCGTGGCAGGCCCACGAGACCACGGCCTTCGCAAAGCCTCAGACCGTGCCACCCGCCGAGAGGCCACTGGACATGAGTTTTCTCCGGAGTTCTGATCTAATACCAAGTCTGCTGCAGTCTACGGAACTCCTGATGACAGTGTGCTGATTTGCTGTCCCCCCTTCCCATTGAAACATTCGACTTGACATCCCTCTCGAAGCGGATGGGGTCATTGTATTCTCGCGCCATGTTGATTCGGGCGGTCGAGGAGCGGTTGCTGGAGTTGTTTTCACAGGGACGGCTGCATGGAACAGTACACACGTGTATTGGTCAGGAGTGGACCGGGGTGGCGGTGGCGGATGCCTTGCAACCGGGCGACTTCGTGTTCAGCAATCATCGCTGTCACGGGCATTTTTTGGCGCGCACAGATGATGTCGAGGGGCTGATTGCCGAGGTCATGGGCAAGCAGACCGGCGTCTGCGGCGGGCGGGGCGGCAGCCAGCATCTGTGCCGCGACGGGTTCTTCAGTAACGGGATTCAAGGCGGCATCGTGCCGGTTGCAGCGGGGCTGGCGCTCGCTCACAAGTTGCGAGGCACGGACAACATTTCGGTGGTGTTTATTGGGGACGGCACACTCGGCGAGGGTGCGGTGTATGAGACGTTGAATGTGGCGTCGAAGTGGAAGCTGCCGCTGCTGATCGTGCTGGAGAACAATCTCTATTCGCAGAGTACCTCGCAGCCTGAAACCCTGGCCGGAGACATCTGTGCCCGCGCGGAGGCGTTCGACATTCCGGCGTTTCGGTCGGACACTTGGCATCCCGAGTCGCTGTTGACGGTTGTCGAAAAATGTGTCGCTCACATTCGTCAACAGCAGGGTCCGGTCTTTTTGCAGGTCGACACCTATCGACTGATGGCGCACTCGAAGGGAGATGACGACCGCGACCCGGCAGAGATTGCTCGGTATCGCGAGCGCGATCCGCTGCATCTGTTCGAGCTCCACCACCCGAAACTGGCTGTCGAGTGGGCGTCTCAGAGTCGTGTGCGTTTGGACAACGCCGTCGCCGCAGCCGAGACATCGTCGCTGGCGGATCTGTCTTCGGAGACGAGTCGGCTGGTCACGGAGGAGGCCATCCATTGGACTCCCGCCACCGAGGTCGCCCCGGAGCGAAGTGTCGCACTGATCCGGAATTCGCTGGAGCGTGGATTGGCCCACGATGACCGCGTGGTGCTTCTCGGCGAGGACATCGAATCCCCCTATGGCGGAGCGTTCAAGGCGACGCAGGGACTGAGTACGCAGTTCCCGGGTCGCGTTCGCAACATGCCCATCGGCGAGTCGCAGATCGTCGGGATGGGGAACGGACTGGCCCTGGCGGGGATGATTCCCGTATGCGAGATCATGTTTGGCGACTTCCTGACGCTGGCCACTGACCAGCTCATTAACCATGCCTCGAAGTTTCGGTTCATGTACAACGATCAGGTGCGAGTCCCGCTGATCGTGCGGACGCCGATGGGGGGCCGACGCGGCTATGGACCGACACATAGCCAGTCGCTGGAGAAGCACTTCCTCGGGTTGCCGGACTTGCAGGTGCTGGCCACGAACCACCGCCTCGATCCGGGGCTATTGTACGATCGACTCTTCCAGGCGATCGACGGCCCGACGCTGGTGATCGAGAACAAGGTACTCTACGGCCAGCGGGTGCAGACGGAGATGCCGAAGGGGTTCGCACTGGAATTCAGCAGCGAGACCTTCCCGACCGTTCGCATTCGCCCCGAGGGGACGCCCGATGTGACGGTGGTCTGCTACGGCGAGATGCTGCGTGAGGTCGAGGAGGCGGTCGTCCGGGCCTTTGACGAGTTTGAGATCATCTGCGAGGTGATCTGCCCGGCCCAGTTGTCGCCGCTGAATCTGGCTCCGCTTCTGGCCTCGGTGACACGTAGTCGGAGGTTGCTTGTCGTCGAGGAGGGGATTGGCACAGCGGGATTCGGGGCGGAGGTGATCGCCCGATTAATGGAGACGGATACCTCGGTCTGCCAGCGGGTGAAGCGGCTGGCCTCGCCCAACCATCCGATCCCGGCCTGTGCTCCACTGGAGCGCGAAATGCTGCCGCAGGCGAAATCGATCCTCTCCGCGATTCGAGGGTTGATGCCTGATGAGTGATGTGATTCCCGTCCGCATACCGCAAGAAACAGTCAACGACGACCAAGTGCTGATTCAGCAATGGCGGGTCGTCGATGGCCAGGCTGTCCGCGTGGGTCAGGTGCTGGTCGAGGTCGAGACGAGCAAGTCGGTGTTCGAGATCACCTGTCCGGCGGACGGGTTCATCCGACTGAACGTGGCCTCGAATCAAGAGGTGCCGATCGGCCAAGTGCTGTGCTCCATCGGAATCTCATTGGAAGTCATCGACGCCAGCCTGCGGATCGCCTTCGCCCCTGCGAACGGCGTCTTGTCCCAGGCCGCTTCCCCCGTCGAATCCCACGACAGCGCGATGTCCCCGGAGGCCACACACGCCCATCGAAACGGGACCGTGCCCGTTCCGCCTGTGGGCGAACCCAGGCCACTCGCCCAGACGACCCGCCTCAGCCAGCGGGCTCTCGCCCTGATTCAAACGCACGGACTGTCGTCGAACGACTTCGCTCAACGGGGGCTGGTGCGCGGCAAGGATGTGCTGCGATCTCTCGGTGGGACAACCGGCGACAGCAGTGCCTCTGTACAGGAGACCGTGGTCGCTCCGGTGGCGACTCCCGCACCACCGGCCTCGCCCTACCGCAGTGCCACCGGAGTCCCCTTTCACACCGAAGCACTGACTCGCTCCAAGCGGATGGAAACGAAACTCCTCTCCTGGAGTACGCAACAGGCCATTCGCAGCAGCGTGACCGTGATCGTCCCCACGGCGGGCCGACACCGGATTCAGGACGCCGCCATCGACGCCGCCGAACGGATCACCGCGAACCTGCTCCGGTCGACTGCTCTGCTCCTGCGAGAATTCCCCCGACTGAATGCCTGCTGCCTGGATGAACAGGTTTTGCTGTATGAGCAGGTCAACCTCGGGTATGCCCTCGACGCGGGACACGGATTGAAAGTGGCCGTGCTGCGAAATGCCGATCAACTCACTCCGTCCGCGATGATCGAGGAGCGCCAACGGCTGATCACCGCCTATCTGAATCAGTCATTGCTCCCGGGCGACTTGTCCGGAGCGACATTCACGATCACGGATCTGTCAGGTTCCGGGGTCACGACGTTCGATCCGCTGATCTCCGAAGGCCAAGCGGGCATTCTGGGAATCAGTGGAGAGTTCCCCCTCGGCGAGGGGCAACAGGCGTATCACCTCGTCTTATCCTTCGATCACCGACTCGTGGAAGGGCGCGCCGCCGCCACGTTCCTCAGTCAATTGAAGGAACTGATCGTCCAGTTCGAGCGGTCGCTGACATCTGCTCAAGCCGACAGCGCGTGGGAGTCATGTTGCTCACGGTGTGGGATCACACGGCCTCAAGCGACCATGCGAAACCACTTCCTCGTCTCCGTGGCCGGTCCTCAGAACCGGACCACTCACATCTGCACCATCTGTCTGCAAGGGCGATAGTGGATTGACATCAGTTCTCCCTCCCTCCGCCCGATCACGGAATGTCCCATGAACCACACACGCCGACTGGGCTGGACTCTCTTCGACTTTGTCGTTGCGGTGACCTATCTGTTGACCGGTCCCACGTTGTACACCTGTGCGTTTGCGTGGACTGTGCAGCGCCTCGCCTTCACCTCCGAGGGGCACTCCCAGCTGTCGTGGATTGCCTGGCTGGGTTCGGTCCCGCTGCTGTACTCGGCTTGGCTGATCTGGCTTCTGGCCTGCATGTGCGTGGAGTGTCACTTTCACCGGGTTCTTGTTTCCTACCGAAAACCCGTAAGAACCTCTACCGCGGATGGCATTTACAGCTGGTTGATGGTGAATACGTCTCTGCTGATGTATCTGCGGCATCGCTTCGTGATGTCGCTGCCGCTCGTGGAAGCCTTTCTGCCGTTGCCGATCTTGAGAGATCTGGTCCTGCGGTCCTACTCCTTATCGACGCACCTGGGATGGAACAGCTTGGTCCTCGGTAATCTGTTCGACCCCGACATCACGGAGATTGGGGATGACGCGATCATCGGGACAGCCAGTTCGGTCATCGGCCACAGCATGACTCTCAATCCCGACGGCAGTCGGTTGATGATCACGTCCCCCATTAAGATCGGGGCGAGGTCGGTGATCGGAGGCGCGGCTCAAATTCATCCCGGAGTGCAGATCGGCAAGGATGCGGTGGTCGAGCCGGCCAGCTATGTCAGTGCGTTCACCGTGATTGGAGATGGCGAAGTCTGGGGTGGCAACCCGGCTCGATTTCTCCGCATGCGGAATGCTCCCCAGAGGGCAGGTGCGATTCCGCACACGGCACCAGTCACAGTCACTCTGCTGGACGAGGCCACGGAAACCACTCTGAGAGAACTCGTCGCCCGAGCCCTGCATCGACCCGTGGAGTCAGTGACACCACATCTGTCGGCACTGGAGACAGCGGCCTGGGATTCACTGGCCCAACTGGGCATGACCGTCGAGTTGCAGAAGCAATTCGGCATGACCCTCACGAATCAGGAGAGCTTTCGATTGCGATCGATGGCCTGCCTGCGCGAGGTGATCGCGAAGTCGCGGGACGTGGCGTCCGCTTAATCAAGGGGGCCTGCCATTCTTTCACTCACGCGTTCGGCGGTTCGCCTGAGGAGCTCTCGGAGGAACCTATGGCCTTTCAGGCCGGGAGAGCAGAAATCCCTGGGGGTCACTCCGTGGAAGCCCTGTTCCTCCGGGATGCCAGAGGACTTCGATGCGATTGAATCTCGTGCCATGCATTCGCAATCAGAACCACGAGGTCTCGGGTCGCCATTCTTCCATCACTCCGGGATGGAGTCTGTGGCGAAAACGCCTTTCCGGTGGTGTCGCTGCGCTCAACCACCGGCTATTTTCTGTGACCCCTGCCAGGATCGGGACTGTCGAGTCGGTTGGCGTGCGAGCTGATCGACTGCCCACTTGCAAATGCACCCCATTTCCTGCCGTTCGCCTGGCGGAGTATGTCCTCACGACATTCCAGTGTTATCATGCGACTCCGATGTGCATGGTGAATTCGCCTGTCTTTCGGACCCTTCTTTTTCGGACATCCCTTTCATGACAAGATCGTTTCTGGCGTCACTCGCGCTTGGACTCCTCTGGCAGGTCATCACCTTTGCTCAGGACACTCCCGCGACCTCTCCCGCAGCCACGCCTGCTGCGCCAATGGCACCGGCCACTTGGCAATATCCCCTCGACGCGGCGGTCAGTGCGGATGGCACGTACTTCATCGCTGACCGTAAGCTGCCGGGGATTTGGAAGCTGAAGGACGGCGAGAACACGGTTCTTTATCGGGGCACGAAAAAATTCCGCACGCCGATGAATGCAGTGCGTTGCGTACACGTCGCCGCCGACGGGACCCTGTATGCCGGTGACTCGGCCACGCGCGAGGTCTACTCGATCTCCCCCACCGGCGAGGCCAAGGCCCTCACCCACGGGTCGATCGGGATTCCGACCGCCATCGCTGTCGTCGATGGCACGGTCTACGTGACTGATCTCGAACTCCAGCGCATCTGGAAGTTTCCCGCAACTGGGCTGCCTGATACGCAACAACCGACGGAGTTCGCTGTGATTGGGGGCTGTCGCGGGCTGTTTGCAGATGACAAGGGGTTTGTCTGGGTACTCTCCTCGCTGAAGCCCCAACTGAGGAAGTTCACCGCAGACGGCAAATCCGAAACGGTCGTCGACGACCTCGTCTTTGAATTCCCGCATCAGGTCACCGTCACCACGGATGGCACGGCTTACGTCACCGATGGCTATGCGAAGGCGATCTGGAAGATTGCCCCCGGCGGCAAGCCGGAGAAGTGGGTCAGCGGCGACCCGTTCATGAATCCGATCGGCATTCGCCAGCAGGGAGCCGACTTCATCGTCTGCGACTCGCGGGCGAATTCGCTGTTCAAGGTGACGGCCGACGCCAAGGTCGAGAAGATCTTCGGTGGCCCGCCGAACCCGCTGCCGGTGGTCCCGACGGTTGCTGCACCTGCGGGGCCGCCCGCTCCGAAAGAAGCGAAGCCAGCTGAGGCAGCACCGAAGTAACCTACTGTTCTTGCAGACTCTGAAGGGCCAAGATCAATGATCGAAATCGGATTGGGCATTGCCGCCTGCGTCATCATGAGCAAGATCGCCTCGGCGGACGATGAATCGCCAATCCTCTGGGGTGTGGTCACATTCGGACTCTGCTGTTTGAGCGTGTTCATCCCGCTCCCCTTCCTGCGAATCTTGATCGCGTGGGGGGCCAGCTTTGCGTTGATGATCGTTGTGAAGATGAGACGCGACGATGGAGCGATGAAGAAGCGGAAGAGATAAGGACAACCTGAGACGGACATCTGATGACAGTTCCCCCTTGGCTCGACTCCGACTGGCAGCGGCAGATTCAACGTCTGCTGAACTCGTATGCCCAGTATGTCGGCACGGAGTTGATCGACCGTTCAGGGACTGCCGAGGAACAGGCTCGCCGGGTCTATGACGCTCACTTCGTCGTCGTGTCTCACGGGACGCAGGCCGACCCGATTCTGAACTCGGCGAACGCGATGGCATTGCTGCTGTGGGCCATACCGTTGGAGCATTTCCTGGAGACTCCCTCGCGGCTGACCGCTGAGCCGATGCACCGCGACGAGCGGGAGCGGATGCTCGAACAGACGGCCAAAAAAGGCTACATCGACGACTACCAGGGAATCCGCATCTCCTCGACCGGGCGGCGTTTCCGCATCGACCGCGCGACCGTGTGGAACGTTGTCGACGAACAAGGGCAGCCCGCCGGGCAAGCGGCCACGTTCTCGGAATGGGTGTTTCTGGATTGAGGGACGAGGCGATGAATTCGATCACGAGCCGACACCGAGTGAGTGGGCGTTTCTCGCACTCTTCCTCCCTCTCCCCCACAATTGATGTGACTTTCGGAGAGGACTCCGCTGTGGGGGAGAGGGCCGGGGTGAGGGGGCCTGATGAAACGGTCGAATGTGGGGGGGCATCGGTTTGCGGGGAGACAGCCCATCTGTTGCGCTCAGCGAACCCCAGAACAGGCGAGCCGGGCGGCGTCAGCCCCCGGACTCCTTCGATGGTCGCCAGAGTCCGG
>JAYSUV010000029.1:0-20632 GCA_043718945.1 Planctomycetota bacterium
GGACCGCTTCACCGGGCTTGTTCGAGTTGCCACGAATCAGCAAGTTTTCGTCGGCACTTGATCCCTCGAGCATCACCGGAGCCGTCGCTGAGGTGTTGACGATCTGAGCGACCAGCTTCCGCCGCTCCTCAATGAACGAGCGAGAGACGACCGCCAGCTGCTGCTTCACTTCGGGCGAGTCGAGACCGAACAGGGCCGGGTGCTGCCGCATCCAGTTCAGGGCCGCGCCGGGGAGTGGCTGCAACGGATCGAGGTTGAGCAGGTTCAGGGCCATCGTTGATGCCAATGGACCCGGTAACTTCTCCACTTGGTACGCAGCTTCCACCGCGAAATCAGTCCCGGCTTCGGCCACGATTTCGAGATGTGCGAAATGCCCCTTGTACTTCGCGACATCATGCTCGATCCAATGCCAGGCCGGTGCCGCTCCTTGCTTCCTGACGAGCGATCCATGCAGCGGACCGAGGACCAGGGCATGTGAGTCGACGACCACGTACGTCGCACAACCACCCTTCACCCAGGCGGCAATCCGCCCGGTGGTGATCTCAAAACTGGCGGTGCGAAGCGTGCGGCCCGCGCGCCCCATGCCGCCGAGTACTCCCCCGTCCCGCATCGTGCCATCGCGATCTTTCAGCTGGGCAAAGTCCGGATCGACCAGCACCGCGTGCGAGTCAACGGCCACTTGAGCAATTGGAGCGTCCGGGGCATCGGACAACCAGAGGCGCGGGTCACCTTCGGGACTCGGGAATGAGTAGTACACCCCATCCTGGTCGAGCAGTGGGAGCAGCTGGGCTCCCGTCAGGTCAGCCATCGCCGGGGCCGGAGGAGCAGCGGGGTAAGGTGTCTGACCCGTGGCGAACCTCGCCCAGTGGTGAAATGGATCAGTGGTCTCATCGGCAGCGAGAATGGAGTGTTTAATCCATTGTGTGAGCTGCTCCGGGTTGAGCCCTCGCTGCGTCGCCACTTGCTGAACGCGCACGGCAAACTCGGGTGTGTCGACTTGCGCACCGGCCCCGTTCTGAAATACGAGGTGATCGATCCCAATATTCCCCCAGCCGCCGCGCTCCTCATCCACAATCTGTAGCCGAGCCAGCTTCCCGTGATACGGTCGCAGATCCCATGCCTCGCTGCGCATCTGATTCGAGCTATGGCCAGTGGCGGTGAGGACGGCCTTGCCATCGATCAGCAGATACATGCACGTCTTCCCCACATGCGGTCCGCCGCCGATTAGGAAGGCCAGTGTGTCGTGTTCGATCTTGAACTCGCGCGAGGTCATCGTCCCGACATGATCGTCCCCACGCAGGCCGTCCCGGTGCTGGTGCGAGTTGACGAAGAACTTGCCGTGAGCCTCGACATCCCCTTGATAGCCGCCGATCGTGGCTTGCGTCTGCGGCTTGGTCCCGAAAGCATCACCGGTCAACTCCCACCCTTCGTAGGTGCCGCTTTCGAAGTCCTCGAAGTCCTTGCTATTGGCCGTGAGGGTCTTGGATTCCATCGGAGTAGCGAGGATCTCTCGCACGGCCAGCAAGTAGTGATTGAGCTGGTTCAATGTCGGTTTCGCAGCCTCTTGGTACACCGCCGAGATTGGTCCCTCGGCCCGCGTGGACAGGTCGCGCAATTGAGCCTGCACCTGCTGGTTCTGAGCGAGTGACTCAAACGGCCGTTGGGCATAACTGGTACTCTTCAAGTACCCCGCCAGCGCGTAGTAATCCTTTTGTGAGATCGGGTCGAACTTGTGGTCGTGGCAACGGGCGCAGGAGATGGTGAGGCCCAGAAAGGTCTTGCCGTAGACCTCGAGCATGTTGTCGAGACGGTCGGTTTCGTCCTTGCGGATGTCGACCGGCGAGTGGACCCACTCGCCGAGATACCAGAAGCCGGTGGCGAGAAGGGGGGAGGAACGTTGAGGGTTGAGGGCAGAGGGTTGAGGGTCAGAGGGGGGGGGCTGGGCTCGGTCGCTCAACGCTAAACCCTCAACTCTCAACGCTCCCACCAAATCCCCCGCCATGTGCTCTGTCACAAACTGGTCATACGGCAGATCGTCGTTGAGCGCCCGAATGACGTAGTCGCGGTAGTGCCAGGGGTTCGGGATGTCGGCGTCGAATTCGTGCCCGCGCGACTCCGCATACCGCGAGAGATCGAGCCAGTGCCGACCCCACCGCTCGCCGAAACGCGGTGAGGCGAGTAGCTCATCGACCACTCTCTCAAACGCATCCGGCGAGTCATCCGCCACAAACGCTGCCACAGCTTCCGGAGCCGGGGGCAGCCCGATCGTGTCGAAGTAGGCTCGGCGAATCCAGGTCCGCCGGTCGGTCTCGGGTGCGGGGGCGAGCCCGGCCTCTTCGAGCTTGCTGAGCAGGAACCGGTCGATCGGCGTGCGCGCCCAGTCCGTGTTCTTCACAACCGGAGGAGACACTCGCTGCAGCGGCTGAAACGACCAGCGCTCCGCCCGCGTGGCGAATGTCTCTGCCCACGAAGTCTCTCCCACATGGCCGGGCCCCACAGTCGAAGCGGGCCACGGTGCCCCCATCTCCACCCACTTCACAAACACCGCCACGCTCTCCGGCGGCAGCTTCCCCTCCGGCGGCATCTGATATCCATCGGGGTCATACCGCAGGGCTTTAATCAACTCGCTCTCGTCTGGCTTCCCCGGCACGATCGCCGCTCCGGTGTCACCCCCCTTGAGGACAGCTGCGAGTGAATCGAGTCGCAGGTTGCCCTTCTGCTTGGCCGAGTCGTGGCACTTCTGGCAATGCTCGACAAAGAGCGGGCGAACCTGCTTCTCGAAGAACTCAATCTGTTCGGGAGCGAACGCCATGTCTTCAGCTTGCACAGTCGGTGACAGAGCGAACCAGAGAACAGCGAACAGGCAAACGGCAAATGTGGTCGAGCGATGGGTCATGAGTCTCTCATCCCGGTCGGCCCTACTCCGATCAAGGTCGGGGAAAGCCACCGATCAGGATACTTCAATACGTCCGCCTGGAGCAATCGGGAGGGATAGAAAGGGGGCCAGATTGGGGCGTACGACCTTTCTGCACAAATCGGAGGAGGTCAACGCAAAGACGCAAAGTCGCCAAGGGGGCAGAACCTCGCGTAAAGCGGAGAAGCCTGCGGACATCCGAATTTCCCCAGCTGCCAGCAGCTTGTTATACTTCTCGCTGGAAGAAATGAGGTGTTTCGTAGGACGGACATCCTTGTCCGTCCGTGAGGAAAACTTCGGCGAGCGACGGACGAGGACGTCCGTCGTACGTCTCAATCTGTCCCGCGTGAAGTATAATCAACCCTCGGAAAATCGGCCTCTTTCTTGGCGTCTCTGCGCCTTGGCGTCTTTGCGTTAAATTCGGACTTTCGTAGTCATTCTCGGGGGATTCAGCTGCGCGATGAAGATGTGTAGAACGGACGGACGAGGACGACCGTCCTACTAAAGGTCACGTTTCTTATTAACTAAAATAGGTATCCCCTTCGCTCAAGTGCATACGAGATGTTGTGCCTCCGATTCCCCACAACCGGGACACTCACGCCACCTATGGGGGTCACTTGAGCGAAGGGGATACCTATTTTAACTAAATATCAAAGAAAACCGGCCCCTGAGTTCAGGGGCCGGTGAGGTCGTGGAGTTGTGGAAACACGAGCTGGATTACTTCAGGTCCAAATCGATGGGCAAGGTCTGCTTGCCTTCCTTGACGACAATGTCGACTCCACTGGAGCCGGGTTGGCGGTACTTCTCGGGGATCTTCGAACTCACGGTCTTCACGACTTTGGTGGAACCATCCTTGTTGAAGAAGCTCGCTGGATCCTGCTGCGTTGTCGGTTCGGCTGGCAGGTTGGGAATCACAGCCACGCGGTACGTCCCGACGGGGATGCTATTGGATCCATTGAATTTCATTTTGTACTCTCCACTGCCGGAGAGTGTAGCGGACGCGACATGGCCTTCCTTGGACATGAAAGTGATCGACGCGCTCTCGGTCAGCGGGGCATCTCCCAGCTTGACGACTCCACTGACTTGTCCGACCGGGCCATCGTAATCCCCTCCGCCCCCACTACAGGCACAGAGGAACAGCAACGCCAAGCATGAAAATCCGCGAAATGAACGCATTGAAAAGCACACCTTTCCCAAACAAACCGGCTCTCTCGATTGAGAGAGCCGGAGGCCCCGTAGATTGCAGAACTTTAACTGGCCGTCACTTAGAACTCGCCGACAGGATTCCCGTCATCACGAGTACACAGGAACTTCAGGTTCCGCATATTCATGTTGTTGCTGAGGAACTGCACGTGACCATCGGCAAACAGTCCGTGAGTTCCACCCGTATGGGCGGAAATCAATGGGTTGTTGGGGCCGTGATTGTTATGCACTCCGGGCAGATTGTAGTTCTTCGTGCCGGGCTGGTAACGGACGGTGGTGAGGTTGAATTTGCGATCTACTGGACCGTTCCAACCCGTGGTCCTTCCCAAACCCGATGTTCCCATGAGCCATCCATGCGGAAAAGATCCACGAATGTCAAAACGATTACCGGTAGTATCCGTCGCGAAGTCAGACGTTTCGCCCATAATCATGACGTTCGAGGTTCCATCGGTCGCTTGATGGATGCCGATGGCTTCTCCCGAAACCAGCAGTCCGCCCGCCGAGTAGAAGCCGTTCTGGGAATTCGTGGCACAGCAGTTCCCGCCGCCCACTTGGCGTAGCTCCGTGAATCCGTCTGTGTCCGTAGCTGGGGCCGCTGCGGATGTGCGATCCTCGTCCACAGCACCAGAGATTCCGACGTAACAAGCTCCCGTCTGACGAGCCCCGCCGTTGCCGTCTTGGATCAAAGCATCCATCGGGCTGGAGGGACAGAGAATCGTGGTGATTGCACTGGAGTTGATCTGGACCCCATTGGCATTCCCAGCCGAACCGCCACCAGCCCCGGTCCAACCGGTGTGAGATCCGTTGAACGTCAGCCTGTTGAACAGCGGAGCTTGGTCCATGTAGGGCAGCAGACCGGCGTAGAACGAAGGGCCAAATCCATTCTGCCACTGATTCCCGATGGGGAACTTCATATACACATCGTGATAGTTGTGCAGAGCCAAGCCCAATTGCTTGAGGTTGTTCTTGCACTGCGAGCGGCGGGCCGCTTCGCGAGCCTGCTGCACGGCGGGCAGCAGAAGGGCAATCAGCACGGCGATGATCGCGATCACCACCAGCAACTCAATCAGCGTAAATCCACGACGACGTAACATGACAGAGGTCCTCCACAACGTGAACAGGTGCAAAAACTTTGCCCGAACGGGCAACACGAAGCGAACATGATCGAATCGATCTGTCCTTATGTTAATCTCGTCAGACAAGAGAGTCAAGATGTTGCGTAGAGAATATTTGGTATGTCGTCAACAACGATTTGGATTCTTTGGCGAAACTGAGAAATCGAGAGTCGATCACCGTGGGAAGACTCAAGACCCGCGAAAAGTCAGCGTAGTGTGCCGACCGCTCGGGAGGCCGAATGGCCTTCGATCAGGATCACCTCCTGGCCCGACAAAATATTCTCCCACGACTGCGTCGTCCCGTCTGGCCAGCGGACTGATACCAGACACGACCCACCGCTGGGCAGTCCGGCAAATTCATGCCGGCGCTGATTGGTGACCAGAAATCCACTCCCCCCGGTTTCCAGACTGAAGGCCGTCTGGCCTTGGCACTCGACCGTCACTGTGGCCCCCGTGGCCTCGCGACAACCACGAGTCCCGATCAAGCGTATGACCAAAGGACTTCGCTCGGGAGACGCTTCCATGTTGTTTGTCAGCAGAGCGAACGGAGCATGCAGGTGCGAAATCCCCACATCAGCACGCCCGTCTCGGTTCCAGTCCAGCACCGCCAGCCCACGCCCCAGGTAGCGGCCCTCAAAGAATGGCCCCAGTGCGGAAGCCGGAACTTCCTCGAAGCGTTTGCCACTCAGATTCCGAAACACCTGCGGGGGCATCCGATCCATCGTGCCGTCACTGGTCACCTGGTCCACATGCCCGTTCGTGGCGATGATGTCCGGCCAGCTGTCGCAGTTCAAATCCGCAAACTGGCAGCCGAAGCCCAGCATCTTGAAGCTCGCATCTCGCAGATTATACGGTCGGGTCAGGTCGTTGAAATAACCGTCCGCCCGTCGCGAATAATACGTGTTCGAGTCGTTGTAGAAGTTGGTCACAAACAGCTCCAGTTCGCCATCCCTGTTCGCGTCCGCAGCTGCGACTCCCATGCTCGCTTGAGCGTTGCCGTCCACGTCAAACGCCACTCCGCGAACGACCCCCTCTTCTTGAAAGAGGGGCGTTCCCTCGGCTGTGTTTCCTCGGTTCACGAACAAGTAGTTTTCGGTGGTGTCGTTCGCGATAAACAGCCCCAGACGGTGATCGTTACCGTATGGCCAGACAATGACACCGAGTCCACGGCCATTGGGATCCACGATCCCGCTCGGCTGGGTGGCGTCTCGAAATGTCCCATCGCCTTGATTGAGGAAGAGTCGGTCAGGGCACGACAGCAAGATGTCCGGGGTGCAGGACATCTCCCGTCCGTTCGCATCGCGGCAGATCTTTTGGGCCGTGGGGGTGACGGGGGAGTAGTTCAGGACGTATAGATCGGGAGCCCCGTCCCCATTGAAGTCTGCAAAGACACTACTGGTCGTCCAGTCTTCGCTGTCTCCTGCGGTGCCCGACTCGTCTGTCACATCCTCGAAGGTGCCGTCTCCGGCATTGAGATACAAGCGGTTGTGTCCCTTGTTCCCGATGTAAAGGTCGGGGAAGCCATCCTGATTCAAATCTCCCACGGCCACGCCATGGGAGAAACTGACCTCTGCGATTCCGGCCTTCGCCGAGATCTCGACGAATCGTCCGCTGCCCGTGTTTCGATACAGCTGATCCGTGCGGGTCGGCTGGGGATGGGGATCTCTCCAGTCATTGGCTTGGGCCAGGTGGAGGTCCGGCCAGCCATCCTGGTCGAAGTCCAGCACGCCTAGGCCCCCTCCCACGGTACTGAAAATGTGGTTCATGCGAGTCTCTTCCGTGGTCCCCTCTTCGTAAGTGAAGTCGATCCCGACCTCGTGAGCATTCTCCCGGAGACTCCAAGCGCCCGCGCTCTCACTTCCGGTCGGTGAGACCTTGGGGAACGTGGACACATCGGGCCAGCGTGGCAGGGGGAACTCGTCCCGTTTTAAGAGCAGGGCCGGAAGGTGTCCCGCCGCATTTTGAGTCGCCGACTGCACGGCTAGCGGCTGCCACTTCGCAAATGACTGGGTCGGGAATTCTTGCGGAATGTCGACCCACTTCATCGCATAGCACCAGCCGGTCGCCTCCCAGTAGCGTCCCAGTGCCGCGAAGTCGTTGACGGTCTTCTTCAGTAACGATTCGACCAGGTCGGTCCGCAACAGGTTCAGGTTCGTCTCCTGCTCTGCCAGGACTTTGCCGCGCTCCGCAAACTTCTTCGCGATCTCGGGCTGCCCCAGCTGTTCGAGGCAGGCGGAGATCTGGACATTGGCCGCGAGATGGTTGGGTGAGAGCAGCAGTGCCTCCTGAAAACAGCGGGCGGCCCCAGTTGTTTCGCCCGTGCGGCGGGCTTGTAACCCCAGAGAGAACCAGACCTCGGGGTGTTGCTGTGCGGACTCCGGAACCTGCCGCCTCCATGTGTCGAATGCCGCTGGGTTCCCCTGGTCGCTGAGGATGCGGCCGAGTCGGCCTTGGGCCTCTCCCAATTCCGGTCGCACAGCAATCACACTTTGCAGCAGCACTTCGGCTTCGGACAGCCGATTCTCCTGAATGCGTTTGCGGGCCATGGCCAACTGGATCAACGGTTCTGGAGGATCAAACGCCAGTCCGGCGTTCTCCAGACGTTCGTCTTGACGGAAGAAACGGTCGGTGGCCGACATGCCGAGGAGATCATCCCCTCGACAACGACCCAGCAGGATCTGTACGAAGAAGTGCGGCCCGGCTTCCCACACCCGACCGGATGACTGCAAAATGTGACCCAGATGGTTGTTCGCTTCCAAATCGAGTGGATTCAGCTTCAAGGCCGACTGGTAGTGTTGCTCCGCCTGCGAGATCTTCGCCTGCGATTCTCGTCTGCGCCCCTGTCCGTACTCCGACAGAAACTGCCACTGTCCCCCATCGCGTGGCAGTCGCTGGTAATGGCGAATGGCGAGTTCGTGCCGAGACTGTTGACTCGCGGCCTCAGCCGCCAGCGCGATCCCCAGCGGGTCAGTGGGGAAACGCCGTACATGCTCTTCCGCAGCTGCCAAGGCCGAGGCGTGACGTTCGTCCAGTAAGGTGACAATCGAACGAGTGGAAGACTCTTGAGCTGTCGGCAGACACGCCGGGCGTACGCAATAGGCCACGCCGGTTAAGAGAACCAGAACCCACAGCCGAGTGATCCAGCGCTCGCAGTGACTGGGTTGGACGAACTTGACCATCGTGTCGCCTCGATCCAGAGTGTCGACTTAGGCGAGCGGCTCGTGGAAACTGTCCGTAGCCTGGACCCCCAGGTCCGTTCTACTGGTCAACGATCACTCACCATTCGCCTACGAGAAAAGTCACCAAGCTACTCGGCCTTGGCGGGGTGGGAGGTTGCGGCGGGCGGGCAGTGCCCCTTTCGACTCTCAGTCCAAACTCCCCAGACCAGCATCACCGTTCCGAGTCCCAGCAGTAGTAGAGACGCGGGGATGAGAATTGATCGTGCTTCGATGTGATTCGGAAATTGAACCAGATTGGCATGTGCGTACGCCTGCTCCGACGCGAGCAACAGCAAGGCACCGGTCAGCATTCGCATCAGGCGTTCTCCCGAACCACAAGTCAGGTTCGATCACGAGGGTGGAAATCGCGTTTGAGTCTATGCTGTCCCGACTCAGTAGTCACGGCTCAGAGACCAGCGAGTCATCACAGGCTCGACGAGAGCGATGACCGCGGGGTGGCCCCGGTTGACCGCTGTGGGTCTACCGGGGCGGCGCAGCCGGAAGAGGTTCTGATACCGAGAGTCTCGTCCCACAAACATCCTGTGCCAAGGCACACCGGCAGGCTCCTAAGCGAGCCAACCGATGCCACCCCGCGTTGGATGCCACCCGGCGGCTCCGGTCAGCTTGAGCCGTTGGTTAGCCGCAGACTACTTCAGGTATTGTGCAAGAAAGCGAAGGACGAACTCCAGAAAAACCGCCACGTCATCCTTTTTATATTGGTCGAACCGGCCGTGAGCAGCACAGTTTCCGATTTCCGCCTTCGCGATGATCTCCTTGTGTACCAGAGCGGTGTAGGCGTGTTCCTTGTACAGCTTTTCGTTGAGTTGGTGGATCGTGTCGCGCTTTCCGGCTTCGATCTTGTGTGCCTCGCAAAGCCGCCTGATTCCATCCTCCAACACGGCTCGAATGATTACCGCAGCAGCGTCCTTGTAGTCGTGATCGAGGAGGACCTCGGCTTGCACAAGCAAGTCCGAAAACACCTCGGCAGAAATCAGGAGCCTGTGGTCCGTCATGAACCCTTGCAGGTAATCTGCCCGCGCCGCTTCTAGCACGCCTTTCATTGAAAAAGCGTTCGGGTTCATCTTTTTCAGTTCCTGAACATAGATGCTGTCTTCAGACGCAAGGCGGGTCAACAGGTTGATGGAACTTACGCGAAGCTCGAAATACATGTCGCCCGCTAACGTTCCATCGTCCGATTGCTTGAATGCCTCGCAAGCAGCGTTGGCCTTGTCAAGGAGTTCCTTGAACTTGAGGAGAACTTCCTCGCGGTCCTTCGACAGTTTCGTGGTCGCTTTCGACATACGATCCGACTCCTAGCGGCCAACAGTCTTATTGAGCAACGTGCAGCCTAAAGTCGGCTCTGCACTGGAAGCTGCTCATCCCCGTTGGCGTTCAGTTTCGCTCCAAAAGCGCCGGTTGCAAGCCATTTCATTGAGTAATCGGAAGTGACATCGCTTCATAGGCAGCGTGCAGCCTAACGCCAATAGCACTGCGTACGCCTAACACGATTTCCTTGCAGCGACGCAATGGTGGTCCGACTTCGCCTGAGTTCGTCTGGACCTGGGGTCCAGACTACGGGTGGGCTACGCGACGCGACTTCATCGGACCAGAGCTTCTCCGGTGCGAAACTCAGAGATTTCCCACTCTTTCGGCCTGAAAGACCATCCGTTCTCCCAAACAGGGCTGCAGGCCCTGGACTTCGGCGGCGTCAGTGTTTGGAGGGCTGAAAGCCCGTCCATTCGGGAGCGAGGCGTCGGCTGGACAACGGACGAATGGTCAGCCCGTTGGGCCTTGGACCTCGTCGGGGCCGGGGGCCAGGGCCTGCAGCCCTGGCTGGGAGAACGACCGACCCTTCGGGCCTGAAGAGGCCACGATCTCTGGTTTATCACTGGGTTTCGCACCTCGGAAGCCCTGGGTATTACGTCTTCCGCTCCCCGTGCGGCAGTCGCAAAAAATTCTTCAACAACTCAATCCCCGATCCCGTCAGAAAACTCTCCGGGTGGAACTGCACTCCATGGACCGGGTAGCGGGCGTGGCGCATGGCCATGATCTCGCTGGGGTGGTCGGGGTCGCGGGTCCAGCCGCAGGCGACGAGGTCGGGCGTCAGCGTCTCTTCGGGGACGACGAGGCTGTGGTAGCGGGTGGCGGTGAAGGGGTTGGGGAGTCCGGCGAAGACGCCCATTCCGTCGTGGTGGATCTCGGAGGTCTTGCCGTGCATCAGGCGTTTGGCCCGCACGACCTGGGCTCCGTAGACCTCAGCCATGCACTGATGACCCAGGCAGACGCCGAGGATCGGGATGCCTGTGGGGCCGAATTCCTCGATCAGCGCTTTCGAGATCCCCGCCTCGCCGGGGCTGCACGGGCCGGGCGAGACCAAAATCCGGTCGGGCTTGAGGGCGTGAATCTCGGGCAGCGTGATCTGGTCGTTGCGAGCGACCAGGATCTCCAGAGACGAGTCGATCTCCCCGAACCTTTGCACCAGGTTGTAGGTGAACGAGTCGTAGTTGTCCAAAACGAAGATCATGAGGCAGTCCGACAGCTCCGAAGAGTTCCATGAGGCGAGAGCGATTGTAGCGGGCTGGCCGACAGTGCGGCAGCGAGCGACTGAGGTCAGTCCAGCCGTGATGCCCCCCGTCTAGCTGCGACGCGAAGTCTTCGAAGCGGAGCGTCTTGCCAGAGTCGCGTCGCACGGGCACGGGGGACTGACGCCCGCTCGCTCGCTGTCGATTTGGGAACATGATTCTCTGGCTGACCGCTGACTGCTGACCGCTGACCGCTTACCATACGCGTGACCTCCCTCAACCCGGTGCCCGATCTGCCGTGTCTGACCCGCTGCCCAACTCCCAGATTCTTGAAGGTGAACGTGTCGCCCTGACCGGCACGCTCGCTTCGATGACGCATGCGCAGGCAGCGGAGCTAATCACACAGCATGGGGGCGTCACCGCCGAGCATGTCAGCCGTCACACCACCCTGCTCATCGTGGGTGAGGAGGGCTGGCCGCTCGAAGAGGACGGACAGCCGAGCGTCAAGCTGACCCAGGTCGAACGGCTCCAGGCCGAGGGCGTGGCGATCCGCGTCCTCAACGAATCCGAGTGGCTCCAAGCTCTCGGACTCGCCGAACAGCACGCCGAGGTCCGCCGACTCTACACGCCCGCCATGCTCAGCGGGCTGCTCAAGGTCTCCGTCCATCTGATTCGCGGCTGGGAGCGGCTCGGTTTGATTCGGGCGGTCAAGCGGGTCTACCGGCTGCCCTACTTCGACTTTCAAGAAGTCACCAGCGCCCGCAAGCTGAGCGAACTGCTGATCTCGGGAGTCTCGCGCAAAGAGCTGGAGGCCAGTCTGCGCACGCTGCCGAGCGTGGTCCGCGGCGACCTGCGGCCACTCGAACAGCTGGAGATCCTCGCTCGCAACGAGCGAGTTCTGGTCAAGGACGAGTACGGGCTCTTGATCCCTGCGACCCGACAGCGGGTCTTCGGTTTCGACGAGCCCGGCACGGTCGCGAAGCCACCCAGCGCAAACGATGAGCCGCCGTTCCAGCTGCGACTGGATCAGGCGTGGGCACCTCATACGGAGACGGCGCGGGACTGGTTCGATCGAGGGTGTCAGTGTTACGACAGCGGGGAGTTGACGGAGTCGATCGAGGCATTCCGCATGGCCCTGATGGCCGGACCGCCGACCGCTGAGCTGCACTTCCACCTCGCGGAGGCGATGTCGCGAGCCGACAATCCACGAGGTGCGCTGGAGCGGTTCTACGCCACGGTCGAACTCGACCACGATTACATTCCCGCGTGGACCCAGATCGGCAGCCTGCACCGAGAGGTCGGCGAACCCGAAGCGGCCCTGCTGGCGTTCGACATCGCCCTGAACGTGCATCCCGACTACCCCGATGCGGTCCTGCAAAAGGCCGAGACACTGGCCGAACTCGGGCGGGGGGATGAGGCCGTCGACCTGTGGAAACAGTATCTGACCTTCGACTCACGCGGCCCATGGGCCGATCTCGCCCGGCAGCGGTTGGAGACGTGGGAGCCGCATGGTGGCTAGCCCGACGTGCCAGCGAGGGACGCCGGAACAATCCCTCGCTGGCCCTGCGGGCTGGGACATCCTTACCTCAGCACTCCCGTGCCCGGCTTCTCGACGAGTAAGCGCGTGGCGCTAAAGCCTCGGATGTCGATGCGATACGCACCAACCGGTTGGTCGAGGGACTTCTGCTGGCGGATGTAGCTGTCGAGGCGACCGAGCTTTTGAGCGACCGTCGGTTCGAGCGAGTCATCGCCGGGTGGACGGCCCCAGATGATGCGGCGGCCGCGCTGAGTCAGCAGTTCGAACACGGGTGGCTCGGGGGCAATCTCTGCGTTGTCGAGCGGGGCTTGCGGGGCGACGATGGCCTCCAGGCCGTAACGCTCCCAGTGCGATTCCAGGTTCCCCTCCGGCATGAGTGCGGCACACAGCTTGGCTCCCGCCACAACCAGCGGGTCGCCCCACTTCGTCCCCGCCGGGCCGCTGGGCATCGTGCGAATCTGCCGCAGGTGGGGCAGCTGATCGGACTCGGCGAGTGAGAAATCGTTCGGGGGGAGGAGTACCCCCTCGGCATCGACAGGGTAGAGTCCGCGATGTGTCTCGATCATCGCGACCGGGGTGCGGTAGGTGACCTGCACGATGACCCGGCCTTGGCGGGTCTTCTCCACGCGGTCGACCTTAGAAATCCAGGGATGCTGGGCAAAGGCCGCTGCCAGATCGGCGGCGAGGCTGGATTCCAAGAGGCTGCGGTCGCCCCAATCGGGATGGCTCTTGGCGACGTTCTCAACGATGTCGTGCGGCGTCCAGCGGGTGGCCGGGGAGAGATCGATGCGATCGACCGACATCTGGAACTTGGCGTTCTGGCTGACAGTCGGCCACAGCGAGGGGACCGCCGGTATCACGACCACAAACAGCATCGCCAAGGTCAACGCCCCGAGGATACGAGGACGCAACGCCCAGTCGAGCAGCTGGGACCACCAGCGACCGGCGGGGAGATCGTCAGTCTCGTTTTCGGGGGAGGACATCGGTTCGGTCTGGGGGAAGGGGCGTGGGATAGGCTTCCAGCCTGTCTTGAAACCAGTTCACGTTGGGGGGCCAAGGGATTGGCCGACTTAGCGACCCGCTATTGGATTCGATTCCGGTCCCCTCTCCCCCGCGATCGGTGTGGCCTTCGCGAGCGATGTGACTGCGGGGGAGAGGGCTAGGGTGAGGGGGACAGCGGGCAGTTCACGCCCCCTCACCCCGGCCCTCTCCCCCACAGTGGAGTCCACTCCGAGAGTGTCATCGAATGTGGGGGAGAGGGAGCAGAACACTGAGGCTCGGTTGGTGGTTCGAGGAAGACAGGCTGGAAGCCTATCCCACGGCGCATCGGCGATCTGCGGCTCGGACTTGAAGCGGGATTAACTGGCCCGGCGGATGTTGAGCGGGACTCGGCGTGCGTGCCGACTCTGACGGAGAGTGGGATTGCGTTGGCTGGCAGCGATGGCTCGGCGGCAGACTTCCTCGCAGAACTGGGCGAAGGTCAGGCCGCTGTGGGCTGCTGACTTGGGAGCAAGGCTGTGGTCGGTCAGGCCGGGGATGGTGTTGACCTCGAGTACCCAGGGTTGGCCGCTGGCATCGATGCGCAGATCGACGCGGGAGAGGCTGGTGACGCCGAGCGACCGCGCCGCTTGCTGGGCGATCTCGGTGATTCGAGCGAGCAGGGCGGGTGACACGTCGCTGGGGAATTCATACGCGGTGTCCTCGCGCTGGTACTTAGCCTCGTAGTCGAAGAACGCCTGGGGAGTGCCGATGCGGATGGGGGGCAGGACCAGCTCATCCAGGAGCGGGACGGTCCATTCCTCCCCGGCAATGGCGATCTCGATTAAGCCTTGCGTGTCGAAGGCCAGCGCAGCTGAGATCGACTGCGCCAGTTCCTCGCGATCGTGGGCGAAGCTGATGCCGATGCTGGAGCCTTGGCGGTCTGGTTTGACGACGACGGGGAAGCCGAGAGGAGCCGCCCGCTCGACACACTCGGCCAGCGACTCGCCCGCTCGGAACAGCACCGCGTCGGGAGTGGGGACACCGTGGGCGATGAACCGGGCTTTGGCCGCCGTCTTGCTGAAGGCCAGGGCCGATGCCTCGGGACCGCTGCCGGTGTAGGGGAGGCCGAGCGATTCCAATTGCAACTGCACACCGCCGTCCTCGCCGTAGCGCCCGTGCAGGGCCACGAAGGCGACATCGAAGTGGGACGCCTCGACACCGGTCAGCTGCTCGTGACACGGGTCGAACTGGGTGACGTCGTGACCGCTCTGGGCCAGTGCGTGGGCGACGGCCAGCCCACTGCGCAGGCTGATCTCCCGCTCCGCCGATGGCCCACCCGCGAGGACCAGAATCCGCAGCTGGACCGTCTGCGATGATGTCGTCATGATGCTGTCTTGAACTGAAATAGCAGCCTCCCTGCTGCGGTGAACGAGCGAAGCGGGGATTGTTCGTCGGCTGGCACGATCCGGTCAAGAGGAACTCCCTCGTCGCTCCTCCACGGGACAGCCCGCTGCGCCAGCCAGGGCCGCGTGCCAGAAACCCTCGCTGGCGCGGCGGGCGAGACGATATTCAGAGGACCGACTCTCGCTGTCTGGGATAACAGGGGGTGGATGCGTTAGACTCTGGAGACGAGTCTCCACAGGAAGAGTTGCGGCGGGGAACTACGAGATGTGCTCGTGTTCATGGATTCTCTCGAACTGACTGTCAACACCTTTGAGGAATGGAAACGCATGCGATCGATCGTACATGTCTGGGGTGTGGTGATTTGCCTGACCCTGCTTGGGGCAGGCACAACGTTGAGGGCCGAAGACGAGCCGGGCTTCCACTCGCTGTTTAATGGCACCAGCCTCGAAGGCTGGAAGCCGTGGGCGGGGGACGAGGGGTTCTGGCGGATCGAGGACGGGGCGATCACTGGCGAGTCGACGGCGGAGAAGCCGCTGGGGCACAACACGTTCCTCGCTTGGGACAACGCCGAGGTCGATGACTTCGAGCTGCGGCTGCAGTTCAAGCTGACCGGCGACATGGCCAAGGCCAACAGCGGGATTCAGTTCCGAGGCCAGCAGAATCCGGACGGGCATGTGGTCGGCTATCAGGCCGACATCGACCTCGCTGGGCAGTGGGCGGGGGCACTCTATGACGAGGCCGGTCGCGGACTCCTCTCAGGTCGCGGAACGAAAGTTACGATTGCTGCTGATGGCAAGAAGACGGAGACTAACAGTGAACTGGCCACAGCTGTGAAGGCTGGCGAGTGGTGCGACTATTCGATCACCGCTCAAGGCAATCACATCACTCTCAAGATCAACGGTCAAGTGACAGCTGAGCTGTTCGACGACCAGAAGGACCCCGGTAACGACGCCAACAAGCAGGCCGACCGCATCGGCATGCTGGCTCTTCAAATGCACTCCGGTCCGCCGCAGAAGGTGCAGTTCAAGAACATCCGCATCAAGCGGTTGAAGCTCGCCGAGGGGAAGAAGGTCGTGTTCATCGCCGGTCGCCCGAGCCACGGCTGGGGCGCGCACGAGCACAACGCGGGGTGCCTGTTGCTGGCCAAGCGGCTCAACGAGTCGGGTCTGCCGGTCATCGCGACGGTCTATCGCAGCGGCTGGCCGAAAGACCCGACCGCTCTCGACAACGCCGACACAGTGGTGTCGTACTGCGATGGCGGCGGGGGGCATTACCTCAATGATCGGCTGAATGACTTCCAGCAAGTCGTCGACGCACGCGGGGTCGGACTGGTCTGTATCCACTATGCGGTCGAGACGACGAAGGGGCCGTGCGGCGATCACTTCCTGAACTGGATCGGCGGCTACTTCGAGCCGAACTACTCGGTGAATCCGCACTGGACCGCCAAGTACACCAAGTTCCCCGAGCATGCGATTTCGCGAGGCGTCCAGCCATTCGAGATCAACGACGAGTGGTACTACCACATGCGGTTTCAAGAGGGAATGAAGAACGTCACCCCGATCCTGACCGACATGCCACCGCGTGAGACGCTCGATCGCGGCGATGGACCTCACAGCGGCAACCCGTTCGTGCGGGCTTCCGTCCTCGAGCGCAAAGAGCCGCAGCACATGGGCTGGGCCTATGAGCGTCCGGACAACAAGGGTCGCGGGTTCGGTTTCACCGGCGGCCATGACCACAAGAACTGGCAGAACGACCAGTTCCGCAAGGTCGTCCTGAACGCCATCGTCTGGACCGCCGGTCTCGATGTGCCAAAGGACGGGGTCGCCTCAGCCACTCCCTCGAACGAAGAGATGGACGCCAACCAGGACGAGCCGAAACCCGGCTCCGCCCAGGCTGCCCCTCAACAGCAACAACAGAAAGCCGCTGACCTCCTCACCGGCGACGCCAAGACCAAGCCCGCTGCCAGCAGCCCCATCGTCACTCCAGCCACTGCCAACCACTCGGTCGAAATCGAGGCCGACATCACCGGCGCAAAGCAGCTGTATCTGGTCGTGACTGATGGCGGCAACGGCTTCACCGCCGACTGGGCCGACTGGGCCGAGCCACGATTGGTCGGGCCGAGCGGCGAGACGAAGTTGACTGAGTTGAAGTGGAAGAGCGCCTCCGCCGACTGGGGCAACGTCAATGTCGGCAAGAACGCCGAGGGTCACGAGCAGAAGATCGCGGGCAAGCCGGTCGCATACGGGATCGGGGCGCACGCGAACTCGCTGATCGAGTACGACCTGCCCGCAGGCCACACCTTCACCAAGTTCAAGTCGCGGGTCGGCATCGACAACGGCGGCAGTGACCAGGGTGGCAGTTCCAGCGTCCAGTTCCATGTCTTCACCCAGCGACCCCCGAAGAGCGTCCTGGACATGGTCGGCAAGGGCGGCTCCGGGGGCGGTGGCGGTGGCGGCAGTCACGAACTCGCCGATGCTGCGTCGCAACTCGACGCGGGCGAGGGCCTCGAAGCCCAACTCTTCGCGGGAGAGCCATCCCTCCTCAGCCCCAGCGACATCGATGTCGACCACCTCGGTCGTGTCTGGGTCTGTGAAGTCGTGAACTACCGCGGCCACAATGGAGAGCGGAAGGAAGGGGACCGCATCCTGGTCCTCGAAGACACCAACGGCGATGGAGCCAGCGACAAGACGACCGTCTTCTACCAGGGACGCGAAGTCGACTCGGCTCAGGGGATCTGCGTCCTCGGCAATCGCGTCATCGTCTCGGTCGGCGACAAAGTCTGGAACTTCGTCGACACGAACGGCGACCTCAAAGCCGACGACAAACAGGTGATGTTCAGCGGCATCTCCGGCACCCAGCACGACCACGGCATTCATGCCTTCGTGTTCGGACCGGACGGCAAGCTGTACTTCAACTTCGGCAACTCCGGGAAGCAAATCCGCGACAAGGACGGCAAGCCGATCGTCGACAAGATGGGGAACGTCGTCGACGACTCCCGCAAGCCGTACCAGGAAGGGATGATCTTCCGCTGCGACCTGGATGGCACGAACCTGGAGACGCTGGCCTGGAACTTCCGCAACAACTGGGAAGTGACCGTCGACTCGTTCGGCGGACTCTGGCAATCCGACAACGACGACGACGGCAACCGCGGCGTGCGGATCAACTATGTCGTCGAGTACGGCAACTACGGGTACAAAGACGAGAAGACCGGGGCCGGGTGGCAAGCCTTCCGCACCAACTGGGAAGAGGAGATCCCGCTGCGGCACTGGCACCTCAATGATCCGGGCGTGATGCCGAACCTGCTCCAGACCGGAGCCGGGGCACCGACCGGGATTTGTCTGTATGAAGGGACCATGCTGCCCCAGGTATTCCAAGGCCAGACGATCCACTGCGACGCGGGGCCGAACGTGGTCAGGGCCTATCCTTCGAAGGCCGTCGGAGCGGGCTACACCGCCGAGATGGTCAACGTCCTGCACGGTGCGCGCGACAACTGGTTCCGTCCGAGCGATGTGTGTGTCGCACCCGATGGTTCGCTGATCGTCAGCGACTGGTACGACCCGGGTGTCGGCGGTCATGCGATGGGCGATGTCAATAAGGGCCGCATCTTCCGCGTCGCTGTGCCGGGTGCGAAGTACACCATTCCGAAGTACGACTTCGCGACTGCGGAGGGAGCTGTTGAGGCTCTCAAGAGCCCGAATATGGAGGCCCGCTACCTCGCGTGGCAGGCCCTGTATATGATGGGCGACAAGGCCGAAGCGGCGCTGACTGCACTGTATAAAGATGCCAATCCTCGGTTCCGCGCCCGCGCTCTGTGGCTGCTCGGCAAGATGGGTGGTCACGACAAGCAACTGGCCATACTCAAGGCCGGGCTGAGCGACCCGGATGTCGACATCCGCTGCACAGCTGTTCGCCTGGGCCGTCAACTGGCTGACCCACGAGTACTTCAAGAAATCTGCGTGGGAAACTTCCGCGATCCGTCTGCGGCGGTTCGGCGTGAGTTGCTTGTTGGGCTGCGCGAGCAGAGCTTGGAGAAGCTATCACAACTCCCTCTCGCCTGGGCGACGCTGGCCATGCAATACGATGGCCAAGACCGCTGGTATCTGGAGACGCTCGGCATCGCTGCCGATGGACGCTGGGATGCCTGCCTTGATGCGTGGAAGGAAATGGGCGGCGACCCGAACTCGGTTGCCGGACGCGACATCCTTTGGCGGTCGCGCGGCAACCAATCGGCAGCCGCTCTCGCCAAGATCATCAGCGACCCGGCGACCACCGTGGCCCAACTGCCGCGTTACTTCCGGGCGTTTGACTTCTTGAGTGGGGAGACTGTGCCAGCCGCCATCGCCGAACTGGCCTTCGGGGAACAAACAGGCGACGCCGCTCGTCAGGCATTGATCGCCAGCGAGTCGATTACTCGGCTCGGCGGTGACGTGGCGTCGAACCCGAAGTACAAGGCGGCGCTTGATCGTGTCCTCGCGGCCCAGAAGGGGACGACCAACTACATCCGGCTGGTCGACACCATGAACCTCAAGGAGAAGTATCCCGACCTCCTCGAAATCGCCATCGCCCACCCCGAGCAACAACTCGGCGTGGAAGCGGCGACAGCACTCCTCCGCAAGGAGCAGTGGGAACTCCTCGGCAAGGCGATCAGCGGGGATGCTCCTCGCGCCCTGGCGACGGTGACAGTGCTCGGCATGTCGACCGATGGCAAGGCAGTCGGTCTGCTCATGGCTCCCGTCAAGGACGCCAAAGCCCCGATCGACATCCGCCGCGCAGCTGCGAAGGCGATGGGCAACATCCGTTATGGAGCCCAGGAAATGGCGAAGCTGGCGGGCGAGAACCAGGTGCCCTCAGAGTTGAAGGACGTGGTGGCCGCCGCCTTGCACGGAGCCCAGTGGCCCGACATCAAGCAGCAAGCCGCCAAGCTCTATCCGCTCCCCCCCGGTAAGGACAGCGAGCCGCTGCCTCCGCTGGCCGAACTGGCGAATCGCAAGGGGGACGTGGCCAACGGGCGAATCGTGTTCAACACGACTGGCACCTGTAACAAGTGCCACATCGTGAACGGCATCGGTCGCGAAGTCGGCCCGAACATCTCCGAGATCGGCAAGAAATTGTCGAAGCAAGCGATGTTCGAATCGATCCTGTTCCCCAGTGCAGGCATCAGCCACAACTTCGAACAGTGGTCAGTGACCACCGTCGACGGCCAGGTCTTCGCCGGTCTGCTCGTCAGCAGCACCGACGCCGAGACCCAGATCAAGGACATCAACGGGTTGGTGAAGACTTTCAAAGCCACCGAGATCGATGAGAAGGTCAAGCAGTCCGTCTCCCTGATGCCCGCCGATCTGCAAAAGGTGATGAGCGTCAAGGAACTCACCGACGTGGTCGAGTACCTGACCACGCTCAAGGAGACAGCTGTGCCGGAAAAGAAGTAATGGACGGTGCAGTAATGAGTCGACGAGCCCCGGCAAAGCCGGGGCTCGTTTTGTTGGCGTGGAGTAACAGATCGACAGCGAGCGTTGGACGTGAGTCCAACGTGTTGCTCGACGCTCGAATTGGACAGCGCCACTTGTAGTCTTCCGTGGGGATAGAACCAGGGCCTCGTGTCTGTGAGAGCGGCACGGCGTCAGCCTGCCGAGGCGTTGTGCGAGCGTTCCGCCTGGGTGAACAGATCGAAGATGCGCGGCAACAGGGTCGGGCTGATCCCGACTCCGTTGTCCCGCACTCGCAGCACGCACTCACCA
>JAYSUV010000281.1:0-4759 GCA_043718945.1 Planctomycetota bacterium
GGCACCGAGTTCCAGACAGAGAGCGTCTGACGCTATGCCGACCATCAATCAGCTCATCCGCAAACCGCGGCAGAAGCAATCGACCAAGACCAAGACTCCGCTGCTTGAGGGTTGTCCTCAAAAGCGTGGTGTTTGCCTGCAAGTGCGGACGATGACTCCGAAGAAGCCGAATTCGGCTCTCCGGAAGATCGCCCGTGTTCGCTTGTCCAACGGCAAGGAACTGACCGCCTACATCCCCGGTGAAGGCCACAACCTGCAGGAACACAGCATTGTGCTCGTCCGTGGGGGCCGTGTTCGCGACCTTCCCGGTGTGCGGTATAAGATCATCCGCGGCGTACTCGACACCCTCGGCGTCACCGCTCGTAAGCAGGCTCGTTCCCGTTACGGGGCGAAGCGTCCCAAGGCCAAGTAGCTTGTTCTTCGGTGAGCGGCACGGCTTGAGCCGCCGGTTCTTCGCTACTGGTCAACCGTCTTGGAACCAGCGAGCCTCCTTCAGTCGCCTTCAGCAGATTTCGTGATTCGGAAACCCAAATGGCCAAGAACTTTACCGCCAGTGAAGATCAGCTGCAGCCCGACGCCAAGTACGGTTCGCTGCTCGTTTCGAAGTTCGTCAACTGCATGATGCGTGACGGCAAGAAGTCAGTCGCGATTCGCGTCTTCTATGACGCACTGGACATGATCAAGAAGAAGCTTCCCGAGGTCAGCGAACTGGAAGTCTTCCAGCAGGCAGTCGACAACGTGAAGCCCGCGATCGAAGTCCGCTCGAAGCGAGTCGGTGGTGCGACGTACCAGGTTCCGACCCCCGTCGGGAATCGTCGACAGCGGGCTCTGGCTATTCGCTGGATCCTCGAAGCCTGTCGCGGGCGCAAGGGCCGGGGGATTGCCTCCTCGATGGCTGACGAGTTCATGTCGGCCTACAAGCGGGAAGGTGCCGCCATGACCAAGCGGGAAAACGTTCACAAGATGGCCGACGCCAACAAGGCGTTTGCTCACTTCGCGTGGTAGTCCCCCAGTCGCTCGCGACTGCCGGGTGATCCTCGCGGGTCACAGCGAGAACACCAATCGAATACCATCAGGAGGCTTCCGGCAACGGGAGCCTCTTTTTGTTTTTGAAGTGGTCAGTTCTCAGTCTTCAGTTGTCAGTCAAAGCCCAAGGGTTGCAACCCCTGGGCTTGCTCACTCAACCATCAACCATAAACCTCCCCCACCATGACTACCATCGCCACCCCCATCGACAAAATTCGCAACATCGGCATTGTCGCACACATCGACGCGGGCAAGACGACGACCACCGAGCGCATCCTGTACTACACCGGCGAGTCCCACAAAATGGGCAACGTCGACGATGGCACAGCCACCACCGACTTCGACCCGGAAGAGGCCCAGCGCGGCATCACCATCTACTCCGCAGCCATCTCCTGTCGCTGGAAAGATGCCTTCATCAACCTCATCGACACACCCGGCCACGTCGACTTCACAGCTGAGGTCGAGCGCAGTTTGCGCGTGCTGGACGGGGCCTGCGTGGTGTTCAGTGCGGTCGAGGGTGTCGAGGCCCAGAGCGAGACCGTCTGGCGGCAAGCGACCAAGTACAACGTCCCCCGCATCTGTTTCATCAACAAGATGGACCGCATTGGGGCCAGCTTCGAACGCACGCTGGGGCAGATGCAGCGTCGCCTGCGGGCCGAGCCGGTGCCGCTGTTCATCCCGATGGGAGCCAGTACCACCTTCGTCGGGATCATCGACCTCATCGAGCGCAAGGCGATGTACTTTGATGCCGCATCGCTCGGTACCAAGATCAAAATCACCGACATCCCGGAGGAGTTCCAAGCCGTCACGGAGGAATGGCGGGCCAAGTTGATTGAGGCGGTCGCCGTTCTGGATGACACCGCCATGCAGGCGTACTTGGACGCGGGCGACCTCCCCGTCGAGATGATCCACTCGCTGCTCCGGCAGGCGACCCTGCAAGGAAAAATCCAGCCGACTTTCTGCGGCACCTCACTGCATTACTGCGGGGTCCAACCGCTGCTGGACGGCGTGATTCGCTACCTCCCCAGCCCGCTGGATCGCCCACCGGTCGAGGGCGACAACCCCACCGCCCGCAAGCAGGACGAGCTGCGAGTGACCCGCAAGCCCGACCCGGAGGAGCCTTTCGCGGGGCTGGTATTCAAGATCCAAACCGACAAGCACGCCGATCTGTGCTGGATGCGGGTTTACTCGGGTGTACTCAAGAGCGGGTCGCGGCTGTTAAACCCGCGCACGGGAAAAAAAGAACTCATCAGCCAGTTGTGGCATATCCAGGCCGATGCCCGCGAGAAGATCGAAACCGACTTCGTGGGCCCTGGTGGGATCGCCGGAGTCGTCGGCCCGAAGGAAGTCGTCACCGGAGACACGCTCTGCGACCAAAAGCACGGCATTCTGCTGGAGGCCATCGTCTTCCCCGAGACGGTGATCTCGGTGGCCGTCGAGCCAGAAACCGGTGATGACCGCAAGAAGCTGGAAGAAGCCCTGGCCCGCCTGGCCAAGCAAGACCCGACCTTCCGAGCCAAGGTCAGCGAAGAGACCGGCCAGACGATCATCAGCGGCATGGGGGAACTCCACCTGGAGGTGTTGCAGAAGCGACTCCTGCGGGACTTCAACCTCAACGTCAAGGTCCACAAGCCCCGCGTCTCGTATCGCGAGACCGTGCGGAACTCCGCTGTCGGCGAGGGCACGTTCCACCGGGCCGTCCAAGGCGTGGTTCAGCGTTTCGGCATCAAGATCCGCGTCGAGCCGTTCGAGGGCAAAGAGCCTGTCACGGTCGCCAGCGGACTCAAGCATGACGAGGTGCCACCCGATGTGGCCAAAATCATCGCCCAGGCCACCCTCGAAGCGGGACAGTCCGGCGGGATCGTCGGCTACCCTCTCATGCACGTCAAATTCACCGTCGTCTCCGTCGAATACACCATCGGCGAATCGACCGAAGAGGCCATCCGCACAGCTGTCTCGCAAGCCGTCTATGCGACCCTGGGCAAAGCCGATGTGGGCCTGCTGGAACCGATCATGAAGGTTGAGGTCGTGACTCCCAACGAGTTCATGGGAAACATCCAAGCCGACCTCGCTCAGCGACACGCCCGCATCAACGGAGCCGAGCCGCGTGATCACCTGACGGCGATCGAGGCGGAGGCCGCCCTGTCACGCATGTTCGGGTACTCGACCCAAGTCCGCAGCCTGTCCCAAGGCCGGGCGTCGTACTCGATGGAACCACTCAAGTACGACTTCGCTCCGCAATCGGTGCTGGATGAGATGATGGGCCGGTAGAGGGCTTCCAACTGGAACTCGTGGTGTCGTTGCGATCGCCAGAACGCGGGGAGCGGGTAAGGGGTAGCCTCGGTGGTAAAGAACTCGTTCCACTGAGGTTTTTGATGTTGAACGACCGCAGCCCAAGCCAAGTTCGCGCCGAGTATGGCGTTCCTGACGAGATCATTGAATCGCAATTGCCCATCGATTCTGGATGGGGTCGGCAGGACGGATTCATTCACAAAATACAAGGTGGTGAGTCGGTTCTGAAGTGGATGTACTACGGTGATCCCAAAGATCGCTGTTTCTGGTTTGCAAAAGTTGACGGTAATTGGGTTTTCACCCTGCAGCTCATGGCACCAATAGGACTTTTTAGAGAGCGTGAGGATCAGAAGAGGGATTGATCCGCGCTCGCCGGAGGGGAACAAACGGGTAGCCCCGGTTGAGTCGCTCTGGACTCGACCGGGTTGGCTGTGCCACAGGAGGTACTTGTTGCGAGAATTCTCTCCGGGCGAACCTCTCAAGCCGCGATACACCGGTCGGCCCGATAGCAGGCCAACCGGTGCGACTCCGCTGATGAAACGCCGAATTGTGTTCCGTCTGGGACACCCGGAAATAGCCCACCGCTTCAGCCATTGGTTTCAACGGTGGGCTATTCCTACTGTTCCTGGCGGGACAAAGAGGGCTGCAGTGTCAGCTCGTTCTTTGTCGGACAGTCGATTTCTCGGTGTCTTGCACCTTGGAAGCCCTGCCCTCAAGGGGTTCTACACTGGGCACGCGAGTGGACTACCCCTTCAGGGTTGGAGCAATCGGCGGCCTGTTTCCCAGGGTCGCTACTGCGTCGCGAGCTTGGGCTGTGATGGACAACTCCTGCGGGATACCGAGGGCCCAGTGACGGTCGCCGAAAAATGACACCGTGTGCGAAAGTGTCAGGCAGGAGTCGCTCAGCGATTCCCCAAAAAAAACATGAACCTCAGCCACAGCAACTGCGTCCTCACATGAAGTAGTCACCAGTCACATCACAGCTCGGTAGGCAACCGGCAGACCACGTTGTTTCAGACACAGCGATGCTGTGGGTTCGAATCCCACTCGAGCTATGAGTCGGAGGTCGGGAGCAGGAAGACGTTGGCGATGGCTGGCGTATCTGGCTCCCGACTTCCGACTTCCCGTCCTCGTGGAGCAGCCTGGAGTGCTCGCCACCCTGTCACGGTGGAGATCAGGGGTTCAAATCCCCTCGGGGACGCTGGAGAGGAGCTTTCAGCAGTCAGCCAGACATCTCCTCCTCTGGCTGAATGCTGACGGCTGAATGCTGACGGCTCTCCACGGCCCGTTCTTCTAGCGGCTCAGGAATCTGGCTTCTCAGGCCGGCAACGCGGGTTCAAATCCCGCACGGGTCAATCGGGTGAGACAACAGGCGAGCCGGGCGGCGTCAGCCCCCGGAGTCTTCTCGACGTGCGGTCCGGGGGCTGACGCCGCCCGGCTC
>JAYSUV010000282.1:0-4752 GCA_043718945.1 Planctomycetota bacterium
AGCCCGGTCGGGAGACTGGCTGTCGAACGAATCTTGCCCTCCAGGAATTCCCTGTAGAGAGCAATCTGCCAGGGAAACGGGGCGTGGCCGGTGAGGGCCTGAAAAGTCTTTGAGAAGTCCATTACAATCTCCAGGCAAGAATGACGCCAGTGATCTGGTCACAGGACAAGTCAAAGAGTCTTCGGCAGGGCCTTCTGCTTACGCAGGTTAACCACTCCCCAGAGGAGTTGCTCCTCGTCCTCCGTCCGGGTGGCCAGCCGGGCCGCATCCAGGAAGGCGTTTCGCAAACTCGGACGGCAGAGCATGCGGTCAACGGAACAGCGGTCGTGGTCGCGTTGGAACATCAGCCAGGTGTCGCGGAGTGGTTCGTTCATTGGAATTCCCTTCCGTGCCATCGCTGGGTCAGCAATCGTTCGAGGTTCTTCTTGGCTCGCGATAGCCTCGTATGCACAGACTGCGGAGAGCAATTGAGTTTCGCGGCAATCTCGGTCTGATGCAGTTCGTCAACGTAGACGAGCTGTAATATCTCACGCTGATCCTGGGACAGCAGCTTCATCATTTCGCCGACGGCATCCCTTCGTTCCGCCTCTTCCAGATATTCAAGGGGATCGTGCTCCTTACTTAACTGCCCCTCAATGGCGTCCTTGGAATCGGAGAGGAATCTCCACCTCTGCCTCTGCTGAGACTTGTCGAACTCACGCAGTCGAGCGCGACCACACACATACCCTGGCAGGGATTTGATGTCTTCGGGCGGGCGGGACTCCAGTTCAACAATGGCATCGTGGAGCGAGTCGAGATCCATGTAGGGGTCTTGCTTCAAGAGTCTTTGGAACTTCACTGGGTATTCTTCGATCATCGTTTGGGCCTCCGGTATGATGGTGGGACACCAGTAGGAACGATCGAGGATACCAGAATCAGCGCCAGAAATCATTCTAGTAAGTTTCCTGTTGAAAATTATCCTGCCTTGAGGTATGCTGCATGAGTCGAGCAGCAGGCCCCATTGAAGCTAGTACGTTTCCTGTTGCCAGGCAGAGACTTACGTCTCTTTCCGGGCTGAACAAGCCCGGCCCCATTGAGGTAGCTGGTCTTCTGGTTCAATGGGAGCCAGAAGGCTGGCTTGCCCCCGTCGATTGTGTTCATGCGTAGATCCCCGCGAGTTCTTGCAAGTCGCACATGACTGCTTCACGCAGTTCCGGCGGGTCCAGAGCTTCCGCCCGTGGGCCGAAACTGAGGATCCAGGACTGGACCTCGACCAGACTCTTCAGCTGCAATATGCAGATCACCGTCCCGTCTGGTTGCGGTTCCAGGGTCTGCGACTCATGCCACGTGTGCTCTTGGATGTACCGCGCAGCTGCGACGGCGAAGCGAATGCGGACGGTGCGGAGGGGTTGGTCGGGGTCGACGCCGTAGACGCCGAGTGTGCCCGAGAGGTGTTGTTTCAGGTCGAACCCTTCGGGGGGCGAGAAGCGGTTCTCGGTGATGTCGACGCCGGAGAGGCGGTCGATCTTGTAGTGGCGGATGTGGCCATGTTCCTCGGCGATGGCCATCAGGAACAGTGAGCCTTCGTGGTAGACCAGACCGAGCGGCTGGACCGAGACCGGGCGGGGGGCGTCGGCTTTGAGCGAGTGGTACTCGATCGTGGTCACCTTGCGATCCTCGATGGCGGTCATCAAGGCGTCGATTACGGTCGCTCGAGTGGTATAATCGCTGGAGCCGATTGACGTTTGGTGGATGAGAGGGCCGAGCGACTCAATGATCGAGAGTGCTTCCGGCTTGAATGTCGCCTTGAGTTTGGCGAACGCTCGCTGCGAAGCCTCCCAGAAGATGGTGCCCGCCAGTGGCTCCAGAAACTTGCGCCCGAGGTAGATCGCCACGGCCTCGTCCCACAGGAAGTTCGGAACCCGCGTGGTGTCCGGCTGGACTCGCCAGCGTTTGAGGCCGAATTTTTCCGCGACCTCAACGACTTCCAACCCGACCGCTCGCAGTGTGGCGATGTCCCGTTGGATGGTCTTCGACGAGACCTCAAACCGGTCTGCTAAATCGGCCAACGTCTCCCCTCGGGAAACGTCGACAAGCGTTGGTATAAACGCCACTGTCTTCGAAATGGTTCCGCTTCAATCATCAACTTGGCCCTCCCTCACAGCTGCTTTCTGAACAGTCATGAAGTGAGGCCAGTCTACCAAGCCGCAAACCCAGGGGTAGGACAGCTGGTGTCTAGTTGCCAAAGAATTTGATTCGGTGTCGATGGAGATCGCACGAAATGCTCCTCCGTCTCAACACGAGATTTTCAATTCATGGCCACATGAGAAAGTTCGAAATCAGGGTTGGGTCCGGTTCGCGGTCCCAAACGGTGTTTTAAATCTTGGGGGCGTATTTGGAGAGACAGAGAGAGTTCGAAGGCCGAAACTCGTAGGAGAGGTTTGAAATATCGAAATCGGCGCGTTCCGTGGGACAGCAGAGAAGTCTCACCAAGAGATCCCATCACCGCAACATCTGGCGGGAATGGTGGATACGACGCCACTTTCAAGACAGCCAAAAACACCCCGCTGTGTGAACCCGTGGGTCAGGGGGAGTTCGAAAAACGAAAACAGTGAACCGGGGCGAACTCTCTTCCGAAATTGTCTCTGTTTCGGAGAACGCTTGGCACCCAGTGTTTTCTCCAGGATCGGCGGTTCGAGTGGCCTTCGGCCGGGCGGATGGCGAACGGGATTCGAAACTCAGGGCCTCGGACCGCAGAACGTCGGCATTTGATCGCTACGAAGGAATGATGATCAACGACAACCTGGATCCCGCTTTCACATCCATTCCGCTGTCCGTACGGAACGAGAGCCCCCAAGATCCGAGAATGAAACCGACCTCACTGAAATCGTGGAGCTTCCGCGACCGTGAAAATGACCAGCTCTTCGCCGGTCACGGTGCTGATGTCGTGGTGCATGCTGATGACTTTCACGCCCACAGCTTCGTGAACCAGCGATTCTAGCATCGGTCGCGCCAGTTCGAGCAGCTGTTTGCGAGTTTGCTTGACCAGGTCACGGCCCTTCTCGGGAGTGGACGACTTGCTGAGTTGCCGCTCCGCCAGAGTCAACACCCCGCGAATGCGGACCACGAGCAGATCCTTGATGAAATGGACGTTCACCTGTTCGGATCGCCAGCCGAGGTACTCTTCCTGGAAGCGAATGATGCCGTCGCAGATGGCGGCTTCGCTCTCCGACTGAGTGAGAACTTTGGAGGGGCGGTCGTTGCGGATGCGGCGGGCTTCCCCCATCGGCAGGCGTGGCTCGGAGTCCGAATTGGCTCGCGCTGGGATCGGCTTGGGGGCTTGCCCGACCGGTGTGGCGACAGGCTCGACACTGGCCAGCACGGCTTGAATCTCGGCCAGTGAAGCCGGTTTGACGAGGAAGTCATTGAACCCCGCCCGCATGGCCAAGGCTTTGTCTTCGTTCTCCTTCTGGCCGGTGACCGCCACGATCTGCGTCTTCGCGAAGCTGGGGATCTGGCGAATATGCTTGGTGAACTCGCATCCACCCATGCCGGGCATCAACAGATCCACGAGCATCAAGTCGGGGCGAAATGTCGTCGCCACATCCAGGGCTTGCTTCCCGCCATAGGTCACATGCACTTGATGGCCGAGGGCTTCGACCAGTAACCCCAAGGCATCCGCTCCGTCGCGGACATCATCCACGATCAGGACACGCAGTGACTTCGCGGTCTCAGTCTTCATGGTCGTTCTCATGGGGTGTTCTTGTTGTCAGTGGACTTGGGATCTCGCCACTTGCCTGATGGCGTATGTCCCCACCAAACCGCAGCGAGCGGGCGGACGTCAGTCCCCCGTGCCAGCGCGATGCACTCCCAGGGAACAGCGTCGCGACGGCCAACGGTACTGACTTGACCAACCCGACGCGTCAGCGAGGGATTCTTGGGGAAAACTCGCTTTCGCTCGCCCTCGCTGACGCTTCGGGTTGGTCAAATCAGTGTCATTGGGCGCTAGCCGCGGGTTCTGGTAGGCGAACGATGAGCAGAACCGGCGGCTAGCGCCTTGCCGCTCACAAAAGCGGATTGTCCTACCCGATGTCCCCTCACCTCGGCAACCGCGGCACACCCGCCAGAATCTGCTTGATCTGCTCGAAACTCGCGGGCTTCACCATGTGGTGATTGAAGCCCGCCTGCAACGAGGTCGCTCGATCCGAATCCTGACCATATCCGGTCAACGCCACCAGCACCACATCGCGCAGCTGCGGTTCCTGGCGGACTCGTTTCGCGACCTCGTACCCGTTCAGCCCCGGCAACCCGATGTCGAGCAACATCACATCGGGTCTGTAGTCGAGCGCTGCCTGCAACGCGGTCAACCCATCATGAGCCGTACGCACCTCATGCCCCGACGCCTGCAGCAGCATCGAGAAGCTGAGTACCGTGTCGACGTTGTCATCGACAACCAGCACTCGCAGCTGCGGGGGAAGTGGGGCATGAGGAGATTCGAGCGAACCATTGACCTCTCCATTGGTCACTCGCCTCTCGTCACTGTGGAGCGGCAACCGCACGATGAACTCGCTGCCCTGTCCCAGCACGCTTTCCACCTCGACAGTTCCGCCGTGTAGCTCCGTGAGTCGCTGGACCAGTGCCAGGCCAATCCCCAGTCCGCCTTGCGACCGGTCGAGCGAGCGTTCCGCCTGGGTGAACAGATCGAAGATGCGCGGCAACAGGGTCGGGCTGATCCCGACTCCGTTGTCCCGCACTCGCAGCACGCACTCACCA
>JAYSUV010000283.1:0-4735 GCA_043718945.1 Planctomycetota bacterium
CCCCGGAGGGGTCGCAGCCCATAGCCGGTGGTCGAGCGCAGCGAACACCACCGGTTCACGTCCCAGCTGGCTCCCGTATCCCGAAGGGATTCCAGCCGAAGAGCCAGAGTCTCAACGACGTGTCAGGCTGCAATCCCTTCGGGATAGTCCAGCTCGGGAGGCCGAGAACCGGTGGTGACGCTGCGCTCACCACCGGCTATGGGCTGAAATCCCTGCGGGATAGATCGGGCTGATGAACGGCGCGATGGGAGGTCCGTCTGTGGAGGCTGGAGTCTCTCAAGCGGGGCTGAGGACGGGAACCCTGGGCAGGATCGCGACCACAACTCCTTCGGATGTCTGGCGGTCATTTTCCACGGGCCAATTGCCTTGCGGGGAATTGAGTAGATGGCGAGTGCCTGCCGTCTTCCGCTATCGAATCACTCCCGGCACGTCGACGATGTGTGATGCCGCCAACCCGTTGCCGAAGGTGTCGAAGTTCTTCATCTGCCACACAACCTTCTTATCGCGGGTCACTTCAATCAGCTGCGGATTCTCCGGCCCTGCGTGGCAGTTGCCAATGATGATGTTGCCATTGGGCAGGGCGTGCAGCGTCGTGACCCAGGCCAGCGTGATCCCCGGCAGTTCCTTCTGCTCGACCGACCAGACGACCTTCCCTTCCGGGTTCACTTCAATCACGCGGTTGCCATTTCCAGCTGCGATGAGAGTGTTGCCGCTGGCGAGACGGATGGCCCCAAAGACCTCCATGCCGTGGCCCTCGGGTCCGTGACCATCACTGCGCGGACGACCACCGAGATCCAGCTTGTAGCTCCACACGATCTTGCCCGTGGCGTCGTATTCGCGCACGGCCCCGTCCCCCTCATGGCACACCAAATAATTCCCGCTGGCGATCTTGCGCACCATCCGCGTGTCGCGGTGGGCATTGGGATGTTCGAGCGTGAGGGGGATCTCCTTCTGAATCTTCCCAGCTGCGTCGACCTCAATGATACGACCGTTGCCGCTCTCGGCGATCATCGTGTGGCCGTTCTCCAACCGCTGAAAGGCATGGACCTCGACATGCCCCTTGTTCCCCTCTTTCGGCTTCGAGGTATATCGCCAGACGATCTCCTTGGCGGGAGTCATCTCGACGATCTCGGTACTGGTCAGCGGAAACAGGATGTTGCCATTGGGGAGCAGGCTCAAGTCGTGGGCATCGACATTGATCTTGGTCTCCCACTCGACCTTGCCATCCGCGCTCATCAAACAGACATGCCCCTTGTCCGCCGCCAGAAACCGGTGCGACACCGGATCAGCAGCATGTGCCATATTGGACGCGACAAGGCCGAGTCCAGCCAACGCGATGAATGAGCGACGATGCATAGGGAGTTCCTCGTGAGGGGGTGATCGAGAGTTCGGGAATCGCCCGAGAATACGCGGTTGAGGCAAGGATGTCACCCGGACCGCGACCGTAGGCCGGGCCCATTGGCCCGGCCTACCGATCCACGGGCAAGCATCTCGGTAGCAGAGACAGGACGGGCCCATGGGCCCGTCCTACTTCTGAGACTGCTCAGCGCAATCGGCAAACTCCCTCAGTTCGACCCCGAGAATCACCGGTTCGGGCTGTCGCTCTCGCCTGCCCGTGGCCGATTGCCTATGATATGAGTATGGATTGATCGGTCGCCCGACCGTACTGATCCACAGGCCAGCCCGCCCCCGCCGGGGAGTCTCCCGACTCTCCCCCTCCCCCACGAGGCAACCCATGCGACCACTCTCCCGACGCACGCTGCTCCAGGGGCTCGGTGTCTCGCTCGCTCTCCCGCTGCTCGAATCGATGGGCGGCTCGCGACTCTTCGCCGCTGACGCGACGGCAGCGGCCCCGGTGCGGATGGCGTTCATGTACGTCCCGAATGGGATTCACATGCAGACCTGGACCCCCACTGCCGAGGGGACTGTGTACGAGTTGCCGTGGACGCTTGAGCCGCTGCAAGGGTTGAAGAGTGAACTGAATGTGCTGAGCGGCCTCACCCAGCAAAAGGCCGCTGCCAACGGCGACGGCGGTGGCGACCACGCTCGGGCACTGGCGACGTTCCTCACCGGGACGCAGGCTCGCAAGACCGATGGGGCCGACATCCGGGCCGGAGTCTCCGTCGACCAACTGGCTGCGGAAGAGTTGGCCAAGTTCACGCGGTTCCCGTCCCTCGAAATCGGCTGCGACCCGGCGGCTATGGTCGGCAGTTGTGATTCAGGATACAGCTGTGCGTACTCGTCGAATATCTCGTGGAAGTCGGAATCGCAGCCAGTGCCGAAAGAGACCGACCCGAAGCTGATCTTCGAGCGGCTGTTCTCGAATGGCCGCGTGGGCGAGAGCGAGGCCGCTCGCGGGCGTCGTGAGAAGTACAGCCAGAGCGTCCTCGATTTCGTGACCGATGATGCGAAACGACTGAGCGACAAGGTGAGCGGTGCCGACCGCCGCAAGCTTGACGAATATATGACCGCCGTCCGCGAGATCGAACTGCGGATCGCCAAGTCGCGAGAGAAGGTCGACATGTCCGACATCCAGGCGAAAAAACCCGCTGGCATCCCGAAGGACAACGCCGAGCATATCCGCCTGCTGGGCGATCTGATGGTCCTGGCCTTCCAGACCGACACCACCCGCGTCTCGACCTTCGTCTTCGCCAACGAAGGGAGCAACCGCAGCTACCCCGAGATCGGCGTCTCCGAGGGACACCACGAACTCTCGCACCACGAGAGCAAGGAAGAAAAGCTCGAAAAGATTCGCAAGATCAACCGCCACCACGTCGAGCAGTTCGCCTACATCATTAACAAGATGAAGGAGACCCGCGAAGGCGAGGGGACGCTGCTGGACAACTCGATGGTGATCTACGGCAGCGGGATCGGTGATGGCGACGCCCACAACCACGACGACCTGCCGATCGTGATGGCCGGTCGGGCCGGTGGAGCGATCGACACCGGGCGACATATTAAGTTTGAGAACGGCACCCCGCTGACGAACCTGTACCTGTCAATGCTCGATATGGTCGGGGCCAAGGTAGAGTCGCTCGGCGACAGCAACGGGCGGCTCAAGGGTTTGAAGGGATAAGGCGTTTCGTAGAACGGGCCCATTGGCCCGTTCTCCCCCCGTAGGATGGGCAATCCTGCCCGTCCCTCGGTTCCAAGCTCGGCAGGGAAACCCATCTCCCTTGGAGTGATGTCAAACACGCGAGATGAATGACAGCTGGAAAATTGCCCGACTTAACTTTACGGACGATGATGGATCGCTTCCGGGGATCGAGTTTCGGAACCTAATTCCGAACAGCGTGCGCAGCTTGGTGAATTACTTTCGTCAACATGGCACTTTGACTTCCGTCGACGCATACCTTTGGCACAATCAATTGCAGGCAGATGTCCTGATCCGTGAAGTGGATGATCCTGCCGGTCTGGTGGTCTCGGGGATCGCCGCCCCCTTTACTTGCTGCTTTCAACTGCCACCCGAGGGTGACAATCGAATTCCTGAACTCGGACTATTCGTATTTCAGAACGACGTTGAGATTTTCTATCGCATGGGGGCTGACTGGAACCCAGACAATGTCGACGCCTTCTTTCAGCTCCTCGCGCACCTGAAATCACTGGCTCCAGAAGCCATAATGGAGTCAGCCGACGGTGAAGGAGTGCCATATCCAGACGAGTTCAAGCAGGCACTTGGTCAATACACGGACCTCAACAAGGCAAAATAGAAGTAACACCCGGAGCCGCAATGGTTTCAAAATCCACTTGGGAACGTGGTCGCCGAGAGCACGAGAACACCATCCCGAAGGGATCTCAGCCCATAGCCGGTGGTCGAGCGTAGCGAACACCACCGGAAAACGTGTCCCTCAGGAATCCGCCTCCCGGAGGGAGGCCAGCCGCGTCAATCGAGATACCGATCCTCATACTCAATCCCCGCCCGCTGCAAGAGAACGACAAGCTCCTCTCGAAAGCTGAGTTTGCGGTGATGAGCTTCTTGTCTTTTAATGTACGCATTGACGCTACCACACGACGGAGCCCCTACGGTAAACGCGGAATACCCCTCCTGCCACACGAAGCGGCGATTCCCCATCTCTTCATGGACCCAGACGGACGCGGACCGTTGAGTTCTCGCATCACATCGGCCAGGCAGTGCTTGGCCTTCAATCCGAAGAGCAGATGCACATGATCCGCCACTTCACCGACTCCCATCGAAGCTCCTCCCAAGCCATTGATTGTCCCACCGAGGTATTCGTGCAGGCGTGGAGCCCATTCCGGCGTGATCAAGGGGACTCGATCCTTGGTGCTGAAGACGACGTGATAGTTCAAGCTCAGGAAGGTCAAAGGCATGATTTGATTCCGTGTGGGCGTCGAATCGAGTGAAACACGAGGATGAGATGTTCGGTGTCACTTCCGTATCGTAAAGCGGCTGGCCTCCCTCCGGGAGGCAAACTCTGCGTGGGGCGTTGACCGGTGGTGTTCGCTGCGCTCGACCACCGGCTATGGGCTGACATCCCTTCGGGATCAGAAGGAATCATTCCCTCAATCCCAATGCTCTGATTGGGAATGAGGAACAAGGGTAGGGCGTCTGGACTCATTCGGATGGCGGAACGGCTCTTGACGAAGCCCTGCTGCTGATTGAATCATTTCCTGTCGTGAAACAGCGGGGCGAACGTCTGCTTCACCGACTTGATCCCGGCGTTGATCAGACGCACATCATTCGTCATCGAGATCAACCGACAGCCATGCTTGACCA
>JAYSUV010000284.1:0-14026 GCA_043718945.1 Planctomycetota bacterium
GACGCGAACCAAAGCAGCTGGACGAACTGCGCCGGGGCCCGCTTGGGAACTGGCATTGGCCGGGGAGCGGCTGCAGCCGGGCAGGGCGAGAGCCAGCCCCAGTCCGAGCAATGTCCAGTGAGCCGCAGTTCGCCCTGTGTTTCGATGATTTGTCAGCACTCTGCTCTCTCCTGAGATAACGCCTGCGCGTCACCCGTCTGTCGATCACGTCACGCAAACGCTGCCGTACCGCTGGCATCACATGGACTTCATGATTTTGATCTCGCGCTTGATCGCCTCGGGGTCGACTCCCGCACACGGATCGACAGCCCCACTCGGCTCGGATTCCGGCAGTGAGGGAACCTGACTCAGGTTATCGCGGATCGTGTCACAGACCCGCTTCATGGTCGCCAGATCTTCCGGACTGATGCCCGCGATGGCTTGCGCCCGCACCTCGTGAGCGAGTGTCACCGAGCGACTCCAGATCGCCTCCGCTTTCGCGGTGGGATGCAGCTTACAGCGCCGACGGTCATCCTCGCAGTTGGTCTTCAAGATCCAGCCATCGCGCTCCATGCGGTTGACGACTCCGGCCAGCGTGGGGGGCTCGATCCCCATGCACTCGGCCAGTTGCGACTGCGAGAGTTCCGGGTCGCGGGCCAACCAGACGAGCACCTCCCACTGCCGGAGCGTGACCTCCTGCTCCACCAGCCGCTGACTGAGAACGCGCCGGATGGACTGAGTCGCCATCGTGAGCCAATAACCGACGCTTTGATCGAAATCGTATTGCAACACGTCAACCTGCCCTCAGTTCCCCATCCGTGATTGGTCCAGCGCCCTTCCAGACACCTCACAACCCCTCAATCGTAAGTAAATCCGAGAGGGGGGAACAGCGCGAGACGGTGGAATCCGGCAATCCGCAAGGAAAGAGACTTTTCGTTCGAATGAAAGCGAGTTACGCTACTTTCAAGTGGAGTGGAGATTCATGAGCTTCCGTCAATTCAGACTCACGGGATCAACGGGCTCTCCCTGCCGCGATCCCCATCCGTTCACAGTATGGAGAACAGGTGCCGTATGCCGAACTTAACAGCTGGACATTTGGTCTTGGTACTGGTGTTGGTATTCGGCAGTCAGCTGCGCGCGGAGCCTGAACCGCTCAATGCCGAGACCAAGGCGTTAATCGGACAGTTGGTCAGCGAAGATGTCCCGACCCAGGACTACGCGATCGAGACACTGGAGAAGCGGGAACTGGAGGCCACGGCGATTCCGCTGCTGAAGAACGCCGCCGAGTCAAACAACCTGAAGGGCCAGCATGCCGCCTTCAAGCTGCTGGTCCGCCTGGCCAAGCCGGAGAACGAGGCAGGCCAAGCAGCTCGGGTGGCGCTCACTGAACTCTCCCAATCGAAGCAGCCCCAGATCGTGGCGGCTGCGAATCAGGCCCTCCGCGCCCTCGAACCGGCTGTCGCCCCGGCTGAGGGGAATCAGAACCTGGGAATGCCTCTCGGTTTGCGGGTGAATGGGGCGCGAATGGCCGGACGAGCTTTCGAATCAGTTACAATTTCAGTGGTGAATGGCCAGCGTCAGATTCATGTCAAGAATCAGGATCGCAAGATTGAGATCCAGGACAAAGACGGTAAAGAGATCGAGATGAAGGTCACCGAGACCGCAGGTGGCAAGGAGACGACCTACACCGCCAAGGATCTCGAAGAACTTAAGACGAAGCACGCCGATGTCGCCCCGCTGTACGAGAAGTACACCCAAGCCCGCAAAGGTTTCCCGGGTGTTGGTGGGCTGCCGGGGATTCAAGTTCAGATCCAGCAGAACGGCTTGAACATCCCCCTCGCAGGCGGCAACGTCACTGAAGCCAACAAGCAGATCGAGAACTCGCTGGGGCGTCTCGCTAAGGTAAAGACCGCCTTGGAGGCTCTCGACAAGGAGACCTTTGACAAGGAGCAGGTCAAGGGTCTGCTCGATGAGCTCGATGCGGCAAAGAAGCATCTCTTCGCGGCGCAGGCACAACTCGGGATGCCGTAGCAGTCGGCCTGTCCTCCAGGAGATGGGGACTCCCTCCCCAGCACCGTAGTGTCTGTCATTTGATTCAGTAGGAACTATGAAAATGCGGAGAGTTGCATCTCATTTCGTATTCGTTGTGATGATTCTGCTCGGCAGCAAGGCTCAGTCGGAGCCAATCGCTGTGGCGACTTCACCGAACGGCAGAATACGTATCGAAGTCCAACACCTGCCGGGTTTGCCTCAGTCGATGCTGGGATACCGGGTCACTTGGGGCGAGACCGAAGTGATCGGCCCCTCACGATTGGGGATCGAGCTGGAGGGTGAACCCGGATTGGGGACATCCACTCAGATCAAGGGGACCGACACGCGGACCATCGAAGAGAGCTTTGAGCAAGTCACTGGCAAGCAACGGCAAATCACGTCACGAGCCACAGAAACTGTAATCCGGTTGCGTGAAACGACGGCTCCCCAGCGGAGATGGGAAGTGGTCCTGCACGCTGCGGACGATGGAGTGGCCATTCGTTACCGGTTTCCCGCCATGCAGGCGGATGACACGCTGGCAATTCGGCAGGAACTGACAGAATTCCACCTGCCCCCGACGGCCCGCACGACTGCGTTGCCCGTCAGAGATTTTACCACTTCGTTCGAGGCGTTTTATCAGACCCAGCTCGTCAGCGAACAAGTCGCCCACACTTTATATACGCTGCCGCTCTTAGCCGAATGCCAGGGCGGAGTGTTCGCAGCGATCACGGAAGCCAATGTCAACGAGTATGCCGGAGCTTATTTGACCCCGCTCAAGAATGGCGGACTGGTGACCCGGTTATCACCGCTGCCTCAAGAACCAGCGATTGCCGTACGGACCAAGCTGCCGCATCAGTCTCCCTGGCGAGTTGTTCTGCTGGGAGATCGAATGGGCCAGTTGATCGAATCGAATCTAGTACTGAGTTTAAATGAACCGTGTGCGATTCCAGACACCTCCTGGATTCACAGTGGAAAGACGACATTCCCTTGGTGGAACGGGTACTACGAGAAAGATGTGCCATTCAAACCGGGGCTGAACACTGCGACGGTGAATCATTATATCGACTTCTGTGCAGAGGCGGGAATCCCCTATCACTCCTTAGATGGACTCGGGTCAGAGGCCTGGTACGGTGGGCCGATCAATCCCTGGAAGGGAGATGACCCCACGACTGCGATCGAAGGGCTGGATATTCCCGCCGTACTGGCTCATGCCCAGAAAAAGGGCGTCCGGCTACGACTCTGGATGAACTGGAAGGCAGCTGAGACTCACATGGAACGGTCCTTTCCCCTCTATCATCAATGGGGCATCGAGGGGGTCATGCTCGACTTCATGGACCGCGATGACCAGGAGATGAACCGTTTTCTCCGGCGGGCCATTCAGCTCGCCGCCGAGAACCAATTGACAGTCACTCTACACGGCGTTTCCAAACCGACTGGACTGGAGCGGACATACCCCAATCTGTTGTCGAGCGAGGGAGTCTTAAACCTCGAATATAATAAGTGGGATAAAAATGGACTGCCCGCTCAGCATGAGGTCATGGTGTCGATGACCCGCATGCTGGCGGGGCCACTCGACTTTCATCAGGGATCTTTCCGCACTGTCCGGCCAGGGGAGTTCCAAACGCACTTTGCAGCTCCGCTGGTCATTGGCAGCCCAGCACGCACCTTGGCCAGTTACGTGGTGTATCAGAACCACCTGTCGATGGTGGCAGATTATCCCAGTGCGTATCGCGGTCATCCCGCGTTACCGATCTTGGCTGCGATTCCGACGACTTGGGACGAGACACGCGTGCTCGACGCCAAACTCGGGGAGTTAATCGTGATCGCGCGGCGCAGTGCAAATGTCTGGTATGTGGGAGCGATGACGGATGGCCAGGCTCGAACACTGAGCCTCCCGTTGACATTCCTTTCAATAGGGCCGCACAGGGCCGAAGAGTTTGTGGATGATGAATCAGTTTCCACCCGTTTTGCCATCCGCGAAGAGTCGGTGACTTCGGCCACTCACCTGCAGCTGTCACTCTCCCCGGCAGGCGGGGGGCTTGTTCGTTTGACCCCAACACCCTAGCGGCTGGCGGAGTGACTTCCTGGCCCCAAAGACTTCAGAAGTCCACACGACTTGTTTCTCGTTCGAGGCATGCTCCGCTGCGAAGACTCCGCGTCGCAGCTAAACGGAGAAGGGGCAAGGGCACGTAGGAAACGTGCCCCTCGGGGAGTTAACTCCCCGGACGGAAGTCGGTTCGGGTGCTGGTCCGGAATTGGACCTGCATGCCGTAGACCTCCTCAAAGAGGCTGCGGTTTTGCTTGAGGGCGAGTTGCTCGACCGACAGATCGTCGACATGCGGGATCGAGATCACGAGCGTATTGGCTTTGCGATGACACTCGATTTCCCGCACGCGGCTACTGCGGTCTGCATCCAATGCCAGAGCGATACGCAGGATCGCCGCCATCTTGGCCACAGCCACCCGACCATCGCGATCAAGCGTACTATAATACGGGTGGGTCGGCTTCGGGGACGAGCGGCGATGATAGCGGGTCACTAAGCCCACTAGCATGACCTCCGTGCCCGAGAGCCCAAACAGCTCGCTATTCATAATTAAATACTGCGAATGTTTATGCAAGCTGCCGGTATTCACAAACATCCCGATCTCATGCAGGAGTGCCGCGACGTAGAGCAGCAATTCATGGCGTGAGTCAAACCCGTGTTCACTCTTAATTTCTCGAAACAACTTCTGCGAGAGTTCGGCCACATGGACTGCGTGTTCCTCGTCGAACTGATACTTGCGGCCCAGTTCCATGGCCGAGCGAACGATCTGCTTCCGAAAGTCTTCGGACCAGACCCCGCCGTCGGCCATTTCACGCAGCAGTCCATCTCGCAGATTGGCCGTGCTGACATGAATCTGTTCCAGTTTGAGCAGGCGGGCCAGTTCCAGGTAAGTGAGCAGCGCGGGTCCAGAGGTCTCGGCCTCGGCGAAGGTGATGCCATACTTGCGGACGATCGCGTCTTCACCCAGATCGAGAAACTCATCGACGAAGCGGGTCAACTGTTTGACAGTAATAATCCCGAACTGTGTTGGATCCCAATCTTTTAATATCTGCTTGGCTGCGAAGCGAGCGTCACTTCCCAGAGCAATGAGTTCCACCTTGCGGTTCGCGGGGATGTGCGCTGGCAGAGTTTCGAGCTGGCGCTGGATCTCACTCTCCATAATATCCCGCAGCTTAGCATGCGTGGCTCGCAGCGACTCAAGCGACTCGTGCAAGCGGAGTGACCCCAGCCGAAAGGCATGTGAGTAAGCCACGTTGCCCGCGTCAACATACAGCAGTTCCGTACTGCCGCCGCCGACTTCTGCGATCGCCACGCGGGCGTCGTCGAGTTCGGAGTGGGCTTCGAGTTGCTGTTTAATGCTGCGATAAGTGATGCGGTGGACCTCGGGCTCGTCGATGGTTTCGACGATCAGACCGGTGGCAATGTAGATGCGGTCAACAAAGGCGATACGGTTCGTGGCTTCGCGCACGGCACTGGTCGCAACCACGCGGATCTGGTCGGCGCGGGAGATTTGATACTCCCCCAGCTTCTTGCGGTAGATCTTCAGGACGCGAACGCAATCCTCGATCGTCGCTCGCGAGATTTCGCCGCGAGTGAACGTATCCTTGCCCAGCCGGACCCCTTGCGAAAGGTTCTCCTTAATCGTTACCTGCCCAGCTTGGTTGATGTCGGCGACTGCCATGCGAATCGAGTTTGTGCCGACATCGATTACCGCCACAGAGAGGGTCGTTCCGGGGCGAGGGGTGGGAACTGAGGGACTCAAGACATGACTCGAAAGGGGGAGGGCAGGGGAGATGCGCAACGACCAACTCCACTATGTTCACATGATCAGGAACTCGGAGCAACGGCTGTTTTGTTGCGGTTCTCCATTCTTCACACAGCCCGTGCCGCCGGTGAGGTCGGCACAACCGGTCCCCAGAAATTCGGTCTGGTCCTCTGTTTTTCTGCAATGTTGCTCGGCGGGCGGGCGTCATAGCTTAGGTTTCCGGAAGAGCAGACGAAAATTCCCCATTCGTCACAAGTCTCACAACCTGCCCAAACTGCGTTAGATGTCCTACACTACAACTGGATCGGGCGACAGCGCCCGTGACAGTTGTCCAAGGATTGCGACCATGCGCCACCTGTGTTTCACCCTCTTCTCGGTTCTCCTGTTGTTCAGCCAGACGCTGCACGTCTACGGGCAGGAGACCCCACCCGCTGGCGGAGCCGCTCCCGCAGCCGCCGCACCCGACGGAGCCAAATCTCCGGAGGGGCCGCGCGAGATCTACCTGCCGTTCAAGTTCCTCAAAGGGATCTTCGACAGCCAGGGAGCCAGCGTGGTCGTCCCGCTAGATGAGTACAAACGCCTCAAGGCCGCCGCCGAGAAGGCTCCGGTGGCCCCCCCCGCTGTGACCGCCGTCATTACCAACGCGAGCTACGTCGCCACCGTCGAGCAGGATCTGGCTCGCATTCGCGCCGAGCTGACCGTCAACGTCCTCGGCACCCCGTGGGTCGAGATCCCGATTCGTTTCGGCACAGCTGCGATCGGCAAGCTCGAAGCGGGCGAGAAGATCCTGCTCAAGGGGACCGGCGATGGCAATTACTCGCTGCTCTTCGGCAACACGGGTGAGCAAAAAATCGTTCTCGAATTGACCACTCGCATCCACACTTCGCCCGAGGGACGGGAGTTCGCCTTCGAGGTTCCGACCACGGGAATCACGACATTCGAGATCGTCATCCCCGAGGCCGACCAAACCGTCGAAGTCACTCCTCGCCTGATCGCGATTCCTGCCGAGGCAGCTGCCATGCAGACTCGCTTTAAGGCCAACTTGGGCTCCACACCGACCATCACCGCCCGCTGGCGCCCCAAGGCGACCAGCAAGCCCGAGATGGACCTCCTGGCCAGCGTCACCAATTATACCCGCGTCAGTGTCGAGGACGGTCTGATCCACACCGACGCGATCCTGGCCTACGAAGTCCTGCGCGGTGAAGTGGCCCAGCTGCGAGTTTCAGTCCCGAAGGATCACCGTATTCTGGATGTCTCCGCCGAGGCCCGTCTCAAAGGATGGCTGGCGAAGGAGGAAGACGGTCGGCAGATCGTCACCATCGACATGCTCGGCGGCCAGACCGGCAAGTTCAACGTCGAGATTCACACCGAGCGTAAAATCCCTGACGAGCCGTTCGATGTCGCCGGGTCGACCGAGACCGCGATGGTCGGCATCCACGCACTGGATGTCGTCCGCGAGTCGGGCCAGATTGGGCTGTCCCACTCGGCCGACCTGACACTCACCGTCGAGCAGCAGCAGGGAGTCGTCCGCATCGACGCGGGGGAACTGCACGAACGCCTGCGCGGCGAGCGAGTCGTCTCGTTCAAGTATTACTCACCGAAGTTCGTCCTCAAAGCCTCCGTGAAACCCGTTCAGCCGCGCGTGCTGGTCGACCAGAGCAGCCAACTCGTCTTCATGGATGACGAGCTGCGATTGACCTCGACCATTCAGTACACCGTCGAGCGGGCCGGGCTGTTTCAGCTGCAAGTCAAGGTGCCAGATGGCCTCGTCATTGATGGCGTCGACTGCCCCGGCATGAAGGAATTCAACGTCGATGCGACCACGAAGCTGCTGACGGTGAACCTCAACGATAAGACGATGGGAGCCATTGCCCTCAATATCCGTGCCCACCGCGATTACTCCGCTGGCACCGACCAAACCGAATTCACTCTGCCCGTGCTGGAGCCGATCGGAGCCGAGCGAGACATCGGGAATTTACATGTCTTCGCCAAGGAATCGATCGAAGTCATCACCAACGACAAAGGGCTCGCCTCAGCCCAGCCGCTGCCGGTGGTTCCCGGCTCGGCAATTGGTGATGCGCGGGCCACCTCCTCGTGGAGCTACACCCGTCGCCCGGTTACGATCCCGGTCACCACCAAACGCAAGCCCGCGCGGTTGAACGCCACCGTGGCAACAACCATCCACCTGCAACCAGAACTCAGCGAGATCAAGACCCAGCTCGACTTTGATGTTCAGTACGCGGGGATCGACACCTTCCGGTTCCTCGTTCCCGAGGCGGTCTCCGCGCGTGTCCAGATCGAAAGCGTCGCCACTAACGGCAGTTCCCCCGGCATCAAGCAGAAGTCCGCCTCCCCCGCCAAAGACGGCTGGGTGGAGTGGACCGTCGTCATGCAGCGCGAGGTGATGGGAACCCAGCGGTTCGCGATCTCGTATGACATGAAGCCGGAGCAGGCCACCGGCTCGACCGAGCGCAAGATCGCCGCTCAGGTGCTGCGACCGCTCGGCTATGAGAAGGGCGAGGTGAAGACTCCTTTGTCCAACGTCAGCGGCGAAATGGTCATCACCAAGGACGACTCGCTGGCGGTCAGTGCCAAAGCCACCGGCGGCGATGTCGAGCCGATGGACGTGCGCGAGTTGTCACTCCTGCCCACATCCGGAACCCAGGCGTTCCGCTACTTCACTCAGCCGGACGACGCCGCCATTCAACTGGTGATCACCCAAACCAAGTATGAGATTGCCGAAGTGGTCGCCACCGTCGTCTCAAAGGAACTCGTCGAGATCGTCACCGGAGAGAACAGCGAGGCGACCTACCTCGTGCGGATGCGACTCAAGACCAGCGAGCGGCAACGCCTGCTGGCTCACCTTCCCAAGGGGAAAGAGGGGGAGGGATTCAAGCTCCTCGGTGTCACCGTCGCCAGTCGTGAGGTCAACCTCGAAAGAGCCGACATCTCGGAAGACCAGAAGCTCGGCAATTTGTGGGAAGCCTACTGGATCAATGTCGCCCGCGATTCGGGCAGTGACCAGGAGTTCCCCATCACACTGCACTTTCAATGGGAAGTCACCCCGGCTCTCGGCGACAGCAGCTATGGGCGCGGCAGCCTCGACCTGCCCATGCCGGTCCTCGGAAATAAGGGGGTCGTGCCGGTTCAAGAACTTCGCACCGTCGTCTATGTGCCCGAGAAGTTCTCGCTGGTCGGTGATCCGCAGGGGTTCTTCGCTGTGCAGCGTGTCAGACCTTGGCAATCGCTGATGGACCGCACCCGGCGAGCCAGTGAGAGTGAAGCCATCGCCAATCGTGAACGGCAATGGTTCGGCGGTGGAGATCTCTCGGAACGCCTTCCGACCCAAGGCCGCGTGGCATACGTCTACTCCAACCTCGGCGGTGCGAACCAGATCACCGTGACGTGGTGGAACCGCGTTGGCATGGCGTTCCTCTTCAGCCTCTCTGCTGCGGCGATCGCGCTACTGCTGATGGGGACCTCGCTGGAGAACAAGTTGAGTGTACTCATGGTCGCGCTGTTTGCGGCGGTGCTGTACGGCCTCAAGGACTCGCAGACGCTGTCGCATGTGTTGCAGGCGACTCGCTACGGGCTGATCTTCCTGGTCGGGCTGTGGATCGTGAAGACGGTCTTCAATCGCCGTGCTTTGGCCGCCACCGTGATGGCCGCTGCTCCACTGGCCGCTGCTCTGCCTACTACTTCGCCGCCGACTCCGGTCGCCGAGACTGCGTCCCCTGATTCCCCGCCTCCTCCACCGCCCGAGACCACTGGAAACGATCCATCGTCACAGGCCTGAATCGAAAGGAGGGGAGGTGCATTATGAAGAGTTATCAGTCATCAGCGATCAGCAGTCAGCTAGAAGAGCGAGTCACTCGCATGCCTCGGTCATTGTTTCACCACGGAGGCACGGAGGCACGGAGCAATCCGGGGAGTGGCGCTGAGGCAACGACCCCGGCAGGGGTCATAGAGATTAGCCGGTGGTTGAGCGCAGCGACACCACCGGATGGTAAGTCCAAGAACGCTCCGCATCCCGGCAGGGATGCCAGAGATACACCGAAACAGCGTGTCCACTCGACCCCCTGGCACCCCTCTAGGGTGCAAGACAACGCAAGCGCCCATCAACCGGTGGTGTCGCTGCGCTCAACCACCGGCTACCTTCTTTCATCCCTCCGGGATGGGATTGATGCCGCCTTCACGTCTCTAACGAATCCTCTCCTCTCTGCCCCTCCGTGCCTCCGTGCCTCCGTGGTGAATTATTTCCTCCGAGGACTCGTACTGACCCTCTTTCTCCTGCTCGGGCAATCCTCTGCTCCGGCTCAGGACGACCTGCTCGACAAACCACTCCGCCACATCTTCGTCCCACTCGAAGAGTTCGACGCGGTGATGGCTCGTGACCGGCAGGGGGTGCTGCTGAAAAAGGCCGAGTTCGACGCCCTCGTGGCCGAGGCCCTCAAAAACAAGGCGACGGGCGTCCAGCCGACCGGGCTGATCATCACCTCCGCAAACTACGTGGCCAAGATCGATGGCGATCAACTCGTCATGACCGCCACGATTCAGTTCACCAACTTCGACAAGAACTGGACCGAGTTCCATGTCCCTTGCGATGGCCTCTCCGTCGAGAAGTGCCAGATCAACGGACAGCCTGCGCTGGCCGGCTGGCACGGCGAGAATCCGAACATCCTGCGGGTCTTCACCGATGTCCAGGGGGCGGGCACGCTGACCCTCGACCTCTCCGCCCGCCTCGCAGCTGTCGGCAGCGACTTGGCCACCGGGTTCGGAGTCATCCGCGCGGCGGCGGGTGAGCTGATTGTGTCGCTGCCAGCGGGCAAGTTCCTCAAGGAGAGCAACAACACGCTTCCTCGCAGCACTCCCGCCGATCAGCCCGCGGAGTACCGCGTGGCCCTTGGCGGACATCAAAGCGTCAACCTGCAAATCACCAATCGGCAAGCCAGCACTCGCACTGATGCGCTGACTCTGGCCAACACCGCCATCGCCGTCACCGTTGCTCCCGGCGAGGTCAGCTGGTCGGCCAAAGCGGCACTGCAAGTCGTCGGTCGTCCCGTTGACCGCATCGTCTGCACCGTGCCGATGTCGCTGGAGATCACAGCTGTCGAGTCGACCGGCCTCGATTCGTGGCAACTCGCCGACACGCCCGATGACCCGGCGCGGACGACGATCACGCTGGCCTACCGGCAACCGTTTGAAGGCTCGCGCGAGATCACTTTCCGAGGCGTCCTCAAAGCCGCCAGCGACATGGCCTGGGAGGTGCCGACTCTCGTCTTCAACGACATCACTTCGCAAGTCGGCATCGCCGAGGTCCGTTACCCGGCGGGCGTCCGCCTCCGCGTTGGCGAACTCGATGGCGTCCGCACCGTGGTGAGTCAAGCTGTCCTGGCCGAGAACGGCGACTCGCTGCTGCACTTCCAGATTTGGCAACCGCGCTTCAAGCTGCCGTTTGTGACCGAACCGAAGACCCGTGAGGTCCGGGCGGCGGTGACGAACCTGCTCGACTTGAACTCGACCAGCCTCGACTTCACAGCGGTCATCAACCTGCAAACGCGGCTCGCTCCGCTGTTCGATGCCCAAATCAACCTCCCCGCCGAGTGGCAGATCAGCAGCGTGTTCCTTGGCGACCAATCGATCACCTGGCAGGTCGTGCCGCAGGAAGCGGGCATCAACCAGATTCGCATTACCTTCCCGACCCCGATCCCGGCGGATGGGACCGTCGCACTCACCTTGAACGCAAGGCTCGAACCCGACAAGTGGCCCGTCGAGGACCAGCCGGTGCAGATCGCCCTCCCGCGCATCCAGCTGCCACAAGCCGGGGTGATCGAGGGGATCTATGGCATCACTGCCGAGGCCGCGCTCGATGTCGTTCCCGCCGAGATCACGGGCCTCGACCCACCCAGCCCGTCCGAACTGAACATCCTGCGCGGTAAGATCGCCGCATACGGCCGCGACATCCGTCTGGGCTTCAGCTTGCAGGACTCCGCCTACAAGGGGACGCTTCATGTCTCCCGCAAGCCCGCTCGCCTTTCCAGCAACGAGTCGACCTTCTTCCGCATCGAACCCGACACGCTCAATACTCACATCGAGAGCCAGCTGCGGATCGAGGGCGGCGGCGTGCGCAGCTTGGTCATCGACCTGCCGGAAGCGTCGGGGACCGATCTGCGGTTCCGGCTCGATCCGTTCTTTCCGCTCGGCACCGACACTGTTGCCCAGCGGAGCATGAGTATTCTCAGCTTTCAGTTCCCGCCGAAGATCGTCGAGCAGACCGCCGCCCCGGCCAAGGACGGCATCCGCCGCTGGACGTTGCGGTTCGATCGATATGGGAACGACACGTATCTGCTGTCGGTCGACATCCGCCATGCCCGGCCCGAAAAGGGGCCGTTCAACTGCCCGGTCATGACCGTCGTCGGGGCCGAGCGTGAGACCGGGTTCGTAGCGATCGAGGCCTCACAGGAACAGTTCCTCTCCCCACTGGCCATCGACCTCACCGGACAGCCGCTGCTGAAGGTCGACCCGATCGACTTCCCCCCGGCTGCGTATCGCCCGAAAGAGCCGATCGTCGCGGGCTATCGCTACACCCGTCCTGGCTGGGCGCTGGCGGTCAGCGAGCAGCGGTTCGATCGGGCGCAGGTGCCGACGGCGGTCGGTCACTCGGCGAACTACCAGACCGTCCTCGGTCGCAATGGAGAACTCCAGCATCAAGCCGATTTGGTGTTCACTGCCATCGGCATTCAGAACCTCAAGGTGCGGCTCCCCGCCGAAGTCGAACTTTGGGCCGTCCAGGTCGACGGCCAGCCGCAGGAGATTCGCCAGCAAGGGGACGGGCTGCTCATCGCCGTTCCGCAGGACGGCCAAGCGAGCCAGCACCACACGCTGACGCTCTTCTATCGCTCCAGTCTCGCGGGTCCACTGACGGACGACTTCCAGCAGTCCCCGCCGCTCTTCACCGTCCTCGATGGCCAGGGTGCCGAGCAACCGCTCGACATCCTGCAGCAGAGGTGGCAGCTGTTCCACCCGAACGATTTGCTGCTGATCGAGAGTCCCGGCGCGTTCCAGCCGACTGTTGATCTTGACCAGGACGGCTCACTGGGTCGGTGGAGTTCGCTGTTCCGCGCCCCGAGTCCGAAGACGATTCTCAATGCCATGTTTCTGGTATCGATTGTGTTCCTGCTGGTGTGGGGACTGCGGAAGACGGTGGAGCGGTTTGGTTGGCTGCGGTCGATGTGTGGAGTGGTCGCGACTGCCTTCCTCTTCGCGGTGATCGTGCCCACTTTTCAGACATTCACATCTCCAATGAGAGAAGCGGCGAGTGTTTCGCATCACAGGTACGACGACCACACCGTCGCCGCCACGACCGCAGCGCCACACAACCCACTGCGCCCATTCGGCATGGTAGACCCCGTGACAGGCGGCATGGGCGGTGACGGGCCGATGAACGGCGAGATGGCCACTCCCAATTGGGATGCCTCGATGGCCACCGAGGAGTCCATGGGTCTCGCCAAATCCGAAGCCGGGGCAGCCGCTCCATTAGGGGAGTCGATGCCCGCCGAAGCCCCGGCACAGGCGGAGCCTCAATTTGAAGCGAAGCCAGCTGAGAAGATGGAGAAGCGAAGCGAGGAACTATTCGCCCGCGATAAGGATTCGCTGTCCGACAAAGAGGGACGGCCAGGCGGCGGTGGCCAAGGCTTCGGTGGCCGTGGCACTGGCAGTCGAGCACGCAGCAGCTCAGTCCGTAACCAGAGCGATGCCATAACGGGTAAAAGTGTCGATTTCTTGGAATCGAAACAGATGGCCGATCCGCAGTCCGTGGTGAACGGCCCCTTCCCGAGGAAGCCCGGAGATGCGGCACCAGGAGTGAACATCGTAGGGCGGGACAACTGGCCCTCCCGAACCATCGTGGGTCTGTCCGATGCTGCTGAGTCTGGTGATACCTTAAGCCTGTCAGTCCGTCAGTCCCAATCCGTTCAACAATTCGACACCAACGGAAACGGCGTCCTCGACAACGGGGAACAGACCCAAGCCGCAGCTGCCCCGCAGCCCAGGCTCGGTGGGCTGCTGTCGCTGGCCCTCTCACTCTCTCGCCCGGACGACTCGGCCCAGCGCGAGTTCACGTTCCTCGGCAACGGCAGTGCCTCGACCGACCTGCACCTGAAGTTCACCCGCCGGGACAAGTCGCGCGACTGGACCTGCTTCGTCAT